>CAMDFY010000272.1 GCA_945897705.1 Bifidobacterium breve | reverse complement strand
CCCGGCACTGGCCAATGCGGGCATCAAACTTCTCGACAACGCCCGATTCCGCGACGCAGTTCTCAAAGCCGCCTACAAAAAGGCAGAGGGTCCGCAGCACAGGTTCTGAGCCTGCGGTCGCCGAGTGCAGGCGCAGGAACCCTCGGAGCCGGGGATCCTGCCTGGGATCTGGCCCGGTCGGCCGACTTCTGGGCCAGCGGGCTGATCCCGGACGTCGACTGGAGAGCCTTCCTCGCCGCCGTGGTGGTGGGCCCGCGGTCCCCGCGGCGGGCGACCCATGGCCCGCGCTGGAACCGCATGCATGTGCGGCAGTGGGACACCGTTCAGTGCCCCTCCCCACTGTGGGGAGGGGCACTGAACGTTTTGCCGGACTTGAGTTTCGCTGCGGTAAGAAATGCCGTAAAACTAGGTCGCGGGACGGGCAGGATCCGGTCAACGTCGTCAACGGGAGGCGGAATGTCCGGCTTGCCGATCAGTGACTCCCTGGAGAAGCGGGCGTTGCGGAGTGTGACGATCCGGCTCGTGCCGCTGCTGATGGCGCTGTACTTCGTCAACTATCTTGACCGCACCAACCTCGGCATCGCCAAAGCCGAGATCAGCGCGGACCTTCAATTGTCAGCCACCATGTTCGGTCTGGCGTCGGGCATCTTCTTCATCGGCTACGTGTTGGTGGAGGTGCCGTCCAATCTGGCGCTGGTGCGTTTCGGCGCCCGCCGCTGGCTGGCCCGCATCGCGGTGTCATGGGGAGTCGTCGCGGTGGCAATCGCCTTCGCGCCCAACGCCACCACCCTGTTGGTGCTGCGATTCCTGCTCGGGGTCGCCGAGGCCGGTCTGTTCCCGGGCATCGTCTTCTATCTGAGCCAGTGGTTCCCGGCCGCCTATCGGGCGCGCATCGTCGGCGTGTTCATGCTGGCCGTCCCCATCGCCTCCGCAGTCGGAACACCGTTAGCAGCCTGGCTGATTCAAACCGGGCACGGGGTCTTCGGACTGGCCGGCTGGCGGTTCATGGTGATCTGCGTGGGCCTACCCGCAGTGATTCTTGGCGTGATCTGCTGGTTCTATCTCACCGATCGGCCATCGGACGCGACCTGGCTTCCGGACGCGGAGCGGCAGTGGCTGGTCGAGGTCCTCGCCGAGGAGCACCGCCACATCAGCGACACCTACGACTTCCCGCTGCGCCGAGCGTTGACCAGTCCGCGAGTCTGGGCACTGGCCCTAGTGTACTTCAGCATCGCCTACGGCCTCTACGCGCTGGCCTTCTACCTGCCGTCCATCGTCGCCGGGTTCAGAAGTACCTTCGGAGTGCAGCTATCGCTGATCCAGGTGGGACTCATCACCGCCGTCCCCTACCTGTTCGGCGCGGCCTCGATGTTCCTGTGGTCCCGGCACGCGGACCGCACCCGCGAACACGTCTGGCATGTCGCCATTCCGCTGTTGATCGGTGGACTGGCCATTCCCGTCGCGCTGTATCTGCGGCACCCCATCGCCGTCATGGTGCCGGTGACGATAGCGGCAATGGGCATCTTCGCCGCCCTGCCGGTTTTCTGGGCGCTACCCTCGCGATTCCTCGCCGGCGCAGCGGCAGCGGGCGGTATCGGCCTGATCAACTCGCTGGGAAACCTGGGCGGATTCGCGGCGCCGTATGCCACCGGGGCACTGCAAGACCTCACCGGAACCAACAGGGCCGGCATGTGGGCCGTCGGGCTCATCATGGCGGCCGGAGCGGCCCTGGTGGTGGCTCTGCGGGCCGCTCCGGGTAGAGCTCCTCGATCGTGATCTGGCAGGAACTCATGCCGAGCTGGTACTCCCAGCTCAGGTTCCGCTGGTTCCGATGACCGAAACCGTGTTTGTCCCCTGATTGACGACGTACACGTCGGTGCTGCTCACGGCCACAGCGTTCGGGGTTGTGAAGCCGGTGAGGGTCCCAGTGACCGTTTTGGTGGCGGTAGTGATCACCGAAACCGTGTTATTGCTCGTATTGACGACATACGCGCGGGTTCCGTCGGGGCTGAACGCCACCGCACTCGCACCGCTGAAACCGGTGAGGGTGTCAGTGACAGTGTTATCGGAGGTTCGGATCACCGTCACCGTGTTGCCACCAACGGCATACGCGTAGCTACCGTCGGGGCTGAACGCAATCCCCCTCGCACTGAAGCCGGTGAGCGTGTCGACGATGGTGTTGTCGGAGGTTCGGATCACTTTGATCCCCCCCGAGTTTTGTGGATCATTGCCGACGTAGGCGTACGCGCCACTCACCGCGACTGCCTCCGGAGCGGTGAACCCGGTGATCGTCGTAGTCACAGAATTGTTGCTGGTATCGATCACTGTCACCGAGTTGCTGCCTCTATTGGTGACGTAAGCGGTTGTGCCGCCGATCGCCACCCCGATCGGATTCGTACCCGCCGGGATCTGATTGATCCGGGTGTTCGTCGCAGTGTCGATCACGTCCACCAAACCGAAACTCGTGCCGGCGGTGGCAACGTAGGCCCGGCTGCCGTCAGGAGTCAGCGCGATGCCCTCTGGTTGGTTGTCGACGGTGCGCGGCGTGACTGCATCGGTAGAGGTGTTGATCACCGACACGGAATCACTTCCGTAGTTGGTGACGTAGGCAGCACTACCGGTGGCGTCCAGCGCGATGGCGCCTGGGAGATTGCCAACTGCGATGGAGGTTGCTGCACCGTTGAAGGTTCCGCCGTTGCCGCCGGCGCCACCATTGCCACCGTTGGCGGCACCGCTGCCATTACCGGCCGCGCCACCGTTACCGCCGGCGCCACCGCCGCTACCGGCGGTGCCGTTGTTTCCGGCAGTGCCGTTGGGGCTGCCCGCGGCACCGCCGCTGCCAGCCGTACCGGTGCCAGCAGCCAGGTTGGAGCCGGCACCACCGGCACCGCCATTGCCACCGATGGCACCGGCGCCCTTGGTGCCTGCGGGGCCGGCAGTGCCGCCGTTACCGCCCGTGCCCGCGGCACCGAGTGTGCCGCCGGCGCCTTGGATGCCGCCGTTGCCACCGTTACCGCCGACCG
>CAMDFY010000271.1 GCA_945897705.1 Bifidobacterium breve | reverse complement strand
GCCCCCCTGGCTCCCCATGACGGTAACCCAGCGGCTGGCAAACTTCTACTTCCGGCGGACCGGACGCTAACGGGATTGGTTGGGCGGCGCTTTGCTCAGGCAGCGAAAGCCGATGTGGCTCATGCCGGTGTCGATCATCTGCGGCCGCCGTGCGGCGGGCCGGTAGCGCAGGCAGTAATTGTCGGCGCACAGGAAGGAACCGCCCTTGATGACCTTGCGGGGCACCCTGAATTGGGGCTGTGCGGAGTCGTAGCTGCCCGCCTCGCAACACGGGTCCCCGGCGCGGTCGTCGGCGTACCAGTCACTGGTCCATTCCCAGACGTTGCCGGCCATATCGAACAAGCCGTACCCATTGGGTGCGAAGCCGCCGACAGGGCTGGTACGGCCGTAGCCGGGCTCCGGACGCCAGGGAAACTCGCCGTGCCAGTAGTTGGCCAAACGCTGGCTGGGCTGCTCCGGTTTGTCACCCCAGGTATAGGTGGCGTGGTTCAGACCGCCGCGGGCAGCGATCTCCCATTCGGCTTCGGTGGGAATCTCCAGTCCCGCCCAGTCGGCATATGCCTGGGCGTCTTCATAGGCGACGTGAACGACGGGGTGGTCGGCGCGGTTGGCGATCGACGAATTCGGTCCGACAGGCCGGCGCCATGACGCACCCGGGGTCCAGCTCCACCACTGTCCCAGGTGCCGCAGGTCAACCGGCCCGCTGGTGCGGTGGAAGACCATTGATCCGGGTTGAAGGTTCTCCGCCGGTGCGCCGGGAAAGTCCGCCGGGTCAAGCGGGCGCTCGGCAACGGTGACATAGCCGGTGGCGTCGACGAATTGGGCATAGTCGGCGTTGGTCACCGGGTGGGTCTGGATCGCGAACCCCTCGACGGTGACGTCGCGGACCGGACCTTCCTCCGGGTAGTGCTGATCGGATCCCAGGGTGGCGGTCTGGGTGGGGATCCACGCCAGCGCAGTGGTCACTGTGGCGGTTCTCCGGTCGGTGCGCTTTCCCCAGCAGGCGGGAGGTGTGCCCAGCCCGCCGGAAATACCGTCGCCCACTCGTCGCGCATGCTCGCCACCGTCCAGCCTGCGTCGGCGGCGAGGTCCAATGCGCGTTCCGCACCGGCGGTGTAGGCGAATTCCCGCGTGTCGTCGTCGTGCAGCACCAGCATGCTCATCGACGGACCCGTTGTTGCGTCGGTGAACTGAAGCATCTCGATATCGCCGTTGGAATTGCCCGCCGCGAAGATGGGCCGGCGCCCCGTACGGCTCCAGATCCGCACCGCCTTGACTGGGCCGTCGTTGAGAAACTCAGGCCGAGAGGTGGTCACTAGGTGGCCATCGGTGAAGTCAAGCCCGACCGAACTGCCGATCACCCGTTCGGGCGGTATTCCGTACATCTGAGCGGTCACCGGCCGCATGAAGTCACGGCCACCACCGGAGGCGATGTAGTTGGTGAACCCGTTGGCCTCCAGATAGCGCAGCAACTCCACCATCGGTGTGTATCCACAGGAGGTGTACGCGCGGTCCAGGGTCGGGTGTTTGGCGTCGGCGAAGAACGCCCGCACTGTCTGCGCATGCTGCTCGACCGTCAGGCCCTGGTACGCCGAATAAATAGCATCAGCGAGCACTGCTAACCCGGAGTCATCACCGCTGTAGTGCTTGTTGACAACGTCGCCGAACCAGTCGAGGTCGCCGGAGGCCGCAGCGGCATACGGCTGGCGGCCCGTCAATGACGGATCGGCGGCCACCTGTTCGGTCAGGCGGCGCACCAGGAAGTCCAACTGGACCAAAGCCGGCTTCTCCACCCACAGCGTGCCGTCGTTATCGAACACCGCGACACGCGCCTCGGGCTCAACGTAGTCCGGCCCCTCGGTGGTGACCCGGCTCACGATATCGACGATTGCCGACTTCGTCGTTCCGTTGCGCCAGGAGCCTAAATCAGCCAAGCTCAGCCGCCCGCCGACTCCATGGCCTTCTTCATCTTCTCCACCGCGGCGGAGATCGTGAACGACGAGGGCTCCGCTCGCGGCGGAAACTCCTTGAACGTGTCCAGGAATCGCAGCACCAGCGCGTTGCCGTAGAGCACGATGAAGATCCGGTCCATCACCCAGTCCCAGTAGGTGTTGGACGTGATGTCGGCGCGCTCGAACGGGTCCGTTCGCAGGTTGAAAAGCTTGGGCGCTCGAAGTTCGGTGAACGGCTCGAACCAAATCTGAAGAGTGCCCTGGCACCGTTGCTCAAGGAACACGACTTTCCAATTGTCGTAGCGAATTCCGAGCACGTCGCAATCGTCGGAGAAGTAGATCAACCCCCGACGCGGGCTTTCGTCTGCCTCGCCGGTCAGATACGGCAGCAGGTTGTAGCCGTCGATGTGTACGTGGTAGGTCTTCTTATCGATCGTGTGGCCCTGCTTGAGTTTGTCAATGATGGCCGGCTCCCCGGCGGCAGCCAGGAACGTCGGTAGCCAATCGTGGTGTTGCACAATCTCATTGGAGACAACGCCGGCCGGGATCTTGCCGGGCCACCGGATCATCTCAGGCACCCGGAACGCGCCCTCCCAGCCGGTGTTCTTCTCGCTGCGGAACGGGGTGGTGGCGCCGTCCGGCCAACTGTTGGCGTGCGGGCCGTTGTCGGTGGAGTAGATGACGATGGTGTCATCGGCGATGCCCAGCTCGTCGAGGCAGTCCAGCAGCTGCCCAACGTGGCCGTCATGGTCGATCATCGTGTCGTGGTACTCGGACTGCCAGCGACCGGACTGGCCGACGCTCTCGGGTTTGGTGTGCGTGCGGAAGTGCATGTGCGTCATGTTCATCCACGCGAAGAACGGGGTTTCCGAATCGGTCTGGCGCTTGATGAAGTCGACGCACGCGCCGGTGGTCTCGTCGTCGATGGTTTCCATCCGCTTGCGGGTCAGCGGCCCGGTGTCCTCGATCCGCTGACGGCCCACCGGCCCGAACCGCTCATCAATTTCATCAGAGGCATCCTCGGTCGCCCAGGAGCGGATGACGCCGCGCGGAAGCAGTCGCCTGCGCAACAGCGGTGCTTCTTCTTCGGTTGGGTAGTCGGGGTTTTCCGGTTCTTCTTCGGCGTTGAGGTGGTAGAGGTTGCCGAAGAACTCATCGAAGCCGTGTGCGGTCGGTAAGTGCTTGTTCAGGTCACCGAGGTGGTTCTTGCCGAACTGTCCGGTGGCATATCCCAGGGGCTTGAGCAGTTCAGCGATCGTCGGGTCTTCCGCTGACAGTCCCGTGTCGCCGCCGGGCATGCCGACCTTGCTCAGGCCGGTGCGGTAGACGCTCTGCCCGGTGATGAAGGACGACCGGCCGGCGGTGCAGCTCTGCTCGCCGTAGGAGTCGGTGAACCGCATTCCCTCCTTGGCAATGCGATCGATATTGGGGGTGCGGTAGCCCATCAGCCCGTCGCTGTAACAGCTCAGGTTGGTGATACCGATGTCATCGCCCCAGATGACCAGTATGTTTGGCTTGCCTGCAGGCATCGACTGCCCTCGCTTCCCCGAGTCGATTGTGGCTGTACGCCAAACGTTAGACCACCGCGGGACCTCGAGGATAGGTCCGATCAGCCTCCGCCCTGGATACCCTGCACTTGAGGCGTTCATGGTTTGGGGCGTTCATGGTTTGGTGCCGGGGAAGAGGGGTCATGACGGATCGTCCGGTAGACGCATCAACGCGACTTGCCGCTGAACGCACCCGGCTGGCTCTGGAACGAACGCTGATGGCCTGGATTCGCACCTGTGCGTCCCTGATCGGTTTCGGATTCACGATCTACCAGATTTTCCAGTACCTGGTGACGAAGGATCAGGCTCGCGAACCCTTCGTTAGTCCCCAGGTGCTCGGTGTCCTGATGATCCTGGTGGGGCTGGTGGCGCTGACGCTGGCCTGGATCCAGCATCGCCGGGAACTCCGAGTGCTGAAGGCAGAGTACGGAACAATGCCGTACTCGATAGCCGGGATCATGGCCTGCTTCATTGCCGGTCTGGGCCTCGTCGCATTGATCGCCGTGACCTTCCGGTTCTGAGATTCCCGGGATTCCCAATCGAATGCGTGAGGCCTGAGAGCTCCTTCGCCATACTGATCTCGCATCGGCAGGCGTCCGGCGCTGTGCGGTAGGTGTCGACTTCACCAGCCGCGCTCCGCCCATTCGTCCAGATGCGGGCGCTCCGCGCCCAGTGTGGTGTCATCACCGTGCCCCGGATACACAACAGTGTCGTCGTCGTACACGCCGAACAGTTGGCTGCTGACGTCACCGAGTAGTTCCTCGAATGCGCCGGGCTCCCAGGTCTTGCCGACCCCGCCGGGGAACAGGCAGTCGCCGGTGAACAGCTGGACGGCCTTTCGCTCTCCGGAGGGCCGCAGCGCCAAAGCCACCGACCCCGGAGTGTGGCCGCGGAGGTGGATCACGTCGAAGTTCAACTCGCCGATCACGATGGTGTCGCCGCCGGCCAGGAAGCGGTCCGGTTTGACGGGGAGCGCGTCGGCATCGAGTTGATGCACCGCGGTGGGCGCGCCGGTGGCCTCGGCGACGGACTCCAGGGCCTGCCAATGGTCGCCGTGCTGATGGGTGGTGACGATCAACTCGACTTTCGGGGCGTGTTCGGCTAACAGTCTGACCAGCAGCTCAGGGTCGTTGGCGGCGTCGATCAGCAGCGACTCGCCGGTCTCCGAGCAGGTGACGAGATAGGCGTTGTTGTCCATCGGGCCGACCGATGTCTTGATGATCGTCACACCCGGCAGGGTGCGGCGGGCGGACGTCTGGGACTCGACGTGGCCGGT
>CAMDFY010000270.1 GCA_945897705.1 Bifidobacterium breve | reverse complement strand
ACGCCGGCGCGGTGGGGATTCGCCGCGTCGGCCTCCACCGTGGACCTGACCACCTTGGTTCCCGGGCCGCTGACGCCCAAGGATCGATGGTGGGAGCACACGGCGTCGAGTTGGCTCTTCGACATGGCCATGCTGGCGTTGCTGAGCGTGGGCTATCTCAGCTTCGTGCGGTGGAAGATCCGGCTGAAGTCCGCAAGCTGAACATCGCGTTGCGACGCTTACTCCCCCGAGACGTCGAGGCCGTGCGCAGCCGCGAAGGCCAACCCCTGCGCGAGGTCGATCCGCGCACCCCGGCAGGTCGCAGTGGTCCACAGGGTGGCGTCGACACGGGCCCCACGCAAATCCGCCTCCTCGAGCTTCAAGCCCTGGGCGCGCACACCGGTCAGATCGCAGCCACGCAGCACCGCCTTGCGCAGATCGGCCCGAACCAGCGATGCCTCCCGAAGCCGACAACCGGATAGATCGACCCCACGCAGATCGGCTCCGGCCAGCACCGCAAGGGTGAAGTCGACTTCCTCGCACACGATCGGACGCATCCGGCAGTCCTCGAAGGTCGACCCCAGCATGCTGCAGTTACGAAATGTGCTGTGCCACAGTGTGCTGCGCATGAACCGACAGTTCCGGAACGCCGATCCCAAATGCACCGACTCGGAGAGGTTGACGCCACTGAAGTCGCACTCGGTGAACACCACCCGTTCGGTGTGCAGGCCGGAGAGGTCCTCGTCCCGGAAGTCATGGCCGGTGAACTCACGGTCTACCCAGTGCGGCATAGCTGAAAGATCATGGCCCATGCGCTACAGCTTGCTTCGACGAGGTCAACGCGCGGGCGGCACCGGGGGCAGGAGCACGACGACTCAACCCGGCGGTTGCGGCTCAGCGCAGTATCGGCGGGTAGGTCGGAGACCAGATGGCCTCGCGCACCGCCTCGATGGTGTTGGCCACCTCAATGCGGTTGAGCCCTGCGGCGATCGCCGCATCGGCGACCGCGACCGCGACCGTAGCCGAGACCTCACGCAGCTGACTGACCATGGGCAGCAATCCCTTGGCCTGGTCGGTGGGATCCGCCAGCCCGGCAATGGCTCGAGCCGCGGCCAGGAACATTGCCTCGGACAGGTTGGACGCGCCTGTGACAGTGGCGCCGAGGCCTAAGCCGGGAAACAGCAGAGCATTGTTGGCCTGACCGATTCGGTAGGTGGTGCCGTTCAACTCCACCGGGCCGAAGGGACTTCCGGTGGCAACCAGCGCCGCACCCCGGGTCCAGCCGAGGATATTGGCCGGGGTCTGCTCGGCCAGTGCGGTCGGATTGGACATGGGCAACACGATGGGACGTTCACATGCGGCGTGCATGCTCTCCAGGATCGGCCGGGTGAAGGCGCCGGGCTGGCCAGAGGTCCCGACCAGCATGGTGGGATGCAGGTTGGCCACCACCTCTGCTAACCCCAGTTGCCCGCCGGCCGCACGCCAGGACTCGACCTCGCCACGGTCCTTGGCGTAGGGCGTCTGATAGTCGGCAAGGCCGTCCATCTCGCTGGTGAGTAGGCCGGGGCGATCGATGAGGTAGATGCACCCGGCTGCCGCCTCGGCACTGAGGCCCTCCTGTTGCAGAGCGAGACGGATCAGGTCGGCAATGCCGACTCCTGCAGAGCCGGCGCCGAAGATCACGATGCGCTGATCGGTCAACGATCCGCCCGAAACTCGAACCCCGGCGAGGGCACAGGCCAAACCAACGGCGGCGGTGCCCTGGATGTCATCGTCAAACGTGCAGAGCTCACTGCCATACCGGGCGAGGATCGCGCGAGCCTGGGGTGCGGCCATGTCCTCCCAGTGCAAGATGGCGTTGGGGAACCGTTTACTCGCACTGGCCACATAGGTGTCGATGAACGAGTCGTACTCCTCGCCGCGCACGCGGGCATGCTTGAGGCCCAGATAACGCGGGTCGGTGAGTAGCTCCTCACGATTCGTGCCCACATCCAGGCCGACGGCCAGCACCCTGCTCGGGTCGATTCCCGCTGCCACGGTGTACACGGCCAACTTTCCGACACAGATTTCGATCCCACCCACGCCCAAGTCGCCGATGCCGAGAATGGCCTCGGCATCACTGGCCACGATCAGATCCACATCCTGTGGTCCGAGCCCGGTGGCGGCCAGTGCCCTGTCGATCTCGTCAGTCGCCTTGACGTTCAGAAACACCCCGCGCGGCCGGCGGAACACGTGACTGAACTGCTCGATCGCGGTGCCGACGGTCGGGGTGTAGACAATCGGCAGCATCTCCTCGATGTGCTCGTCGAGCAGTGCATAGAAAAGCACTTCGTTGGTGTCGTGCACCCCGGACAGGAAGGACCACTTCTCGATATCGGTCCCGAGGTCGAGAAACTGTGCGTAGGTTCGGCCCACCTGCTGCTCAAGGGACTCGACGGTGCTGGGCAACATCCCGGTCAGGCCAAGATGTTTGCGTTCTTCAACAGTGAACGCGGTGCCCCGATTAATCTGCGGGTTATCGAGGACGTCAATGCCGCGGGCATGGACGCGCATCGCTGGAGCCCCATCGGGGCCCCGTTCGATCGAAAACTGTCTGGAAACCATCGAGAGCGACCCTTCACGTCGGACGGAAATCGGGTACGGCGATGAGCACGGCGTCGAATTCCTACCCTGCCAAGGCCTCAAGTTACCGGCATCCGGGTCAAGATGGGCCACGAGATTGCGGGCGAGATCGTCAGCCTGGACGACGTGGGATGATCCTGCGATGACGACGACGCCGGTGAGTCCCCGGCCCAACCGCATCAAGTTCTCCGGTCACACCGCCGACGACGGTCTCTTCGGCCCCGACAGTGTTACCTGGCGCATCTCGGCCCTGCCGCAGATGGGACTGGCCGCACACGGGGCCGCGACACTGCAGATGCTGCACCCGATGGTCATGCACATGATCGATCAGGCATCGGCCTTTCGAACCAACCCTGCCTCTCGCGCTGAACTCACCGCGCTGTACGGACGCACACTCACCTACGGTGATACTGCGGCCGCACACCGCGCCGCCGAGGTCCTGGCGAACATTCATCGTCGGGTGACGGCTACCGATCCGGTATCGGGCCGCACGTACCACGCTGATGAGCCCGACCTTCTGATGTGGGTGCACAACACTCTGCAGTGGATGGTGCTGCGCGTCACCGACTCGTTCGGCCCCGCCCTGAGCGCTGCCGACAAGGCGACCTACCTGGATGAACAGGTCATCGCAGCGAAGCTAACAGGATGCAACACCGAGGATGTTCCCACCACCGAGAAGGACCTCTACGCCTACATCGAAGGCATGACTCCACTGCTGGCGGTGGGCCGGGACACCGTCTGGTTCAAAGAGATGGCTCTCCCTGCCGTGGTTGCTTGGAAGCCGGACACCTATCTCCCGCACATGCTGGGCGTGGCCGTCGCCGGCCTGATGAATGCCGAACAGCGTCAGATCTACGGAGTCGACAGACCCGCGTGGGAGTTCGAGGCCAACAGGCGAATCCTCAGGGGAATCTTCGAGGCAGAGGCACGCAAGATTCCTGTGCTGTCACGCATCTTGTTGGAACGCCAGAAGGTCGACGAGAAGGCATTCGGTTCCGCACACTGAAAGGACCGCGTGTTCAGAATCCTGTTCTTCTCGCCGAACATCACCATTCCCCGAACATCCGGAGTGTGCCCAACTGATCAGGCTCGCTGAGTAAATCGACCTCCACCCAGCAGTCCAGGAGACCGCATTCCTGCAGTTCTTCAATCTCGAATTGCAGCGGTTGGTCGTCGAACCA
The DNA here is from genome assembly GCA_945897705.1 of Bifidobacterium breve. Classification (GTDB taxonomy): domain Bacteria; phylum Actinomycetota; class Actinomycetes; order Mycobacteriales; family Mycobacteriaceae; genus Mycobacterium; species Mycobacterium aquicola. The sequence goes on along the minus strand of CAMDFY010000270.1, from coordinate 711 downwards.
GATGAACGGACTGCTGAGGTCGATTGCCTCCAGCTTGCTTGTCGCCCAGGACGTGGGCTTGATTGAGATCATGAGTTCCACCGTGGACGGCTGCACGAGTCTGCCCAGCACAGCGACGACTGCTGATGAGTCGCCGTCGCGACACCGCGTGGTCAGCCAGTGAACCGGGTGGCCGCTGTTCACCATCGCAGCCAGGAACTCGTCTGCGTGGTTGGCGAGGGTGCCGTCATGGTTGAGTAGGACACCGTCGACATCCAGATAGATGTTCATCGTTGCCTTCGCCGGCGAGAAGCGGGAGGAATGCGTGTTCAACATCCTATTCTTCTCGCCGCGGATCGCACCGAACACCGGTAATGCGATCCGGATGGTGGCGGCCACCGGGTGCGAACTGCACCTGGTCGAACCGATGGGGTTCGATCTGTCTGAGCCGAAGGTGCGCCGCGCCGGCCTGGACTACCACGATCTGGCGTCGGTCACGGTGCATGCGACGTTGAGGGACGCCTGGGAGTCGCTCAGGGGCGCGCGGGTGTTCGCGTTCACCGCGCATGCCGAGCGGTCGTTCGCCGACATCGAGTATCAGCCGGGCGACGTGTTGATGTTCGGCCCGGAACCCACCGGTCTGGATGAGGCGACGCTGGCCGACCCACACATCACCGCACAGGTGCGCATCCCCATGCTGGCGGGCCGGCGGTCACTGAACCTGTCTAATGC
>CAMDFY010000269.1 GCA_945897705.1 Bifidobacterium breve | reverse complement strand
TTGGGTTTCAACCCGGTGCTGCTCGACGCCGTCGAACCGGCAATGCGGGTGCTTGTCGAATTCGGGTATGACCGCAGCACCCCTTTCGGGCAGCCCACCGTGGCTCAACTCATCCCGCGTGAGGATTTCGCGCAGTTGGACCGCGACCTTGCCGCCGCCATCGAGCAGGGCCGCGCCATCCTCGATGCGCCGAAGGACCCGAGCGGGGCCGACGCCGCGCCGATCATTCCCGCGCCCTCTGCAGTGCGCCGCCCGCCTCGCGCAAACCCGGACTCACCGCGGGTCCAGCAGGCACCGGGCGCGCGAGCGACGCGCGCTCAGTCGGTCTCGCCCGGGATCGCCCCGGCCCCGAAAGCAGCAGTCTCGCAAGCAGCCGTTGCGCAACAACGCACGGCCACCCCGGGAGCGCTGCCCGCTAATCGACCACTGCGCTAAGGCCGAACTCGGCCAGCGTCTGCTCGACTACGTTGCGCAGGCGGGCCTTGGAGTTCTCGGCGCCGAGTTGGTAGGCCTCCACCGAGATCGAGATCTTGCCGTTGATGCGTCCCGAGACCACCACCAACTGGCCATGCGAGCGCTGCAGTTCCCCCAACGTGACGTCGCTGTCCAGTGCCCGGATGAAGACGAAGTCGGCCGGGCTGCCGTCGGGACGCGCGAGATCCTCCGGCAGGTCGCCCAGATTCGAGCAGGAAATCGGGAGATCCTCGGAGTAGGCGAAGAGTAAATCGGCGACGCCCTTGACAGCACCGCGCGGCAACCACGGCATTAGCGGCATGATCTCCATGGCCGGATCGGGCTCAGACTTCGCCCTCTCCCGCGACTCGCGGACCGCATTGCGGGCCTCAGTGAGGTCAACCGAGACTTTCGTCGGGTCGACGGATGCACTGGCGAAGGCCATCGCCAGTGCACGGACGTCGTCGAGGCTCTCGCGAAGGTTGATCGCGATGGTCAGGGTGACCGCACCGTCGGAGGCGCGTTGCCGACCCAGGTGCTCACCAAGCTTCGCGGCGAAGCCCGCCAATAGCGAATAGCTGTTCCCGCCAAGGGATTCGGCCCTGGCGTCCCACTCGGGGATATCCAAGTAGACGGCAACAGATGGAACCACGACATGGCGGTTATCCGGAGTTCCGGTACGCGCAGCCCGCGCGCGGGTGAAGTCATCACGCTTGGCACGGGCCATCTTGGCGGCCTTGACCGCCGTGCGCGCGGTCAGTGGCAGGTCACGGCCGGCCTGCCGCAGGTCCGCGACAATAGCCTGGAAGCGCGTACGGGATCCGGGGCGGTCATAGCCGGTCTGTCGGATATTGCCGGTAATTGCCTCGAAGACCGCCATCAGGGCGCCAACCCCGTCGCCGATCACGTGCGAGGCGATGATGCTGGCAGCCGTCGAGCCGTCGTCGAGGGGTTGGACGGCGAGGTACCAGCCCGGCCCGCGTTCCGGGTCGATGGGTAGGCGGGCCAGTTCATCAGCCCAGTCCATCAACTCCGCCCGCGGCCGGGAATGCTCAGCACGGCGGATGGGCGGAAGCGCACCAACCGGTTGCACCCACCGCGGCCGCCCGAACGGCAACGGGGAGCGTTCGATCAGCCTGCTGCCCAGTGAGGCGTAGAGATTTTTGTGGAAACGACGCAGCCCGTCCTCGTCGAGTGGGCGCTCGTAGACCCAAACGATCTGGATGAGCTGATTGCGGCCCGTCGCGCGCAGCAGTTCGAGCGCGGCGTGATCGAGGAACGCGAGACGATGCTCCGAAGGTTGCTCGCCCCGAGACCGACGAAAGAGTCCGCCGCCTGGTCGGGCTTGTGTCGTCATTTCAGTTTCACCTCAAACTATTTCGCCGGAAAGTCCGAAGTCTTTCAGGGTTTCGGTCATTACCCCGCGAAGCTCCGCCGGCGAGTTTTCCATCCCCGGCTGGTAGCTGATGACGGTGATTGTCATCTTCTCGCCGACTCTTCCGGACGTCACTGTCATGGCACCGCGACGGCGGTCGAGATTATCGGCGGTGACGTTCCGATCCACGCCACGAAAGCACATGTACTCCGCCGGTGTGCCGTCGACAACGGTCACTTCCGCCGGCATTGCACCAAAATTGGAGCAGGACACCGGCAGGTCCGCGGTGAACCCGAAGGCCGCGTCGGCGATCCGGGCAATCCCGCGCCTGGGCAGAAACGGGATCAGCGGGAGCAGTTCCATCATCTCGTCGGGAACGTCGCGCGCGTTCTTCAGACCCTCACGGATCGCGGCGCGCGGTCCGCTCAGATCGGCGGTAACGGGACCGGGATCGAAGCTGACATGAGCAATTGACACCACGTTGCCACCGGTGTCCTCGAGGTCGGCCCGGTCGCTCACCGGGAGCATCAGCGTCACGGCGCCGTCCGAGACGCGGGCACGGTGGAGACGTTGAGCGAGCTTGCCGGCGAAACCAGCCACTAACGAAAAGCTGTTGCCGCCCAGGGATTCAGCCCGCGAATCCCACTGCGTGGCGTCGATGAAGGCTGAGACAGTCGGCATCCGAACGGTCCGGGATCCGGTGCCGAGGGCTGATCGGCCTGGCGCCGACCGGCCAAGTTCGGCGCGACGGCGTACGGCGACGGTGGCGGCCCGCCGCAGCGTCCGGACGACCTCCGGCAGGTCGCTTCTAAATTGACGGAGATCCTCACGTATCGCGCGCCGTCGCGTGCGTGAACGCGCCTGAGGAAGCCCCAGGTCGCGGGTCGCCCCCGTGCTTGCCTGGGCGATGGCCATGAAGCTGCCCGCGCCGTCGGCCACACAGTGTGAAGCCACCAGGCTCACCACAGTCGTGCCGTCGTCGAACGGTTGGACACCCATTCGCCAGGCGGGCCCCCACTCCGGGTCGAGTGGCAGTTCTACCTGCTCATCGGCCCAGGTGTACATCTCATCGCGGGGCCGGGGCCGCTGAGCCAGATCAAGGTTGGCATCGGTGAACGGCTGGGACACCCAGCGGTGCCGCCCAAACGGCAGCGGCGACGGTTCGATCCGGCGCGCCAGCAGGGTTCCGAAGAGGTTGCGATGGAAGCGCCGCACACCATCGAGGTCGACGGGGTGGCGATAGATCCACAGCCCCTGCATGACCGCCTCCTGGCCGGCGCCGCGCAGGGCGAGGAACAGCGCCTGATCCGGATAGGGCACTACGTGTTGCGGGTCGGATTTCGCAGCGGCCACCGCGGGACCATCTAGCCGGGTCACACCGAGGCCTTCGGGATGCGCGGCGAGGTGACCGAGTCGGCACGGCCCTCTGCGGCCCGCAGGAACACCATCTTCATCAGATCGACGTACTGGGCCACCGACTCCCGGGCGATGGGATTGTCGGGGTAGGCGACGGTGATGGCGGTGCCGGTGTCGCGACGGTTGACCCACATACCAACCTGATTCGCCGCTCCTAGGTCGGTGTAGAGCTGTCCGTTCTGTTGCTGCCACTGACCCATCACCACCGGGTTCAGTGGCGGTAGGCCGATGTCCAGATACGACAGCATGGGTATGCCGGCGCCCGGCTTTCGGATGCCCGGAACCGAGGCGGCCAACTCCATCACCCGCTCGATCGGGACATTGGCCAGCGGCAGACCGGAGTCGAACGCTCCCTGAGCCGCTCTCGCCACCTCGATGAAGGACAGCCCGGCTACCGGAACCGAAATCGGAACCACACCGGTGAACCAGCCGGTGGTCACCTGTTCGGCCGGAGTACTGCGGGTAGTGGTCGGGGTGATCACGTGGTAGTTGTCCGCACCGGTCAGTTCGCGTTCGGCAATTGCGGCGCAGGCGAAGACACCACCGATGAACCGCACCCCCGCCGAGGTGCACACCGACTCGAATCGGTCGCTGTCATGAGCGTCCATCAGCGTCACGGTGATCAGGTCGCCCGTGCACGGCACGGACGGATCCCCTAGCGGGAGTGGGAACTTCGGCATCGTGCCACCGTTGCGGTGCAGGAAATCAACCCATGCCGCGACCTCTGGTGATTCCAGGGACAGTGCCGCGGTGTAGTCGCGCTGCCGGACGCAGTAGTCGTTGTAACTGCCCGTCTCCGGTAGCCGGATCGGTGCCCCGCCCTCGATCAGTGC
>CAMDFY010000268.1 GCA_945897705.1 Bifidobacterium breve | reverse complement strand
GAACTCGGGTGGACGCGCCATGGATGGATTCTGTACCGATTGGTGCACAATGGCAAGGCGGCGGCGCGGTTGCTGATTCAGGACCGGTGGAGTGCGGCAGCAGCGGCAAGGACGACCGCGAGCGCATCGTGGACACCATTGTCGTGACCCTTTTCGAAGTCCTCGCCCTCGACAGCCATGGTGTTGGTGATGTGGGCCAGGCACACGACGCGGGCTCCGGAGGCTTCGGCGTAGGCATACAGCGCGGCGGCTTCCATTTCAACACATGCAATGCCCTCGGCGGCGGCGGCGGCGATCGCGGCCGCAGTTTCCCGGAAGGGCGCGTCGGTCGTCCAGGACGATCCGGGTACGACTATTTGAGGCAGTTGATCGAATGCGTTGTGCAATCCGGCGCGCAGTCCCGGGTGCAGGTGACTCCATCGGGTCGGCGGAAGGTAGTGGGCGCTGGTTCCCTCGTCGCGTAATGCGCGTTCGATCAGTACGAAGGACGGAAGGTGACCCGGGGAGGCGATCCGGCCGGCGGAGGTCACGCTGATGATGACCTCCGACCCCGAGGCGCTTAGTTGCTCGGCGACCAGGACGGCGAACGGTGCACCGACGGCCATCCCGACGACACCGATCTGCATGCCATTGATGTCGGTGGTCCACATCTCGGTGTGGTAGCAGGCCCAACCGGGGTGCCGACGACCCTCGCCACTGCTGTCCAGGAAGCGGACGATGTCGCCGTCCGGGTCCAGCACCGTGACCGCCGGAACCGCGAGGTGCGGCAATGCTTTTTGCCGGCGGGCCTCGCGCAACAGGTTCGCCGGCCGCAACACCGATTCGGCGGTGAAGTCCTTTCGGGCCAGCAAGGGGTAATCCGCGAAAGCTATGACTGCGGTCGAAACGCCCAAACCTGCCGGGCTGTCACCCGGATTGCCGCGCAGCGGCGCGAAGGCGAACTCGCGCAGGCCATCCCGCGGATCGACTGCGGCCTTGAAACCCAGCAGCGACGCGGCCCGGGACGGATCGGCGACGATGTGACGGACGTCGCCGCTGCGGTACTGCCCGGTCACCAGCGGAGCCGGACCTGCGGTCGCCCCGCTCAGGATGGCCGCTACCTCCATGATCGGGATCGGTTGCCCGGAGCAGACGTTGGCGGCCGTGAAACCCGGCAGCTCGCACTCCAATGCGGCGAGGTTGGCCCTCGCGACATCGTCGACGTGAACGAAGTCGCGCATTTGCCCGCCGTCTTCGAAAACACGGGGTGCCTCACCGCGTTGCAGGGCGGACCGGAAAATCGCGGCGACTCCGGAGTACGGGGTGTCCCGAGGCATGCCGGGGCCGTAGACGTTGTGATAGCGCAGGGCCGCCACGGACCCACCGACGGATTCGGCCCACGCCAGCGCGTAGTTCTCCTGTGCGACCTTGCTGGCCGCATAGAGACTGCGCGGCCTCAGCGCAGCGTCTTCGCTGACGAGTTGCCAGGTGAGTTCCTCGCCGCCGGCCGGGCATCGGTGCTCGTACCTCCCGCCGTCGAGATCGGTGCGGGTCCGTGGCGCGGGATCGACCTCGCCGTGCACCGCGCACCGGTACCGGCCCTGCCCGTAGACGACCATCGAGGAGGCCAGCACCAGTCGCGTCACCCCGGCTGTGAACATTTCAGCGAGCAGGACCGCGGTTCCGGTGTCGTTGTTGCCCGCATAGAACGGTCCGTCGGCGGCGTTTACTCCCGCACCCACCACAGCCGCCTGGTGACACACCACATCGATGCCGCGCAGCACCGGCGCCAGGGCATCGGCGTCCCGGACGTCCACCTTCTGGCAGCCCAGCGGCAACGAAGCCTCTCGGCCATGTGCCGCCGCCAGCATCGTGTCGATCGCCACGACGTCGTGCCCGGCCGCGCTCAGGACTGTCGCGATCCGGCTGCCGATGAAACCGGCCGCGCCGGTGAGCAGGATTCTCACGGCAGATCGAAGGGAAGTTCGACGCCCTCATGGGCCAGGCAGTGTGTGCAGACCCGCTCAGAGTCCAGTCCGTCGATGACGGCATGAATGAGTTTCTTGAATGGGACGAGGTTCCGCTCGAATTCAGCGAAGGCGTCCGCGGCGCGAACACCGGTGCCGACGTCGATGCCTGCGTCGAGATCGGTGACCAATGCGATTGCCGCGTAGCACATCTCGAGTTCGCGAGCCAGAACTGCTTCGGGATAGCCGGTCATGTTGACTAGCCTGAACCCCTGACGGACGAACCACTGACTCTCTGCCCGCGTCGAGAACCGCGGCCCCTGGATGACCACCATGGTTCCGCCGTCGACAACGTCGGGTTGCCCCGCGGCGATCGCTCGCAGGGTCGGACAGTACGGATCGGCGAATCCCACGTGGATGCCCCCGGAGTCGAAGTAGGTGTCCGTCCTGCCGCGGGTGCGGTCAACCAACTGATCGGGAATCACGATCGAACCCGGGGCCAGTTCCGGCGACAGGCTGCCGACGGCGCACGGCGCGAGCACCCGGCGCACCCCGAGGGCGCGCAGTGCCCACATGTTGGCGCGGTACGGGACGGTGTGGGGGGAGAACTCATGGCGTTGGCCGTGCCGAGGCAGGAAGGCCACCTCGTGGACACCCACCCGGCCGACCGTGACGGGCCCGCTGGGATCGCCGTACGGTGTTTCCACCTCGGCGCTCGCGGCGTCCTTTCCGAAGAACGTGTAGAAGCCGCTGCCGCCGATGACGCCGATCATGTGCCGTCCTCACCGTTGCCGCCCCGGGGCCGTCGCACTCTCTGGCGAGCGTGCCGGGGACGATCTTGACATTGACGTCAAGAACATCATTGATGTCAAGAACATAGTGTGTTGGGCTATGTCGGCTGCTGCGGTGACGGTGGTCATCCCCTGCCTCAACGAAGCGGAGGCCCTTCCGGTGGTGCTGCAGGCGATGCCGCCCGGATTCGCGCCACTGGTGGTGGACAACAACAGCACCGATGCGACCGCCGAAGTTGGCCGCTCACACGGCGCGCGGGTGATCCTGGAACGGCGGCCCGGTTACGGTGCCGCGGTCCATGCGGGTCTACTCGCCGCGGACACCCCCTTGGTCGCGGTACTTGACGGAGACGGCTCACTGGATCCGGCCGACCTGCCGGGGATGGTCGCCGCACTGCGTGCCGGGGCCGACATGGTGACCGGCAGACGCCGTCCGGTGCCGGGACTGCGCTGGCACTGGCACGCGCGACTCGGGACGGCCGCAGTGTGCTGGCGGCTTCGCACGAAGCACGGTCTGGACGTGCATGACATCGCTCCGATGCGGGTCGCCCACCGCGAACGTCTGCTGGCATTGCAGGTGCAGGACCGCCGGTCGGGTTATCCGCTGGAACTCATGGTCAAGGCGGCCGCCGCAGGGTGGCAGGTGACGGAGGTTGACGTGAGCTACCGCAACCGGGCCGGTGGGAGTTCCAAGGTCAGTGGGTCGCTGCGGGGCAGTATCACTGCGGCGGCGGACTTTTGGAAGGTCATCTCGTGATCGGGCCGGTGCCGGTGACGGCACTGATCGTCGCCAAATCCCCGGTGCCCGGTCAGGTCAAGACCCGACTGGCGGCGAGCGTCGGTGACGCCATTGCCGCCCATCTCGCCGCCGCCGCTCTGATGGACACCCTCGAGGCGGTGGCCGACGCACCGTTCACCAGGCGCATCCTGGCGCTCTCGGGCGATCTCCGGCAGGGGCTATCAAGCGCTGAAATCAGCAACCGGCTCAACGGGTTTCACGTCATCACGCAGCGCGGGGAGACTTTCGGTGAGCGGCTCGCCCATGCCCATGCCGACGCCGCTGCCGCATCGGGCGGTGCGGCGATCCTGCAGATCGGGATGGACACCCCGCAGGTGACGGCGGAACTGCTGGCCCGCTGTGCGCGGCGGTTGGAGTCTGCTCCGGCGGTGCTGGGCCCGGCCCGCGACGGCGGCTGGTGGGCGCTCGGCGTCCGCGAGGCGGCGATGGCTGCATGTCTGATCGGTGTCCCGATGTCGCGGCCCGACACCGGTGCACTGACCGCCGCCGCACTTACCCGGGCCGGCACCGCCATCACCTACCTCGAGGAACTCAGCGACGTCGACACCATCGAGGACGTGGCGACGGTGCTTGCCGCGTGCCTTCCGTCGAGTCGCTTCGCCCGGGCTTGCCGGGCGATCGGGCCGGTTCCAACGACGTCGCCGACCGCGTGAGGCTAGGCTGCCACGGTGCCCGGCCCCCTGCCTGCTGCCACCGCACCGCTGCGATCGACGGCGATCACCGCCCGGGTCGGAATCGCTCTGGGTGTCGCCGTCGCGGTCTGTTTTCTGACCGGTCTGATCAGCCACTTCATCCAGCATCCGCAGTCCTGGTTCTACTGGCCCACCCGACCGGTGTGGCTGTACCGGCTCAACCAGGGATTACATGTCGGTTCCGGGATTGCTGCCATTCCTCTGCTGGTCGTCAAGCTGTGGTCGGTCTACCCCAAGCTGTTCGAGCGGCCCATCATCGGTGGTCTGGCCCGCCAGTTGGAGCGGGCCTCGATCCTCGTGCTGATGGCCTCCATGCTCTTCCAGTTGTCGACCGGGCTGTTGAACATCGCCAAGTGGTATCCCTTCAAGTTTTTCTTCACCACCGGCCACTACGCGATGGCTTACGTGGCTGCCGGCGCCGTGCTGGTTCACATCGGGGTGAAACTGCCGGTGATCCGCAGGGCGCTGGGTGAGCCACTTGAGGAGATACCAACCGGCGAACTGCGCGCCGGCCCATCCCGGCGCACCGTCCTGGTCGGCACCGGAATCGCTGCGGCGGTGGCGACCGTGCTCACCGCCGGGCAGACAGTGCCCTGGCTGCGCAGGGCGTCACTGCTGGCGCCACGCTCTGGAGAGGGGCCCCAGGGGATGCCCGTCAACCGAACCGCACGCGAGGCCGGCGTAGTCGACAGTGCGCAGTCGGGGGACTACCGGCTCACGGTCGCCAATGGCGCCACGCAGAAGACCTTCACCCTGGCCGAATTGGCGGCGATGCCCCAGAGCACGCAACAGCTGCCGATCGCCTGCGTGGAGGGCTGGAGCGCTACTGCGGAATGGTCGGGCGTCGTGTTGGCGACATTGATCGAGGCGGTAGGGGGATCGCCCGACGCTGATGTTCGGATGGTCTCGTTGGAGGGCCCCGGCCCCTACTCGCGTACGACCCTGCCCGCCCCGCACGCCCGCGACCCGCTGACGCTGATCGCGCTGAAGATCAACGGCGAGACCCTCAACCTCGACCACGGCTATCCGTGCCGCCTGATCGCCCCGTCGCGGTCCGGCGTACTGCAGACCAAATGGCTGTCGCGGATCGAGGTGGTGTCGGCGTGACCGCCATCCGGGGGTTGCTGATCACCGCCGGGATGGCCGTCGGCATCTACGGCGCCGTCCTGGTTTTCGGGCACCCCCGCCAGGAGATCCTCGGCATCGCGGTGTGGGCGGGCGTCGGTGTGCTGTTGCACGACGCGGTGTTCGCCCCGGCGTGCGTGGCCCTGGGGTTCGTCGGTCGGCGGATCCTGCCGAGGACCTGGTGGGCTCCGGTGATGATCGCCGCGCTGTGCACCGCGGTGGTGTTGCTGCTGGCGATCCCGGTGTACGACAAGCCTGGTCTGCAACCGGACAATCCATCGGCGTTGGACCGCGACTACCACCGGGGATTGTGGGTGTCGCTCGCGATGGTCTGGGGGGTCACCGTGCTGGTGTTGATCGCGAACCGGGTGCTACCAGTTCGTCAGAAGCAGATGGTTGAGCAGTAGCGCGCCGACCACGTTGAGGCCAAGCCACCATCGCTGCGACCGAACGGCAAGTAGCGCGCCGGCGGCGGTGACCCACACTTCGAACGGCAACCAAATTCGCTCGGTCTCCGCTTTGGAAAGCATCGACACATCAGCCAACACCATCGCCGCGAGCGCCGACAACACCAGTAGATGTAGACCGGAACGCTGCCGCACTGCCGTGCGGTTGAACGCGCGTCCCGCCCCGGCGACGCTGCCTAGACCGACCGCGCAGACGGTAGCGGCAAAATTGGCCCAAGCCCAGTAGCTGAAGGGACGGTCCGAGGCGATCCCCTGCCAGTACCGCGCCTGGACGAGGTGGTAGCCGTCGAACCACCAGAACCCGGCGACTGCGAACACCGCGACCACGGCCAGTGCCGTTGGCACCGCGGCGACTACTGCGCGCCGTGCGCTGGCCCGATCATGGGCGCAGGCCAGCACGGCCGCGGCCGGCAGGGCCATCAGCACCAGGCCGTAACTGAGCATGACGGTCCATCCGAGCAGCAGGCCGGCCGCCGCCGCGGCCGCGGCCGGGTACCGCACCGTCCGCCGGACGGCCAGGGCCAGCAGGGCGATGCCCCAGGTCGCCACGCCGGCGAAGTAGCCGTCGGCCGAGACCGCGATCCAGATGGCCGTCGGCGCGACCGAGACGAACGGTGCGACCAGGCGTGCGGTGGCCTCCCCGGAGACCGCTCGGACGGCCACGATCACCGCGGTGGCCGCACTGGCACCCGCCAGCAGACACAGCAGGCCGGCCCATGCCCCGCCGCCGAGTCCTATGCGGTCGAGCCAGACGAAACTCAGCAGCGCCCCCGGCGGGTGCCCGGAGACGTGGGTGACCCAGGAGTCCGGTTGGTAATCCAGGATCCGTCCGGAAAACCCGCGGACGGCGGCGCCGATGTCGGTGACCGTGGGCACTTCGTGGAGGTATTCGTTGGGGTCGGTGAGACGGTTGACGAACCCGCGCCGCCAGCCGTCGACCATCGACAGACTGAATGCCCACACTGCGGATGTCACCCAGACCACCAGGGTCAGGCGGCGCCACGACAGTCGGCGCGCAATGACGGGACCCCAGACGATCGCGGCAACCCCGATCAGAACCGCCGCCGGCGTTCCCCATCCGACGTGGGGGTCCCACCAGCCGAAGATCGGTGCGGCATTAGCCGTCCCGCCGCCGCCGACCGTCATCGCCTTGCCGTTCCAACGCGGCAGCGCGATCGCGGCGGTCACCACAACCACACCAGCGGCCGCGGTGATCACATCCCGACGTGCCAGGCTCACAGCCGCCAACCCTAGGGCAGGAAACCCACCGGTCGGGTCTGCCTAGCCGCAGATCCCAGCCACGATGAAGTTGAGGAGATCCTCCAGTGCGTCGGCCCGCGTGGAGCCGGGCGGAAGTTTCGCCGCTCC
>CAMDFY010000267.1 GCA_945897705.1 Bifidobacterium breve | reverse complement strand
TGCCGCCGTTGCCGCCGCGGCCATCGGCGCCGAAACCGCCTCCGGTGCCGCCGTCGAGGCCCCCGGCGCTTCCCTCACCGGCGACGCCGCCGTCGCCTCCGGCGCCGCCGTCGGTGCCAGCCGGCGACAAAGCCGTACCGTTGCGTCCCTGGCCGCCGGTGCCGCCGGTCCCGCCGTTGCCGCCGTTGCCGCCGGCGCCGCCCTTGCCATCCGTCCCGGCCGCGGCGGTACCGCCGCCGGCACCGCCGGCCCCACCATCACCGGCACTACCGGCATTGCCGCCCTCACCGCCGGCACCGCCGGCCCCACCGGGCACACCAGCCGCGGTGGAATCCGAGCCGGCCTTGCCGGCCCCGCCGTTGCCGCCGGCGCCGGCTGCGCCGCCCACGCCGCCGTTACCGCCGGCGGAGTCGTTGCCGTCGAGGGCAACGTTTGAGTTGCCGCCGGCGCCGCCTTCGGCGCCGTCGCCGCCGTTACCGGCGCTGCCACCGGAGCCGCCGTTGGTTCCGGACGTGCCCGGTGCGGGCGGGGTGGGATCGGTGCTCGGGTCGTAGCCTGCGCCACCCTTGCCGCCGTTGCCACCGACGCCGGCCGTACCGGCGTTGCCGCCCTTGCCACCGGCACCGCCGGCGCTGTTGCCGCCCGCGCCGCCGGCGCCGGCGTTGCCGCCCTGGGCGCCCCTGCCGCCGTTCGTTCCGTCGACGCCGATCGACCCGCCGGCTCCGTCGGCACCGCTGCCGCCGTTGCCGCCGTTGCCGCCGTCACCGCCTGCACCGCCCGCCCCGGCTGTGCCGGCCTGATCGGTTGCCACGCCGCCCAGGCCACCGGCGCCGCCCGCACCACCGTTGCCGCTATTGAGACCGGGGGCGCCGGTGCCCTTAGAGGCGCTATCGGCAGCGGCGTCGAAGCCCAGGCCACCATTGCCGCCGTTGCCGCCCTTGCCGCCGCTCCCTGCGACTCCGGTGGTGGCGTTGCCGCCGCCGCCGCCGATGCCGCCGCCGCCGCCACCACCACCGAACGTCGCCAGGGTGCCGTCGTTGGCGCCATAGCCCCCGGCGCCACCGGCGCCGCCGTCCCCGGCCTTACCGGTGGTGGCGTTACCACCCCGGCCGCCGTCACCGCCCTCACCGCCCTGGAAAGCCGAGAAGGCACCCGGGGCTTGGTTGTAGCCATCGCCGCCCTTGCCGCCCATGCCGCCGTTACCGCCGCCAGTGCTGCTTCCGCCGCTGCCGGGGGTGCCGTTGTTGGGGATGAGGAACAGGATCCGGCCGCCACCGGCCTGACCGGCACTGCCACCGGTGCCATTGGCGCCGGCGTTTCCGCCGTTACCGCCGGCTTTACCGTCGGGATTGTTCCGGTCGCCGGGGTCGCCGGGCGCGCCGTTACCGCCGTTGCCGCCGGCCGTCGATCCGCCGTTACCGCCGTTACCGCCGCGGCCCAGGACCCAGGAGCCCTCGCCGCCGTTACCGCCCGTGCCGCCGTTACCGCCGACACCGCCATCGGTGCCGTTGGGGTTGAACTCGTTGCCCGGCGCCAGGCCATCGAGGCCGTTAGCGCCGACACTGCCGCCACCATTACCGCCGTTACCGCCGTTGCCGATCACCGACAACAAACCGGTGGAACCACCGTTACCGCCATTGCCGCCCAGGCCCGAGCTGGCCGTGCCGGCGTCCCCGCCGTCACCACCGCCACCAAGAACCAGACCACCCCGGCCGCCCGCCCCGCCGTTACCGCCGCTGGCGCCGTTACCGCCGTCGGCGCCGTTACCACCGAGACCCCACAGGGTCAGGAAGCCGGAATCACCGCCGGTGCCGCCGTTACCGCCCGCACCGGTGGTACTGGCACCACCGAGACCACCATCGCCGCCGAGCCCGATCAGCGAGGCCACCGTGCTGGACCCGGCAGCACCACCGTTACCACCGGCACCGGAACCAGAACTCGTACCGCCGGCCCCGCCGTCACCGCCGGCGTTGTACACCGACAACCACCCCGCGCCACCACCGGCACCACCATTGCCGCCCTTGCCGGTCGAGCCGCCGGTGCCCCCGGTACCGCCGCCGCCGCCGACGGCGAACACCGAGATCAACGCGCCACTGCCCCCGGCACCACCGTTACCGCCGCCACCGCCGGCCTTGCCGCCACCATCACCACCGGCGCCGCCGTCACCGCCGCGGCCCCACACCGCCAGCAACGCCGAATCCCCGCCGGCACCCCCGTTACCGCCGACAAAACCCGCCCCTCGAGAACGCCCACCATCGCCGCCGGCCGCGCCCTTGCTGAACAACGCCACCGCACCCGCAGCACCCGCGTCACCGCCGTTACCGCCGTTACCGCCGCCGCGTGCGTCACCGCCGGCACCACCGGCACCGCCGCGGCTGTTGAACAACCACGACCGGCCACCGGCACCACCATCACCGCCGTCGCTGCCGTTACCTGCCCCGCCGGCACCGCCGGTTCCGGCGCCGGAGAACACCGACAAAAACCCGGTGTTGCCGCCCGCGCCGCCGGCGCCACCGGTCGCCCCGGCAGTGATCGCCTCCGCGCCGGCACCGCCATTGCCGCCGTTGCCCAGGAACAGCCCGCCGGTACCACCGTTACCGCCGGCCCCGCCGTTGATCCCCGCCCCACCGTTACCGCCGTTGCCGAACCAGCCCGCCGACCCGCCGTTACCCCCGCCGTAACCATTGCCGCCGTTACCGAACAGCCCACCGTTACCGCCATTGCACGGCGCCGTGGTGCACGTCGCCGCCGAATACGAATAACCGTTGCCGAACAGGATGCCCGCGTTCGGGTTGTCCGCGGTCCCGCTGCCGATGAAGAACCGCAGAATGCTGCCCGGCTGCCAGCCGCCGATCGCCGACGCCGCCGGAGACACCACCGCCGACGCCGAGGCCGCCGGCCCGATCAGCGACACCGCCGGATCCGCCGGCTCACCACTGGACGTGGTCGCCGCCGCCGCCTTCGCCGCACCCGAACCGGAACCGGACCCCAGCTCACGGCGCGCCGCCGCCAACGCCGCCCACGCCAACGGCGCCGCCGCCGGCGAATCACCGGAGCCCGAACCCAGCCACGACAACAGAGCCGAGCCGATCGAGTTCACCGACCCGCGCGGGGTCGCGGTGATCACCGGAACATCCACGGGGACCTCGTCAACGGCCGCCGCCGGGACCGGGGCAACCACCGACTCCACCACCGCAGCGGGAGCCGAAATCGGGGACACCTCACCGGCCGGGACACCGGAACCGCTACCCGCCGACGGACCGGGGATCGATGCCGGGGCGCCGCTGGATTCAGTGGCGATGGCATCCGACGGGGAGGGCGCTGCATCCGAGGGGGTGGTGTCCGCCGCGGCCGGGCCACCCTCGGAGTTCTTGCGGCGCGGCACCCCGGTGTCCGCAGCGCCGACTGGCCTCTGGGCACGCGCACGCGGGCCTGCGCCATCGCCGGCCGCGGACTCCGCCGCACCGGACCCGGAGGCGACCGAACCGGCATCCGCGGACCCACGACCGCCCGCGCGCGGACCCCGAGCCGGCGAGGACTTCCGCGACGACGACGACGACGAAGACGACGAAGACGACGAGGAATCAGCCGAACCCGACCCACTCGACCCCGCCGACCCAGTCGTATCGGCAAACGCCATCGGCAGCGAACCCAGACCCGAACCCACACCCAGAGCCACCGCCAACGCACCAACCCGACCCACCTGCAGGGTTCTGCGCCCCGCGGATTTGCGAATCCGATCGGGGGACACACGGAAGGCGCTCACGGCAGCAACAGGGATAACACTCATGTCCCGGAACGTTGCCCTATCGGGGCGCCACCGCCAGCAAACCGCGCCCAACTATGGAAGGTTCACTGCCGACTGTGTAAGGTCCGCGGCCTAGAGTGAACGGTGCGCACCACCGGCTACCGATCAGGCGGTGGCCGAGTCCGTCGCGGAAAGGTCGTTGCTCGATGATGGCTCACGGGCAGAACCCGTCGCCGCGTCCCCGCCCAGCGGGGATTTCCTCCCGGATCACCCCCGCCGGCGGACCCCGCCACCCCTGGCCGGTCGGAGACGTCGTGGTCGATCTGCCCGTCATCGTCGACTGGGTCAGCGCCGACACCGCGGGGTGCGCGGACATCCGGATCGCCGCGACGATCGACCT
>CAMDFY010000266.1 GCA_945897705.1 Bifidobacterium breve | reverse complement strand
TGGTCGACAGGATCGGAGAACCCTCTCTTCTCGGCGATAAGCCGGTGCCCGATGTGCAGGTCGGCGGTAAACCACGTCTCAGAACGCATCCGACCCCTCCTATCGTCGACGCTGTCGGACTTGCCCTTTCGGTAGGGGACCGAGCCTCGCGGATCCGGCCGGAGCACCCGATCTCGCCCGGCGTCTCGTAAGCCCGATCGGGTATCCGATTCTATCGGCGACCTCCGACGTTTTTAGTCGGACAGCGCCGCTGCACCTCAACGGGCCCGGCGCCGTCAGCCGGATCGTCCCGGAGTCGGGTCGCTACCGGCTTCGGGGGGATCGGTGCCCGCTGCCGGGAGTACCGACGCGGCAGAGGAGGGGTTGGCCGGCTCGTCGGACAGGGTGTCCTCGACGTCGCGCTCGTCGGCGGGCACGGGGTGCTTGGGGAGCTTGCCGTTGCGTAGCCGGTCTTTTGTCGCGGTAACCGCCCCGGATCCCCCGGCTAGGCCTGTCCCGTATCCGGCGGCGCGCGCCACACTGGGCGGGACGACAGCGGCCACGGCCTTCCCGGGCTACAGGCAGGGACCTACTCGTTTCATCGCAGGCTGCGCGCGTCGTCGGTGCGCTGCACGGTGTTGGCGTCCAGGTACGCGTATACGTCGCTCCAGCGGTAGAGGACTCTCCGGCCGTGTTTGATGAACTTCGGGCCGGTCCCGCGGTACCGGTCTTGAGCGAGGGAGTGCTGGCTCTGCTTGAGGAACACCGCGACTTCGTGGGGCGTAGCCACTGCATCGCGTTCAGATCGCGCTTCGTTCGGCGCCATTCCATGGCCTCCTTTTCAAGTAGTCTAGATTCGGACATATCAAATAGTTTGAAGGCTTGGACGACTTCTTGTCAAGTAGCTCGAATTCGGACTAGCGTGTGGGTGTGCCCGAGATATCGCGAGAGTCCACTTCACTGGCGGCGGTCGTTGGTGAGAACTGCAGGCGCATCCGCGTCGATGCTGGCGTCACGCAGAATGCGCTTGCCAAGCATGCGTGCGATGCCGGGCTGCGCTGGACCGCAAGTAAGGTCGGCCAGTTTGAGCGAGGGCAGTACAACCCGGCGTTGTCGACATTTTTGGCGGTTTCCTACGCGCTGTCGACGGCCACCGGCGGTGTCGTGGTGCCGGCCGATTTGGTGAGAAGCGACGGATATGTGGTGATAAACGATCGGCTTGATCCCCAAGGCGATCTCTTGGATGCCATTCTGCGCGGGAAGAGCCCGTGGAACGTTGGCTACGATCCCGCCAATCCGCTTGGTCCAGGATTGCCACCCAGCCAACTGGGTCGCACCGCTGAATTGATGCGGGACCCCGCTTTCATCAATGCGATGGTCAACTTCGGATCGGCGCGGTTGGACGACCGATTGCGGTATAGCGAGATACCTCTCAAAGAATACGAAGCGATCCGTCGACAATCGGGCCTCGATGAGCAACGCGTGACGAAGCGCCTCGGGATCACGCCGGAACTCTTGATCGGTGCCTCATGGCAACTGTGGCATCAGTCTTTCTCAGAGGAACGCGATCTCCGAGCGGGCGCTGACGCGAGCCCGCAGAAGAGGGGGCACATCTCTCGAACTCTCATCCAGGAACTACGCGAGGAGCTCAGTCGTGGCGACGATTCATGAGTATCAAACATCAACTGGCGGAACAAAATACGAGGTTCGGTATCGCACACCGGACCGCCGCACGACGCGGAAACGAGGATTCGCGAGCAAGCGTCAGGCGAACGACTGGGCGGCTGAGGTTGAAGTCGGCAAACGCTCGGGCACCTACGTGTCTCCATCGGCTGGCAAGATCACTGTTGGTGAACTCGGCCCGGCATGGCTGAAGCGGCACCGCGGCCACATGAAACCCAGTGGCTTCCGGTCTTATGACAGTGCTTGGCGTATCCACGTTGAGCCGCGGTGGGGGCGAACCCCGATCACCGCGATCCTGAAGACTGACGTCCAAGCTTGGATCTCGTCACTTGCTACCGAGCCGACCACCGGTAGGAAGATCGGCGAGGACGGCGGGTTGGGTGCATCCACGATCGAAACGGTCCACCGAGTTCTGAAGATGATCCTGGACGACGCGGTAGAGGACCGGCGAATCCTGGCCAACCCCGCTCAGCGGATCAGACTGCCGAAACGCACTGCGAAAGCCAACATTTACTTGACTCACGAGCAGGTTTTCGCGTTAGCTGCCGAGGCCAAGCAGTACGGCCCTTTGATTCTGCTGCTGTGCTACTGCGGCCCGCGGTGGGGCGAAGTAGCGGGGCTGCGGGTGGGGCATATCGACTTCCTGAAGCGGCGAATCAAGCTTCAAGAGAACGCCGTTATGGTCGGAACCAAAGTGGTAGTCGGAACGCTTAAGGGCCACAAATTCAGGGATATTCCGATGCCCCGATTTGTGGGTGACGAACTGGCCAGGGTGTGTCGCGGAAAGGGTCACGGCGACATCCTCTGGCCTTCCAGGGATGGTGGCTACATGGGCCCGCCGGCATCCATTGACTCATGGTTGTCGGGCGCGGTCAGCAGATGCATCAAGGCGGCAAACGAGGCCCGGGCGAGGGAGACCCAAGAGTTCGGCGCGCCGAAGACGCCGGTTTTTCCGCGGGTAACTGCCCACGACCTTCGCCACACTGCGGCGTCCCTGGCAGTGAAGGAACTCGCCAACCCGAAGGTGATCCAACGGATGATGGGCCACAAGTCGGCCGCGATGACCCTGGACGTCTACGCCGATCTGTTCGAAGACGATTTGGACCTAGTAGCCGATCGGTTGGATCAGGCTGTGTCCAAAATGCGTCCATCGACTTCGGCCGGGTCGAATTACATGGCGTGAAAACCGTCTTGAACTGGGCATTCACTCAATCGCTTGATGGAGCCTCCTGTCAGGATTGAACTGACGACCTTTCGCTTACAAGGCGAGTGCTCTACCACTGAGCTAAGGAGGCGGGCGCGACCTCTGCGATCCGGTTTCGCCGAGTCAGTAGCCTAACGGGCCGCCGAGGCAATCTGAGTTCACTCGG
>CAMDFY010000265.1 GCA_945897705.1 Bifidobacterium breve | reverse complement strand
CTGTCCTGTCGGTACGGGACGTGGCGGGGTCACTACGGCAGCGGGTGCGACCGGTGCAAGTGCGGTCGGTTCGCTGGCTGCCGATGCGCCGCAGCGGTCCGCCTGCTCTGCCAGGCCGCGCGCGAACTCGCTGCAGGACGAAAAGCGCCCCTCAGGTTCCTTCGCCAGCGCCGTAGCCAGGACAGGGTCAAGAGCGGCGAGGTCAGGGCGCGAATCCGAAATTCGGGGCAACTGAGCGTTCAGATGGCCGCCGATCACCGCGCCCGGAGTCGTCCGGGGGAACAGCGTGGAACCGGTGAGTAGGTGGTAGGCAGTCGCCGCCAGGGCATACTGATCTGCTCTTCCGTCGATGTGTCCGCCCATTAACTGCTCCGGCGCGCAGTAGGCGAAGGTACCCACGGTCATGTCCGTCTTCGTCAGGCCGGTGACATCCTCAATCTCGCGGGCGATCCCGAAGTCGGTCAACATGATTCGGCGCTCAGTCAGATCGTCGACGTTGGCGAGCATGATGTTGGCCGGCTTCACGTCGCGGTGCAGCAGACCCCGCCCGTGGGCGTAATCCAAGGCCGAGCCCACTGCGGTAACTATCGCGACCGCCAGTTCCGCAGGCATGCCTGCGGGGTATCTCCGACTCAAAAGGCTACTTGCATCTTCACCATCGACGAAATCCATCGAGATCCACAGCCGGCCGTCGTATTCGCCTCGGTCGTGAACCCCGACGATGTGGGGATGCCACAACTTTGCGGCTGCATCCGCCTCGCGCAGGAACCGCTCCCGGTAGCTGGGGTCCGCGGGTGTCTTGGCGCTGAGCACCTTCAGTGCGTCGCGGCGCGGCAGGCGGGGATGCTGGGCGAGATATACCTCGCCCATACCGCCAGCGCCAAGCCGGCCGACGATCGTAAAGCCAGCAAACTCCTCGCCCAACCCTAGCGACACCGGCCGATCGTATCGGAGTAGGTCGCACCGGAAGAGAAAATGGCGTTACCAACGCTTACCGTCGCTCGGGTTCCCGCCGCGTTGACTGATGACTCCCATCGGTTTGGGGCTCTGGCGGCGCGTTCAGATGGGACGAGTATCGCCACGCGCGGGAGCCTCGGTGCCCTCTCAGGGCTCAGTACAAGCCCGACTGGGTGTTGCCGTTATCCACGGATGAACCACGGTCTATTGGGGTGTAGCAATTTTCAGTCTGCGAGGACCGAGTTTGTGGATACTACATATGTCAAGTGGGAGGACGGGTAGGAAATTGCAGCCACGGGTTGGGACGATGTTCGGCAAATACAAATTAGTCAGTCTTGTGGGCGAGGGTGGCCAAGGTTCAGTTTATGAGGCATACGACACCGACAAGGGCCGAACTGTTGCGCTAAAAGTGCTGGCCGAGCAGTATTCCCAAGACGCGCGGTTCCGTGAGCGGTTCAAGCGTGAGTCCAGGGCTGCTGCGAAACTGCAGGAGCCCCATGTAATCCCGATCCATGACTGGGGCGAAATCGACGGAAACCTCTTCATTGACATGCGAATGGTTGACGGCGAGACGCTGCACCAGCTGTTACAGAAGGGACCAGTGCAGACCGACCGCGCAGTTCATATCATTGCGCAAATTGCTTCTGCACTCGACGCGGCCCATGCCCAGGGTTTGATCCACCGTGATATCAAGCCGCAAAACATCATTGTGACTTCGCAGGGTTTCGCATATCTACTTGACTTCGGCATAGCTGAGGCGCGGGGCGAAACAAGGCTCACGATGGCGGGCAGTCTCAACGGAACGTTTCAGTACATGGCACCTGAAAGATTCAGTGATCAGGACTCCGGCCCAGCGGTTGATATCTACTCATTGGCGTGTGTGCTTCATGAAAGCCTCACCGGCAAGCCTCCATTTGTAGCGACGAGTATCGAGGGGTTGATGCGCGCACATTTGACGACTCAGCCTCCCCAGCCAAGTCTGTTGAATTCCGTTTTAGGTCCCGCGTTCGACGCGGTGGTCGCGCGTGGCATGGCCAAAAATCCTGACGATCGTTACGGTAGCGCCGGCGCATTGGCGCGGGCCGCAGGCAGAGCGTTGCAAGGTGAAAGCCAACTGGAAACGGGGCCGTTTCCTCAGGTGTTGCCCACCGGCCCTCAGCCAACCTTGAGTGGGCCGGTTCTGCCATCTACTGGCCCTTACGTCTATGCCCAACCGAGCCGTGGCCAGCCGAGTTGGGTATTGCCCGTGGTGATCGCCGTAGCTGCTGCACTACTGCTTGGTGCTGCAGGGGTGGTGATCGGAATGCTGGCAAATTCGGATTCGACCCGGCAGGAGGGCGGCGTGGCGTCAAGCTACCCAGCGCCTACAAACATTCCTTCACCGACACCACGGGCGCCATCGCCAACGCGGGTTCCTGCAGAGTCGCTGCCCGCGAATGCGCGCATATGTCCTTCGGCCTACTCGGACAGAGAGTTCCCCAATTCGTATATCGGCACGAGCATGACGTCCTGCCCATTCGCAGAGCAGGTGCGCCGCGCCTACACCGAACAGTCGGTCCGCAACAGCATGGTGACTATCCAAGCGGTGAGTCCTGTTACCGGACGCAGGTATGTGATGGACTGCACCGGCAGCCGCATCGTGACGTGCACAGGTGGAAATGACGCCGTGGTCTACCTGTCCTAGCGGTCACCGTTCCCGCATGAACCAGCGGGGATGTCCACTAGGCGACTTGCGATCCAGTCAGCCAACGTCGTTAGTGCGGCCATGCCATCAGCGAATTCACCTGAATTAGGTTCGGCAGCGAGAGCGACCACGGCCTTACCGGAGGGCGTGGAAACGATGCCCATTTGCCGCACTAAATACGCACCCTCCGGTGAGGGCCCCCAGCCGCCCTTGAACCGAGTTTCTGGGACCTTCCCAATGCCCCACCGTTGGTCATCGCTGATCTGGCCCATCAGTGCAAAGATCGGCTCATTTCGACTCTCGCAGGCGGCGACCGAGAGGAATCGCACCTGCTCGGTAAGCGACCAGTTCGTCTGCCCGAACGCTGAGTACTCCGGTCGGATTTTTCGGGACTCGACAACGGTCTGGTCGCCGGTTTCACGCAGTACTGCCTGAACCTTTTGTGCTGCGGTTTGAGGGTCGCCGAGTCCCTGCCAAAGCGCTTCCGCGGCGGTGTTATCCGATTTCGTGATCGCGGCGATCATCTCAGGGCTTGCTTCGCTGGCCTCCGAGTTGCGCAGAGTCGCTAATGCGAGAGGCACCTTAATAGTCGACCATGCTGGTCCGATACCCCACTCTCCGAATACAAGCGGATCTTCGCCCAGGCCAACGGCGCCGATGGCTATGCCCACGTCAGCGTTCAGTGTGGGTAGGAGCTTCCCGAAATCATCGAAAAGCTGCATGTACCTACTGGGCGGCACTTGGGTCCGCGTTTTGATCGTCTCCGGCGGTGCGGCTTCGGAGCGGTTGGGCGCGGGGGACGAGGAATCTGATCGTTGTGCGACATAGCGCCCAATCGCGAGGCCTCCTGTCAGTACTAGGGCGGCAATTGCCAGCGCCGTAAGAACGGTCAGCGCCGCCCGACGGCGCATCGACCCGTTCTTCTTCATTGGTCAATTGTTGCCGTCGATGAACGACTTTGGCGGAGGTGGGGCGTCGATTGCTGCGCGTGTCGCGGTGA
Source organism: Bifidobacterium breve (assembly GCA_945897705.1). Taxonomy (GTDB): domain Bacteria; phylum Actinomycetota; class Actinomycetes; order Mycobacteriales; family Mycobacteriaceae; genus Mycobacterium; species Mycobacterium aquicola. Next base: position 2,878 of record CAMDFY010000265.1, on the reverse strand, counting down.
TACCCCGCCCTTTGGTCAAGCCCCACCGGCCAACAGCGCGCCGCGACAGCCAGTGACGCGGGTTGCAGTTTCGCAGCGATCCGACGGCCCATCTGCGAGTCTTTCCACCATGAATATGTCGACTGTGGTCGTGGCTGTGTTGACGGGGGCGACCGTTCCACTAGTGGCAGTGCTTCTTTCAGCCCCTGCCCAGGCTGTCAGATGCACGGACCAGATCAACTACGCCGGAGACCCGCGATCAAACGCCGAAATTTACACCGGATTTCGGTTTTCGGTCAGCCGCTGATCGCTTGGAGCAGGGCGCCTTCTATTTGTTCCCAGTCGGACTTGGGGTCTGACCCCTTGCGGAATTCGATTGTCAGTAGGGGCCGTTTCCGATCCCGGCCTGCGTAAGAGCCGAGTGACCCTGGAGTGGGTGCAAACTCATTTGATGCGGTCAGCGGGAGGCCACTGGTGGCGGCGAACCGCTCGGCGATGTCGCGGGCCGGTCCGTCGTAGTTGATGAACTGCTTGTCCTGCCAGGAGTGCATGACGACGATCAGGTCGGGGTTGGTCTCCTCGATGAGTTTATAGACGGCGCGTGATTCGGGCTGGCTCAGCGGGGTTCCGCCGTTAGCGGGTTCGGTGGGATCGAAATTGGGTGCAGGGAAGTTCCGATTGACATCGACGCCGTTGGCGTTGCCGCGGGTTTTTGCGGCTCGACCGTCCGGGTTGGCGTCCTCGATGATCGTCAACGTCGCCCGATCGCTTAGGCCAGCGCGGGTGAAGGCCTCGGGAAGTTCGGCAGTGGTGTAACTGCCCTCCGCTTCATCGCCGTGAATACCGCCGACGAAAAGCACTTGTCGCGGTCCGTTGCCTAGGGTCTGCATGCGGATGGGCCGGCCCAGGACGGACGTACCCGCAGATTGCCAGGCCGAATCGGCGCCGGCGCCGGCTCCGGCTCCGGCGGAATAGGTACCTGGTGCGGTGGCCGACTGGGTAGGCAGTTTGAGAGCGGTTGAACCGGATGTTGGTAGCGCTGGATCTGGCGAATCAGACGTTTGTGGTGTACATGCCACGGTGCAAGCGGCTGCGGCGAGGACGGTCGCTGCGACGTCTCGGAGGCGCATCACAAAGCTGCTTCTAGCACTGAGGCAATTCCTCGGTTGCGGTGTTCACATAGACCGCGGGAATGTAGGCCCCGTTGGAGATTTGGTACCAGAGATCGCTGAAGCCGTAGCCAGCGTTTTGGCGGGTGTCACCGATAGTTTGGCAGAGGATGCCGACCCGCGAGCCGTCCAGAAGCGGTTGAGAAGTGATCGCCGGTGCCGCGTTACGGGGCGCGTTGCGCTGCTGGACCCCACAACTTCCGCCCTCATCGCAGGTTCCCGTGATCGTTCCTGCCCACACTGCGGCTCGGACCTGAGGAGTGGTTTCGACTGACGTTGTCATAGAGCGCGACGGAGGAAGGACCGTCTTAGTGACCGTCTGCGTCGACGTTGAAGGCGGCGGGACCGGGCTCGCCGCCACCGATGTGGTCGTTGACGGTGCTGATTGTGCCGGGATGGTTGGGGGTTGCCGTTGGGTCCAGCCCAGGGCCAGGGCGGCTAGGGCGACCCCGACTGCGGCGGTGGCCACCCACATCGCTTTGGACACCTGCTTGTTCGCCGATGGTGGGGACTTCGTCGGCGGTGCGGGTTGCGGGGGCGGTTCGGGCGTCAGGGTCGGGGCCTGCACCGTCGGGCCGACCGAGGTCGATTCCGTCCGGGGAGGGATGTCGCGCACCGTTAGTGCGCGGGCGAATTCACTGCACCGCGAATAGCGGTCCGCTGGGTTCTTTGCCAGGGCCCTGGCCAGTATCGGATCCAGGATAGCCAGATCGGGGCGGGTCTTACTCAGAGGTGGCGGCGGGGAGTTGAGGTGGTGGTTCATCGCGACGATGGGGTTGGAGGTGGGGAAGACGGGGACCCCACTCAGCAGGTGATAGGTCGTCGCAGCCAGCGCATACTGGTCGGCGCGGCCGTCGATTTCTTCCCCCATGAGCTGCTCGGGGGCGGCGTAGGCGAATGTGCCGACGGTGAAATTTGTTGCTGTCAAACCTGCCGCGTCATCTAAGGTGCGGGCGATCCCGAAGTCGGCTAGGAAGATTCGCCGGTCACCGTCGTGATCGGGTTGGGAAAGAAGAATATTCGCAGGCTTGACGTCGCGGTGGACCAGTCCCCAGCCATGGGCGTAGTCCAAGGCCTCGGCGATGGCGGTGGTGATGGCGAGAGCTTCTTCGACGGGCATGCCGGCCGGGTAGCGGTTTTTCATCAGTTGCGCGGCGTCGGTGCCGTTGATGAACTGGGTGGCGATCCACAGCGTCCCGTCGGCATCACCGCGGTCGTAGACGGTCACGATGTTGGGATGATCCAGCGCGGCGATCGAGTCGGCTTCGCGGATGAACCGAGCACGAAACGTGGTGTCGGTGGATATCTCCGGGCGGAGCAGTTTGAGGGCTTCCTGGCGGGGGAGGCGTGGGTGCTGAGCCAGATACACCTCACCCATGCCGCCAGAGCCCAGCATCCGAACAATGGTGTACCCGGCGAAAACTTCGCCCGCCCCCAGGGTCATGACGGGAATCCTAATCGGCGCCCAGGGCCCCGCGACGATCTGTCGGTCTAATGCTGCAGCGCGAATGCTGGCGTGAACAGACAATGACCACCACTTCATGGCGGAATCGCCCATAATCAGCACTCATAGCCCACTAAGTGCCCTCGGTGAGATTCGAACTCACACTGCACGGGTTTTGAATCCGTTTCCTCTGCCAGTTGGGATACGAGGGCGGCGCGCGACGCCTCACGATAGTGGATGCCGCCCGGTATGGCGGTGGTCGGTAGCGACACAATGAATCCATGAC
>CAMDFY010000264.1 GCA_945897705.1 Bifidobacterium breve | reverse complement strand
TGATCGGCGGTAACAGGCCGGCGATTTGCTGACCGACGGCTGCGAAAACGTCCGGGCTCTGACCGATGGGGTCGATAACATCCGACCGGTCGTTTGCGCAGAGGTGCGGCCGTAGTGCGGCGAGGTCCCCGAGGGTTTCTGCATCGTCCATCGACGCCAGCCGGGAAACTTCAGTCAGCTTGAAAGTTCGTTTGATCTGTCGCGGAGCTGCTTCCAGAACAACGTCGCGATGCTCGCTCGTCATGGTGATGATCAGATCAGCCGCTGTGGCGATTTTTGACGTGAGATGTCGTGCAGCGAAATCGGACGCATCACCGCCCAACTGTCGAAGGACCATTGCCGCATCCCGGTGAATCGGGTGCCCGATCACCGCACGGGTCCCAGCGCTGGACGCTGTGAAGTCCCCAATTCCACGTTGGGCGGCGAAGGAGGCGGCGAGTCGCTCTCCGATAGGGGAGCGACAGATATTGCCTGTGCAGACGAACAGGACGTGCAGGACTGCCTCCTCATGCCGTTTTCTTCACGGAATCCGCTTCAAGTATCCGTCCGGAGCGCATGTCGCGATCTCACCTCAATTATGGAACTGATTGTCTCACGACCGATAAACGGGCAATCCGTTCGCATACGCGATATGTGGTTTCCGCGCGAGTCTTCGCGTTATCCAGTGCCAGGGCGCGGTGCGGCCCTATTCACTGGGTATGGTGGTTTTGCATAGGTTTCCAATCGAAGTGCGCACGGGAGAAGTGCAATGGGCTGTCGTATTGCAGTTTTTGGAACCGGATACCTTGGTGCGACACATGCCGCATGCATGGCCGATTTGGGGCACGAGGTAATCGGCGTGGACGTTGATGCAGACAAGCTCGCAAAACTGTCTTCCGGCGAAGCTCCCTTCTTTGAGCCGGGCTTGGACGAGGTGCTGAGGGTGAATGTTGACGCGGGTCGTCTCCGGTTCACATCCAACTACCAAGAAGCCGCAGGCTTTGCCGACATCCATTTCATTGCAGTGGCGACACCGCAGAAGAGGGGCGAGTTCGCGGCTGATCTCACCTACGTCGATTCGGTCGTCACCGCACTGGCGCCATTACTGACCAAACCGGCCGTGATCTACGGAAAGTCGACCGTTCCGGTAGGTACGGCTGCACGGTTGAGTGAACTTGTGCGACACATCGCCCCGGCTGGCGACGCCGTCGAGGTCGCCTGGAATCCCGAGTTCCTTCGTGAAGGGTTCGCCGTGCAGGACACTCTGCATCCAGACCGTATTGTGCTCGGTGTTGATCCCGTACGTCCTGGTCGAGCTGAAGCAGTCGCTCGGGAGATGTACCGCACCATCGTCAACGAGGGCGTTCCATTTCTCGTCACCAGTCTCGAGACGTCGGAACTGGTCAAGACCGCGGCGAATGCCTTTCTTGCCACTAAGATCTCGTTCATCAATGCCATGGCGGACGTGTGCGAGGCTGCGGACGCAGATGTTTCGGAACTCGCCGACGCCATCGGCTACGACGCCAGGATCGGTCGACGATTTCTCAACGCGGGCATCGGATTCGGTGGTGGTTGCTTACCGAAGGACATCCGAGCATTTATGGCCCGTGCCGGCGAACTAGGTGCGAATCAGGTTCTCACCTTGCTGGGTGAGGTCGACAACATCAATTCAAGGCGCCGTACCCGAATGGTCGAGATGACGAAGGAGGTTGTGGGCGGATCGCTTATCGGTACCAATGTCGCGGTTCTCGGTGCTGCGTTCAAGCCCGACTCAGACGACATCCGCGATTCCCCCGCCCTCGATATTGCCGGCCGGGTTCAGTTGCAGGGTGCCTCAGTCACCGTTTATGACCCCAAGGCGCTTGACAACTGCCGACGGCTTTTCCCGACATTGGGTTATGCAAACAGTGCGAGAGATGCTTGCGAGGGAGCGGATGTCACGCTCGTACTCACTGAGTGGGAGGAGTTCCGGCGGCTCGAGCCAAAGGACCTCGACCTGGTCGTTCGTCGTCGCCAAATCGTTGACGGCCGGAACTGCCTTGACCGCGCGAAGTGGAGGAGTTCAGGCTGGTTCTACCGCGGAATGGGTAGGTCCTGACAGGGTGATTCTGAACGGGCGCGCTCGTAGTTGACGAAATCTCTGATCGATTGTTGCAGAGTAATTGTTGGCTCCCAACCGGTTTCGAGTCTGAGTCGCTGCGCATTACCCGTTATCACGTGCGGGTCAATTGCCCGATCGGCGACCGCGTTGGTTGGTGGAATCGGACGGCGTAGCACCGTACATACGGCCTCAAGCACCTCGTGCCCAGAGTGGGCTGAGCCGCTACAAACGTTGTAGGTTCTGTGGCGGGGATCGCACTTCTCAAGGAGTAGCCTGTAGGCGCGGACGATGTCGCGTACATCGGTATAGTCTCTAGAAGAATCAAGGTTGCCGACCGTGATGGCTGTACCTGGTTGCCAATCAACAACTTTGGCTTTCAGATCAGGAATGATGAATCCTAGGCCCTGCCCGGGCCCAATGTGGTTGAAAGGCCTAACAACCATGGCGTCGATCCCTTGCCGCCCGTAGTATTCAGCCTGGATTTCAACTAGCAGTTTTGAGACTACGTAGGGCGATGTCGCTGCTGTTGGTGAATTTTCGACGAAACCCAGCTGATCGCTTGCCGTCACGCTGCCGTAGACGGCGCCGGAACTGACAATGAGCGCGCGGCCAGCCCAACCGGCCCGTAGAGCATGTTCGAACAAATGGGTGACTATCGAACTGTTGATGTTCAAGTAATCTTGGGGGCGGCCGAAGGACGGTTGGACAGCGGCCAGTCCGGCCAAGTGGACCAGTCCATGGACAGGCCTCATGTCCGGCCAGCCGCGAGTCAGGTCCGCGCAGATGTACTGCCGTAGCAACCGACTGATGCGTGGCGGAGGCTCTGGGTGCTCAGAGATTCCTATAACTTCAAACCCGGATGCGACAAGATGCTCGACGAGCGTCTGGCCCACAAACCCGGTCGCTCCCGTAACTGCGACGCAGCCTCCGGGTTCTACAAACGTCATGGCCCGGGTTGCACTGTCGGGCGCTCCCGCAGTTGAGCGATGTCGTGCTGGACCATTAGTCGCACTAGTCCGGGAAAATCTACCTCGCGCCGCCAACCGAGCAGTGCTTCGGCTTTTGCGGGGTTGCCCAGCAAGATGTCGACTTCAGCCGGCCGTATAAACGCTTCGCTTTGCTTGACATACGGGGCCCAATCGGTAAAGCCGACCTCGCGGAATGCGAGGTCCAAGAACTGTTCAATCGAATGGGCTTGGCCGGTTGCCAGAACGAAATCGTCTGACTCGTGATGCTGCAACATCTGCCACATCCCACGAACGTAATCGCCTGCATACCCCCAGTCACGTTTTGGCCAGAGACTTCCCAATTCGAGACTGTCCTGCAATCCAAGATGGATACGGGCGACAGCGTGGGTGATCTTTCGCGTGACAAATTCGATCCCGCGTCGCTCACCCTCATGGTTAAACAAGATGCCGCAGGAAACATAGATCCCGTAGCTCTCGCGATAGTTTTTCGCGATCCAGTGACCGTAGAGCTTGGCGGCCCCGTACGGGCTTCGCGGATGGAACAGCGAGTTTTCGTCGTACCCCAGACCGGGCCGGTTGTAGTCGAGTCCGCCATACATCTCAGAGGTGGATGCCTGGTAGAACCGTGTCTTGTCAGACCTGCCGGTCATGCGAATTGCTTCCAGGCAGTTCAGGACGCCGCGTCCGGTGGTGTCTAAGGTCAGGCTCGGATTCTTGAACGAGTATCCGACGTGGCTGATAGCGGCCAGGTTGTAGAACTCATCAGGATCGGCCTGATCGACCGCACGGATGATCGACGACGGATCAAGGAGATCGGCCTCGATCAGATTGACGAAAGGGAATTCCTCAAGCAGGCGTTCCTTCTTCTGGTTACTCTGCCCCCGGATGATTCCGAAAACCTCGTATCCTTTTTCATGCAGCAGTGGCGCCAAGTGCCCGCCGTCCTGCCCGGTGATTCCGCTTACTAATGCGGTTCTTTTCTTGTGCACTTGCTTCCCCAATTGCCTGTGGTTCAAATGTCCAGAGTAATCGCGATCTCCGGAAAGTTAGGTAGTGGCTCCAGTTGCTTGGCTTCCCTCGGCGATACGTTCCAGAGAGCCGAAATATTGCTCCGCGACTATCCGGGGCGATCGTTCTTCGATGATCTTCTCACGGGCGCTGTTTCGGAGGTGCGTCAAGTCACGGCCATGTTGATATGCAGTGTCGATTACGGAAGCCAGGCTATCCGGGTCGCGCGCGCGGTATCGAAAACCTGACACTGAGTCGTCAAAATATTCCAAGGCCCCACCGCTATCCGGGGCAAAAACCACCTTAGATCGCAGCATTGCTTCACCGACTGTTCTTCCCGAAGGCTCCCGTTCGTTGCACACGATTACGCCGTCAACTTCGTCATAGATCTGATCGGCCGGCGCATAGCCACAAAAGTCAATCAGTCCTGAGTAGGCTGCACGAGATTTGAGAGCCTGCGCGTATTCCTGGCCAGCGTAAACACACGGATCACCGTAGATCCGAAGGACAAATCGTGGTGGCAATAAACGCATCGCGTCGATAGCAACTTCAATGCGTTTCTCCGGATCTAGTCGGCCAATCAATCCGAGGGTCACGGTTTGAGGGGTCTCCGTGCAGATCAGCGATGTGCCGTCAGCGTTGTCGGCGATCGGGCGGGGAACGATCACCGCCGCATGAATACCCAAATGCTCAACCACGAATTGACTTATGGCAATGGTTCCATCCGCGAATCGCAAGAAGAAGCGAGACAGTCTCCGGTCCATGCCGACCGGCGCATCGTGAATGTCCGCGACGATTCGGGCCGCTCGACCGCGCGCTCGGGCTGTCAACGTAATCGGGAGAAGTTTCAAGCTGAACAGCACTATCACGTCGTAGTCGCGGCGTAGCTTGATGATCTCGCGGCCAAATGCTGCCAACGTGCTCAGTTTGCCGGAATGGGCACCTATCAGTCGAGTTTCCTCGGCGAATGGCCCACACAAGTCCGCAACCTTTTGGGAACACGCGAGTAACGAACACGACCATCCCAGTGGTGCTGCTTCCAACAGCGTTCGTAGTGATTGCTCTGCGCCGTAGGGCGTTTCCGTCGTCGTAACGAATAGAGCCCGTTTCGGAGCGTGCTGGGGTGTGTTCATCGGCCGTGATATCTCGGGTTCAGCTTCGCCAGAGTGGGCAGCGCAGCGGCATCTTTGATGTATCGTCCGAGCAGCCGCCGGGGCTCACTCGCAGCTCGGTATAGCCACTCAAGGCCCATGGATTGAATCAATCTGGGTGCTCGATTCACTACGCCGGCGCTGAAGTTGATAGACATCCCCACACAGAGAATGGCTCCGTGTCCGGGTAATGCGGCGATCTCCTCGGACAGTTCCTCCTTTTGCGGCG
>CAMDFY010000263.1 GCA_945897705.1 Bifidobacterium breve | reverse complement strand
TCTGGACCAGGAATTCGGCTGCGCCAGCCAGCGCACTGACCAGGAAGATGTCCTGTTCGACGATGCTCTGCAATTGGCCGGTGATCGTGGTCACGAAGCCGTCCAGGAAGTACGGGATGGATCCAAAGATGGTCCGAATGCCGAGTGCGATATCGGTGCCGATGTTCGGGTAGCCGAACGTGTTGATTGCGTCGTTCAGTGCCTGGCTGAGATCGGCCGGATCGACGATGCTGTCGGTCTTGGTCGCCAGCGACACCCCGTCGAAGTCCGATCGCGGTGGCGCCCCGAATAGGCCCACGATCGTGGGTGTGATGTCGGCGTTCGAGTACCCCAGATTCTGCTTGCCGTCGTTGGCGCTATCACCTTCGAGGTCGAACATGACGAACGACGATGTCTCGTTGGGCGATTGGAAGCCGTGACCGAAGCCCACCGACTGCTGGTGGCCGTGGTCGGTGGTGACGATCACCGTCCACTCCTCACCGGGATTGGCGGTCTCCCAGGCATCGACGGCGGCCATGATCGCGGCGATGTTCTCACTGGTGTTGACGATGGCGGCGGCATATTCCGGCGATCCGCCGCCGTACGCGTGTCCGGCCTCATCAACGGCAACCTGATAGGAGAAGATGAAGGACGAGTCGGCCGCCTGGGTCGCGTTGATCCGCGCGATGGTCGCGGTTGTCACGTCATCGTCGGTGTCTTCCCAACTCGTGTCGAAGGGCACGAAGACGTTGTCATCGGCCGCAACGGGGTAGGCGCCGGCGGCCCCGATGTCGTTGATGTACTTCCAGTCGGCGATCACGGCCGTATCGATGTCCGGGTTGTGTGCCTCGAGCAGGTTGAACACCGTCGGCCAGGCGTCATACGGCGCCGGGTTGAAGATGTTGTTGATCACGCCACTCTTGTTGTCCCACACGCCGGTCAGGATCGTTGTCCACGACGGACCCGAGATCGTGGTGTGCCCGACGATGCTGGTGGCGCCGGTGACACTCTCAGCCATGAGATCGAAGAATCCGACGTTGGCAGGGTCGGCCAGCACCTTGTCCAGGTTTGTGCCGTCGGTGCCGATCAAGAGCACGTGCGTCGGCGGCGGATCCCCGATCTGGGAGGCGACCGCACTGGCGCTGCGACTACGGCTACCGGACACCGACGAGCTGACGGTCACCGCACTGGCCGGCGCGACCGGGGCGGCCGGCACCGGAAGGACTGGCACCGGAACTGGTGCCGGCGCCGGAGTCGCCGGAAGGAGGGCACCGGGTGCGGCCGCGGTCACGATCGGCCGCACCGCCGGCGGTGGGGTGGTGGTGGTGACCCCAGGCGCGGAGGCCGCATCACGGGCAGGTGCGGAGATCGCGTCCGGGGGCGGGGCCGGCGTACGGTCCGGCAGAGAAACGGTGCGCCTGCGCTGCGGCGTGCTGGCTTGCGTCCGGGCCGGAGCTGCGCTGCCGGGCGCCGAACTTTCCGAAGCCGACGGCGTGCTGCCGACCGACGCCCCGCGGCGATCGGAATTCTTTGTGGCCTGGGCGGCCGCCGGGCGGCTGACCTGACCGCGGGTCCGGGTACTTGCCGGTGCGCGGTTCTCAGTCGCGTCGGCTGATTGGGTCGAGTCGGACGCGGCGGGATCTGCCGAGGCGACCGCGGTCGCGACCGCCGATCCTGCGCCGGCGACGATTCCGGCCATAGCAACTCCGAGGCACATCTGTTTGACAGCTTTCACGAACGTGACTGTAGCCCTGGGTTGGGGACTTTCGTCACCTCATCGGCGGTAAGGGATTGACACGCGCGGGGTTGCAGCGGACAGTCAGTAGAACGGTTCCCCCCGCGGGTCCGCAAATCGGGGGATTCAATGAACGCCGAGTCAAACCTGATCAAAGCCGGAGCGTTCGTGGGCCGTGTCGGCCCCCTGGCCGCGACCCTGGGAATTTCTCTGGCCGTCATGGCGGGCGGCACGGGAACGGCCGCCGCCGACCCGGTCACCCCCGACGCCTCGTCGGCGATGGAACGGCCGACCCAAACACGGGACGCCGGCCGAGCGCGCGGCAACCGCGACCCCGGTGCACGGGGCGCGTCGGCGAGGCCCGTCTACGCCCCGACTGCCCGGGTGACGTCGCGACCAGTGCGGCCCTCCCGGCCCGAACCGGCCCCGGCCGCGGCGCGTCTTCCCGAGATCGGCGACGCGACGGCACCGCCGGTCGAGGTGGTGCCACCGGCCCCTGCGCGCCGAGAGAATAGCGCCGCCATCGTGGCTGCCAAATCAGCTGTTCCGCAACCACTTTCCGCCCAGGCCGTCGCCACTGATCCCATCAGTTCGCTCTTTCGGGGTGTGGCGGCCTTCTTCAATAACCAGACGCCGCAATTGCGCCCGACCCAAACCGCCCAGGACCCCGCCGGTGTGGTCACCGGTCTCCTCAATGCCGTTGACCCCGACAGCCCCAGGCTCAGCTACACCATCACCGAGGGTCCCACCCACGGCGTCGCGGCGGTCAGCCCCGACGGCAACTGGACTTACACGCCGGACGCGGCGGTGGCGGCCGGGGTCACCGACTCCTTCCGGGTCACCGTCAGCGACGCGCCCAGCGGCTTCGCGATCCACGGCCTAGCCGGGTTGATTAATCTGCTCTCCTTCGGGCTGCTCGGCAGCCGCGGGGATTCCTCCAGCAGTCCGGTCGCGGTGATCGTCGCGCCCTTCACCCCACCCAATCGTGCGCCGGTGTTGTCTGCCCCGGTGGTGGGTACGCCGAATGCGGTGACCGGGGTGGTGACGGGAAGTGTCAGCGCTACCGACGCCGACGGTGACGTGTTGACCTACAGCGCCCCGGCGTCGACGGCGAAGGGCGCGATCGGTATCAACGCGAGCACCGGTGCGTTTACCTACACGCCGACTGTTGCCGCGCGGAACACCGCGGCGGCGCCGGGTGCGACGCCGACGGACCGGGCCGACTCCTTCACCGTGACCGTCATCGACGGCCGCAGCGGCACCGCAGGCACCTTGGTGACGGTGGCCGTCAGCCCGACCCCCGACGCATCGGTCGCGCTGGCGGCGTTCCCCGGTGCCGAGGGGTTCGGCGCCGCTGCCACCGGCGGACGCGACGGCAGCGTCATCTACGTCACCAATCTCAACGCCGCCGGGCCGGGGTCGCTGCAGTGGGCCATCGATCAACCCGGCGCGCGCTACATCCTGTTCAAGGTCAGTGGGCTGATCGACACCCAGATCCATCTGACCAACGGTGACGTGACTATCGCCGGGCAGACCTCCCCGGGCGGGATTACCATCCGCGGATTCGTCACCGATGAGACGCCGTATCAGGACCAGACCGTTCGGGCTCCAGAGGATTTCGCGGAGAACTGGATCCTGCAACACCTTCGCATCCGGCCGGGTGCCACCGGTCCGGCCGACGACGGACTGCGGTTGCGCTACACCCGCAACGCCATCGTCGATCACGTCTCCATCGGCAACGCCGTCGATGAGGCGATCGAGATCTCCTACTCCAACAACATCACGGTCCAGAACACGCTGCTCGCCGAAACCGTTGGCTCGCACTCGTTCTATGGCGGAATCCTGATGAACTACTCCAACCCGGCCCATGGCTTCGGCCTGGACAACGTCTCGCTGCACCACAATGTGTTCAATCGGATCGAAGGACGGCTGCCCGAAGGCAGCCGGGAGTCCGCCGCCGCGGCCAACTCCTTCATGAATCTGGAACTGTCGAACAATCTGTACTGGGATCCGCGATTCTTCGTCGCCCTGGGCGTGGATACTGCTGTCGCCGGCGGACAACCGATCTACTGGAAACTCAACGCGGTCAACAACCTTTTCCACACCGCCAACAGCTTCCAATACGGCATGTTCGACGATCAGATCCTCAACGTCGCCCGCAACGAACTCTTCGTCAGCGGCAACAAGATGAACCTCTACCCGTCGCGGTCGGATTACCAATTGTTTTACTG
>CAMDFY010000262.1 GCA_945897705.1 Bifidobacterium breve | reverse complement strand
CGAATTGACACTGGATGTGATGCGCAATGCCAGCAACAAGATCGCCGTGGCGTTGCGGGCCGACGCGCCCCGCGTCGAGCAGGGCACATCGCTGTACACGATCGACGCCGACGGCCAACCGGTCTACTCCTGATGGCAGTCGGCAGTCTCTCCGAAGTGGTGATCGACTGCCACGACTGTGACTCACTCGCCGAATTCTGGGCGGCGGTACTCGGCGGAACTCCGGTGCGCGAATCGGCGGAGTGGGTCGCGGTGATCATGCCCGACGGCTCGACGACGGTGTCCTTCCAGCAGGTTCCCGAAGCGAAAGTGGGCAAGAACCGGGTGCACCTTGATGTGCTCGTCACCGATCTCGAGGAGGCGGCCGCGCAGTGCGTCGCCCTGGGGGCGACACAGGTGACCGATCGGCGGGTCGATCCCATTGGAGATTTCATCGTCCTGCTTGATCCAGAGGGCAATGAGTTCTGCGTCGTGACGAACTGAGGTCCCTACTCCTGCGCGACGTGGACGCTAGGCTCGTATCGCGCCGATGGTGCACGGGGCGGTAGCTCAGTTGGTTAGAGCCGCGGACTCATAATCCGCTGGTCGTCGGTTCAAGTCCGACCCGCCCTACTAGTTCCTGGTAGATCCGGTTTCTTCCTAGTGCTACGCCTCTCGGCGCCCCGGGTCATCGTTTATTCATCGTTTATGTCCACGTAAGGCTCTTGTGGAGCCGATCTATTCGGTCTCGACCGGCGATCGCGGGAACAAGCGCGATTTGTCCGGACCGCGGGCCTGATAACGACTTATGACGAGCGTGGGAACGAATACGGTGCTCGATCGGTTGTAATGGGCATGGACACCCGCATAGACCGGACTATTGACAACGGAATTGATACTGACACCCGCTTACGCATCACCGAGGGTCTCTCGCGCCTGTTGGCCGACACCTACACGCTGTATCTCAAGACACACAACTACCACTGGAACGTCTCCGGCCCGATGTTCCAGACCCTGCACCTAATGTTCGAAACCCAGTACACCGAGCTGGCCCTTGCCGTTGATCTAATCGCGGAGCGCATCAGGGCGCTGGGCGCCAAGGCACCCGGCAGCTATGCCGAGTTCTCCAGGTTGACCAGCATTGCGGAGGCCCCGGGAGCCAAGCCAGCAACCGAGATGATCAGTGATCTGGTTGCAGGGCAGGAGGCTGTGGTGCGCACGGCACGCGGATTGTTTGCGTTGGTGGACGAGGCGCACGATGAGCCGACCGCTGATCTGCTCACGCAACGAATGCAAATTCACGAGAAGACGGCCTGGATGCTTCGCAGCCTTCTGGAGGACTGAGGTCGTCGAGGGGCTTAGGGGTTTCGCGGCGTGCGGGCGATGATCACCGGAATCCGGGTGGCGTTGACGAGGGCGGTGCTGACTGAGCCCAGCAGCATGCCGGGGAAGCCGCCACGGCCGTGGCTGCCGACCACCAGCAGCTGAGCCTTCTCGGCTTGCTTGAGCAGCCTTAGTGCGGGCTGGTCACACACCACGTCCTTGTGGACGATAACGTCGGGATAGCGGTCGGTCCACCCGCACAGACGCTCGGCGAGTAGTTCTTCCTCTTGCACCTGGATGTTGCACCACTCGATGGGGGCCCACCCGACGCGCGCAATGCCCAGGGAGTTCATATCGCTCCAGGCATGCAGGGCCACTAGGTCAACACCCCGTCGGGAGGCTTCGTCGAAAGCGATTTCCGCTGCCAGCTCTGAGGTCGGTGAGCCGTCGATGCCGACGACCACTGGTGCATTCGGAGAAGGTGTCGGCGACGGCTCGTCGTGATGGATTACTGCGACCGGGCAGTGCGCATACTGGACCGCCCCTGCGCTAATCGAGCCGAGCAGAACCTGCGCGACCCTACCGTGACCGCGACAGCCCACCACGAGCATTTCGGCGTGCTTGGACAATTCGACCAAGGCCGGCACCGTCGGCTCATGCAACACCTCGCTGCTGATGAGTTCTGCGTGCGAAGGGGCGGCAGCGACGGCGGTCGAGTGCGCCAACCCGACAGCCTCGGCTGCCTGCTCTTCCTGGAGTGCGGAGTAGTCATCCGGTATCGGTACGCCCGACCAACCCTGGGTCGTACCTGTGACGATGGGCGCGACAACGTGGACGATTTTCAATGCGACATTGCGCATCTCCGCGTCCCGCGCCCCCCACTGCACCGCTTCCAGCGAGGCCGGTGACCCGTCGACGCCGACGATGATTCCCTGGTGATGTTGATGTGCTGACATGGTGCCCCCGAAATTATCGGCTGAGAAATCAGCTCGTACTACCGAGAGTAGATCTCGCTATGGCTCTTGGCCATAGGCTTGCGGGCAAGAACCTGGACGACTGCGCCCTGGCCTGTATGGAGACGGCCCTCGCGGATATCGCGGAGGACATCAGCTGCGTATTCCAATTCCAAGCCCGCCAGTTCCACCCGTAATCCGTTGAGGTTCATCATCATCTCGGTGGCGGGTGGTCCGCCGGTCCCGTACTGCAGTTGCTCCGGCCGATAAGCCTCAAGTAAGAAAACGCCCCCCGACCGCAATCCGCTCACGACCTTGCGATGGAGGTGGCGGCGTGCCTGGGCAGGCATGTGAGCGAAGATCGAAACGATACCGTCCCAGGCTTCTGGCTCGATGTGAAAGTCGGCCAGGTCCGCCACGATGGTGGCGATATTGACGCCACGTTCGGCGGCGAGCTTGTGCGCCTTCGTAAGCCCGACGGACGACTGATCAACGGCGGTGACGTCGAATCCCCGCTCAGCGAGAAAGACCGCATTGCGTCCCTCTCCTTCGGCCAGACACAGGATCCGTCCCATCGGCAATTGGTCGACGTGGCTCTGCAAGAAGTCGTTCGCCGAAGTCCCGTAGACATAGTCGTCACCTTGGTAGCGCTCGTCCCACATGAGATTCACCATCACGTCCTAGGGCCGAAGCCATCGACTTATGTGCTCGGGCGCAATCAGTTTGCCATCGCCGCAACGGGTTCCGCGATACGTATCGTTCCTGTCGAGGCCTATCCCGAAAACGAGTTTCACTTCGGAGTTCTACAAGTCTGTGACGACGAAAATGCCATGGGCCGATAGCTAGGCGGGTGCTGAGGCTCCGAAGAACGAGGCGCCTGGTGGCGTTGTTTGGCGCGGATATGCCGCGTATCGGAGCGAAACAACGCTAAACAGTTGCCGTTTAATTGCCGTTTATTACAGGATTTTGACAGCGGCGCTGAACTGCGGATTCACCGAAATCACCTGTTTAACCAGCGGAAAGCTTTTGCTACTTTTGGCCCACCGTATCCAGCAACAACGCGTGCGCCATTATCCGCTGGTCGTCGGTTCAAGTCCGACCCGCCCTACAAGTTCATGGTAGATCCGGTTTCTTCCCGGTGGGACGCCTCTCGGCGCCCCGGGTCATCGTTTATTCATCGTTTATGTCCACGGAAAGGCTCTTGTGGAGCCGATCTGCTCAGTCTCGACCGGCGATCGCGGGA
>CAMDFY010000261.1 GCA_945897705.1 Bifidobacterium breve | reverse complement strand
CGGCATCCAGGGTGCGACGGAACGTCGGAAGCGTGTCGAATCGCCCGCTGACCGGATCCACCATCGTGGTGTCGTGGAATTCCCAGCCGGGTTGATGTTCCTCGGATCCGTGATGGTGATCGACGGTGTAAAGCACGCTGCCGTTACGGGTGGCCGCAGCACCGAGCAGAACGGTCGACCGGCCGCAGTAGGTGCCGATCTCGACCGCTACCCCACCGGAGAGGAATCGCGCCGCCGCGTCGAAAAGCGCTTGCCCCTCATCGGCCGGCATGAATCCGATGACCGACTCGGCGAGGTCGAACAGCCTCGCAGTGTCGCCGGCAGCGTCGTTCTCAGTCGCGGTCATGTCATGAACCTAACCTGCCGGTTCAGAAGCAGTCGGAAGCACCATCGACAACAAACAGCGCCCCGGTGGTGTAGGAGCTGTGTTCAGTGCACAGGAACGCGATCGTCGGGGCGATCTCCTCGACACGGCCGAACCGACCGAGCGGAATCAGTGCCAGTTCGGAATCGATGAGCGCGGGAATCCCCTTCATCGGCGCCGTCATCGGGGTGTCGATTGTTCCGGGCGCCACCACGTTGACCCGGATGCCGTCCTTCGCCCATTTCACGGCGAGCGTTCGCGTCAGCGCGATGATCCCGGCCTTGGCAGCGCTGTAACCGGGAACCATCGTCACCGCCCGCAGTGCCGACATCGACGACAGATTCACCACAGCGGCGCCACCTGCAGCGGTGGATGCCTTCAGCGCACGCCGCAGTGCAACGGTGAGCCGGTAGGTCCCGTTGAGGTTGAGCGCCACCGAGGCATCGAAGCCGTCGGGAGCCGACTCGTCGAGTCCGCCGGGAAAGTTAGCGCCGGCATTGTTGACAAGCACGTCAAGGACGTCGAAGCGCGCTTTGACGGCATCGATGGATTCCGGGTCCGTCAGCACCAGTTGCGCATAGGCCATTCCCGACAGGTCCGTGTCGTACTCCCCCGCCTCCGCACGTGTCCCGGTGACAGTGACATCGGCACCGGCATCCCGAAACAGCACAGCCGTCGCGTGCCCGATCCCGCTGGTACCGCCGGTGATGAGTGCGCGCGTGCCGGTGAAATCAAAGGTCGCCCGAGCGGTCATGTGTTGTTCGCGATCTGCTTGCGCAGCCATGCTGTCTCCCAGAAGTTACTGCTGTCGGCCAACAGCCGTTCATGTGCCGCTTTGAGGATCCCGCGTGCGCCAGCGTGGTCGGGATCGGTGTCGGTCACCTTCTCCGCGAGGTGGATGGCCTGCACCGGTCGGTCGGCGTCGAGATGAGCCTGCGCTCGGTCGACGAGTGCGTCGACACCGGCCAGTTCCACGAGATCGGCGCTGATGTCGACCGGGTCGACCGGATATAGCTCGGTGGTCGATCGGTGGTGGAACCAGCCCGAGTAATTCTCCCAGATTGCCCGAACACCCCAGGGAACCTTGCCGTAGCCCTGGCCCACCTCGAGGTGCTCCGGCAGGGTGATCTCGCGCATCAGGGTGCGAACATCCTTCCCGGCATTCATGCCCTCCACCGTCGCGTCATGGACGTACTGGACCGCATCACGCAGCCGGGTGAGCTCAAACTGGATTTGCTCCCTACCGGTGATCGGCCAGAAGTGGCCGCTCAGAAGTACCTCGGGCTCCAGTGCGCGAACCCGCTCGATCGAGTCGATCACGGTAAGCGCATCGCGGTAGCGGTCGCCGCGCATGGTCACCAGGTTCGGCATATGGCCGAACAATGCGCCGAACACATTGCCGCACAGACAGATCTTCTCGTCTTGCAGCCAGACGACCATCGAATCGTTGGTCTCACCGCCGGGCGTGGCGATGAGTTCGAAGGTGCGTTCGCCGACGGTGAGAGTGAGGGTGTCCTCGACGACGATGTCCGCGTGCGGGGTGCTCTGGCCGGGCAGTTTTTTGCCGAACCGTTCCTGGATCTTGGCGATGCCGGTGGCGAGAGTGTTGGAGAAGGCGAATGCGCTGCGCGAGACTCGGTACCGCGCCAGGCGTTCATTGTCATCGCGCCACTGCTCCCAGTTGGCCTGCGCCACAATCTTCGTTCCAGGATCGCGCACGCTGTCCAGACCGCCGACGTGGTCGTAGTGGCCCTGCGTCAGGATGATGTAGCGCACCGGAGACGAGTCGACAGAATCCAGGCTGGCGCGGTGGACCGGGCCCTCGAATCCCATGCCGGTGTTGATGATTACCCGGCCCTCAGAGGTCGGGATCATGAAGACATTCGTCAGTCCGGGCGAGCACCAGATGCCGGGACTGACTTCGTCAATAACGTCCGGCACCGCGGGCACCATCGCCTCGGCGCCGGGACGGGTCAGGTACACGGGCTCGAATTCCGGCATGGGTGTTCTCCTGTCAGTGATCGCTAGACCGGACGCCGACTTCGGGCCGGACATCGAAACGATCGAAGTAAAAGTCGAATCGGGACCGCACGTCCTCGGGTGTCACCCCGAAATGGCGTTGCAGGTCATATCGGATGCTGCCGTGTTTACCCCGCGGATTGCTGTTGACATACCGTTCGAAGCTCTTGCGCACCCCGGGAGTCAACTCGACGCCGGCGCGGTCGTACAGCGATTCCAGGACGGTCATCTCGTTGCCGTTAAGTTCGTGGAAGCTGATGTCGATACTGCGCTCGGCGGGCACTAGGTCGCGGTCACGCACGCCCGCACTGAGCAGGCGGTGTATCCGATCGGTCCAATAGTCGATGAGCCATTCGGGATCGATGCTGGTGCGACGCAGGCGATCCGCATAGGCCATCATCGTGACCGTCGACTGGATGACGGCCACCGGGTCGCGATGGGTGAACGCGACCGTCGCGTCGGGGAACGTTGCCATCAAGGCAGGCAATTGCTCGGAATGCTGCGGGGACTTCAATACCCAGGTTTGCGGACCTCGGAAGAAGGTCAGCGCCTGCAGCACCTTCTTCATATAGGCGTAGTGCTTCCGCTGTTCGAGTGCCAGGTAGGTGTCGCGCCAACTCGGAACGCGAGCAAGCCATTCCACGATGTAGCTGGCAAAGTCGAGATCGAGAAGCTCGAC
>CAMDFY010000260.1 GCA_945897705.1 Bifidobacterium breve | reverse complement strand
GGTGAGGACTTCTCCTGGTACCTCGAGGATGTCCCGGGCGCGATGGCTCGTCTCGGCGTGTGGGACGGGCAAGGCCCGCAATGCGATCTGCACCAGCCGGACTTCGACATCGATGAGCGCGCGCTGGCGGTCGGGGTGCGGGTGCTGGTGAACCTCGTCGAGCAGGCAGCCGGGTTCGAGTGAAGCTGTTGGTCACCGGGGGCGCCGGCTATGTCGGCAGCGTGTGCGCCAAAGTCCTTCTGGAACAACACCATCAGGTGGTGATCGTCGACGATCTGTCCACCGGGAACGCCGATGCGGTCCCGGCGGGTGCGGAGTTCATCGACGGCGACATGGTTGCCGTCGCCCGGCGTCTGCTGCCCGGCGGGTCCTTCGACGGCGTGCTGCACTTCGCGGCGAAGTCGTTGGTGGGGGAGTCGGTCGAGGCTCCCGAGCGCTACTGGCACGCCAACGTGGTCAAGACGCTGGAGTTGCTGGAGACGATCCGCGAGTCGGGCACCAAGCGACTGGTGTTCTCGTCGACGGCGGCGACGTACGGGGAGCCGGACGCCGCTCCGATCACCGAGGACGCGCCCACCAGGCCGACCAACGCCTACGGCGCCACCAAGCTGGCGATCGATCATGCGATCACCTCCTACGCCCGGGCGTATGGGCTGGCGGCGGTGAGCCTGCGCTACTTCAACGTGGCCGGCGCCTACGCCGGACACGGGGAACGCCACGGGGTCGAGACGCACCTGATCCCGCTGATCCTGCAGGTGGCGAGGGGTCAGCGCGCGGAGATCCTGGTGTTCGGCAATGATTGGCCCACCCCCGATGGCACAGCGATCCGGGATTACATTCACGTCCGCGATCTCGCCGACGCCCACCTGCTGGCGTTGCAGAGCGCCCAGGCCTCGTCACACCGGATCTACAACCTGGGCAATGGCACCGGGTTCAGCGTCCGGGAGGTGATCGCCTGCTGCCGGGAGGTCACCGGCCACCCGATTGCCGCGCGTGATGTGGGTCGGCGGGCCGGTGATCCGGCCGTCCTGATCGCCTCGAGCGCAAAGGCAATCGCCGAACTCGGATGGCAACCGCGCCGCAGCGACCTCCGCGAGATCATCTCCGATGCCTGGGAGTTCGTCCGCTAGGACCCCGGGCCCGGTCCGATGTTGCGGGCCGGCCGGGTGCGGATGTGGTGGACGTATTCCGCCGGAGCGCCGGCCACCTCGGCGGCGTCGGCCATCACGCCGAGGTAGCGAGCCGAGGGCAGTCCGCCCTCCCAGGCGTCGATGACATACAGCCAGGCCAGCACGGGATCGGTTGAGGTGTCGGAGGATTCGCGATCGATGCGGCAGCGGATCTTGCTGTGCAGGCCCAACTCTGAGCCTTCCCAGCGGTCCAGGTTGTCCTCGTCGGCCGCGGTCACGTCGTAGAGCACGACGAAGACGCTGGACGTCTCATCCTCGACCAGGGTGGCCAATGCACCCTCCCAGCCGATGTCCTCCCCGCCGAAGGTCAGCCGCCAGCCGTGCAGCCAGCCGGTGCCGGCCATCGGGGAGTGCGGCGCCCGCAGCAGCATCTGCTCGGGATCCATGTTGGATCCGTAGGCGGCATAGATCGGCACGGACAAAGAGTAAGGCTTCGGTGGTTCGATCGGGCGGGAGGCGTCGCGGATCGTGATCATTGGCGGCTGACGAACCCCTCTGGACTAGCCTGTGGGCATGGATCTCGGACCTTCCCAACGGGCTCAGGCCTGGGAGCGGTTACGCACCGAACAGTTCGACGTCGTGGTGATCGGCGGTGGCGTGGTGGGTGCCGGCACCGCCCTGGACGCCGCCACCCGCGGCCTGCGGGTGGCGCTGGTCGAGGCGCGTGACTTCGCCTCGGGCACCTCCAGTCGCAGTTCGAAGATGTTCCACGGCGGCCTGCGATACCTGGAGCAACTGGAGTTCGGTCTGGTGCGCGAGGCGCTGCACGAGCGTGAACTCTCGCTGACCACGTTGGCGCCGCATCTGGTCAAGCCGCTGCCTTTCCTCTTCCCGCTGACCAACCGGGTCTGGGAACGGCCCTATGTCGCCGCCGGCATCTTCCTCTACGACCAGCTTGGTGGCTCGAAATCCGTTCCGGCCCAGCGGCATCTGACCAGGGCCGGTGCGCTGCGGTTGGCGCCTGGACTCAAACGCGGTTCGCTGATCGGCGGCATCCGCTATTACGACACCGTGGTCGATGACGCCCGGCACACCATGATGGTCGCCCGAACCGCGGCGCACTACGGCGCGGTGGTGCGCACCTCGACCCAGGTGGTGTCCCTGCTGTCCGAAGGCGATCGGGTGGTCGGGGTGGAGGTGCGCGACTCCGAGGACGGCGCGGTGGCCGAAGTCCGCGGGCACGTGGTCATCAACGCCACCGGGGTGTGGACCGATGAAATTCAGGCGCTGTCCCGCCAACGCGGTCGGTTCCGGGTGCGGGCCTCCAAGGGCGTGCACATCGTCGTGCCGCGCGACCGCATTGTCAGCGAGGTGGCAATCATCCTGCGCACCGAGAAGTCGGTGCTGTTCGTCATTCCGTGGGGCACCCACTGGATCATCGGGACCACCGACACCGACTGGAACCTTGATCTGGCGCATCCGGCCGCCACCAAGGCCGACATCGACTACATCCTCGAACACGTCAACGCCGCACTGGCCACTCCGCTGACCCACGATGACATCGACGGGGTGTACGCCGGACTGCGGCCACTGCTGGCCGGCGAGAGCGAGGAGACCTCGAAGCTGTCCCGCGAGCACGCGGTCGCGTCGCCGACGCCGGGCCTGGTCGCCATCGCGGGTGGCAAATACACCACCTATCGGGTGATGGGCGCCGACGCCGTTGACGCGGCGGCCGAGTTCGTGCCGTCGCGGGTGGCGCCCTCGATCACCGAGAAAGTCCCACTGGTGGGTGCTGACGGCTACTTCGCCCTGGTCAATCAGACCGAGCAGGTGGGCGCGGAGTACGGCCTGCACCCCTACCGGGTGCGCCA
>CAMDFY010000259.1 GCA_945897705.1 Bifidobacterium breve | reverse complement strand
GCGGTGAACTCGGTGGCGAAGCCGGCCCCGCCAACCAGTTGCGTGGGCGAGTCCGCCACCCGCAGTTGGGGGTAACGCTCCTCGAGCGCGACGAGTTCGTGGAACAGTGCGTCGAATTCAGCGTCGGAGACGATCGGGGCGTCTTTGATGTAGTAACGGAACTGGTGCTCACGCACCTCGACGGCGAGTTCCTGCCAGCGTCGGCGGATATCTGGGTCGATCGGATCGGTATCCGGATCGTCGGGGGTCACCTCCGCAGGTTACCCAGCTGACGGCTCCCGCTCAGGCAGTAGGCTCCAGCCACAAACATCCGGCGACCGGGAGGACGGTGACATGGGAAAGGGCCGAGTTGAGGCCTTCAGCGACGGCGTCCTCGCGGTCGCGATCACCCTGTTGGCTTTCAACCTCCATGCCGGTGTCCGCTCGCAAGTCGCCCTGGCGACACAGATCCGCCAACAGTGGCCGTCATTCGCGGCGTACGTACTCAGCTTCTTCATCATCGGCGTGGTGTGGATGAACCATCACTACCTGTTCACGCTCACCAACACCGTTGACCGACGACTGATGCTCTACAACCTGCTTCTGCTGCTATTCGTCGTCACCATCCCGTACGCGACCGCCACCTACGCCGACTACGTCTTGCTCAGCGGTGCTGACGCACGTACCGCGGTGCTGGTCTATACGTTTGTCATGGAGGGCATGGCGATCAGCCGATTTCTGATCTGCTATCACATTTTTTCCGCCGGCTTGAATCGCTCGCCGGTACCGGAGCACGAGGTCCGCAAGCTTTTCCGGCGCTACGGCTTCGCCATCGTGGCATTCCCATTGATCGCCGTCGTCGCCATCGCGACCGACGCACGTCTGGTCTTGATGCTCCACGCTGCACTTGTCATGTACTACCTCGGGCCCGGCCTGCGGTCCATCGAGACCGACCCGAAAGCCATCGCCTAGACCGATTCCGGTTCGCTGGCCAGCACCTCGGCCACCTGTTGCGCGAGCCCGATCGCCGAGCGGGCCCAGGCATCGGTGGCACCGGCCAGCCCACCGGCCGGGCTGATTCCGATCCGGTCGCGCAGCACCGCGCGCGCGAAGCCGAGTCGATCGGTGACGGCGACCGCCGCAGCGGCCAGCTCCTCGACAGCGGGCACTCGATCTGGGACCAGAGCGGGAACCAGGCCCAGCACCACGCAGCGGCCGGAATCGACAAACTCGCCAATCCCGTCGAGGTCGCTGGCAGACAGGGTGGCCGCGTCCACCGATACCGCTTTGATCGTGCTGCGCCGCAACGCCTTCCACGGCAGGTCCGCGGCACAGCTGTGCAGCATCGCTTCGCCTCCGACCGCACCAACGCATTCGTCGAGAAGACTGATGAAGCGGGTCTCGTCGACCGGATGCACCGTGCTCAGCGCCGTCACTCCGGTGAGCCGGCCAGCCAGCGCGACCGTCAGCAGCGGCTCGTCGAACTGCACCACCACCGTGGTCGAGAGCCGACGGGCCACCTGGGCGCAGTGTCGCGAGACCCCTTCGGCCAGCGACGCCGTCAGATCGCGCACCGCCCCGGCATCGGTGATCGCCCGGTGGCCGTTGGCCAACTCCAACTGGGCGGCCAGCGTGATCGGGCCGGGCGCCTGCACCTTGACCACCCGATCGGCGCCCCCGGCCCTCTCCCAGGCTTCCTCGAGTGCGTCCACATCTTCATCGAGCAGGCTGCGCGCTCGCCGCATCACCGCTCCGGGGCGCGCGGCGATCCGGTACCCGCGGGTGATGGTGTCGATCGCGATATCGACCAGCAGCGCCCCGGACCGCCCGATCAGGTCGGCGCCGACGCCGCGATCCGGAAGTTCCACCAGGTGCGGAAGTTGATGCAGTTCGCCGATGACGATCTCGGCGGCTTCCCGGGGCGTCGAACCGGGCCACGAGCCCACCCCGGTAGCTGCCGCGAAAACATTCACTGCGGCGTCGTGACGAGGGTGGCGCTGCCGATGACTTCGTCACCTGACGGGTCCGGACGGTAGAGCACCATCGTCTGGCCCGGCGCGACCCCGCGTAACGGCGCACGCAGCGCCACCTGCAGCCGTCCCTCGGCCACGCCGGCGATCGCCCCCACCACGCCGCCGTGGGCGCGCACCTGGACCTCGCAGTCGACGAGTCCGTCGAGTTCGACACCGCGGGTGAACACCGGTCGCACACCGGTCAGCGACCACACGTCGAGGTCACCGGCCCCACCCACGCGCACCGTGCCCGATTCGGCGTCGATGGCGGTGACGTAGCGCGGCTGACCATCGGGGCCGGGCCCGGCAATGCCAAGACCCTTGCGCTGGCCCACGGTGAAGCCGTGCACCCCGTCATGACGGGCGAGCACCGCTCCTTCGGCGTCGATCACCGCGCCGGCCCGAACGCCGATGCGCGCACCCAGAAACGCCTGGGTGTCTCCGGAGGGGATAAAGCAGATGTCGTGACTGTCGGGCTTGTCCGCGACCGCGAGTCCGCGGCTCGCCGCTTCGGCCCGGATCTGCGGCTTGGGTGTGTCCCCGACCGGGAATGCGGCGTGGCGCAACTGTTCTGCGGTCAGCACGGCCAGCACATAGGACTGATCCTTGTCGGGGTCGACGGCCCGTCGCAACCGGCCCTCGGACAGTCGGGCGTAATGACCGGTGGCCACCGCGTCAAAGCCCAGTGCCAGCGCCTTGGCGGACAGCGCGGAGAATTTGATCCGTTCATTGCACCGCACGCACGGGTTTGGGGTCTCGCCGCGCGCGTAAGAGTCAACAAAGTCGTCGATGACGTCGCGTTCAAAGCGGTCGGCGAAATCCCAGACGTAGAACGGGATCCCGAGGATGTCGGCCACGCGGCGAGCATCGGCGGCATCTTCTTTGGAGCAACATCCGCGTGACCCGGTCCGCAGCGTGCCCGGCTCCGGCGAGAGCGCCAGGTGCACGCCGACCACCTCATGTCCGGCATCGACCATCCGGGCGGCAGCCACCGAGGAGTCCACGCCACCACTCATCGCGGCCAGCACCCTCA
>CAMDFY010000258.1 GCA_945897705.1 Bifidobacterium breve | reverse complement strand
TTCAGCACAGCGAGGTACGCCGCCGACACGGCCTGCTCGAGTTCCATGTACATGTCCACCATCCGGTGCGCCAGTACCTGGAAATTCCCGATCGGTTGGCCGAACTGCTGGCGCTGCTTGCTGTAGTCGACGGTGTCGGCCAGCACCTTGCGCATCGCCCCGACCGCCTCGGCGCACACCGCGGCCGCGCCCTCATCGCGGGCACGGTGCAGCGATTCCGAAGCGTCCTCGACGATCAGCGCGTCAGCGGGCAGTCGCACGTCATCGAACATCAGATCGGCCGCGCACCGATCATCGATGGTGCGGTAACTGTGAACGGTGAGCCCGGGCGGGGGAGCGGCCGCGTCGAATGCGGTGAGGAACAGCGCGACATCATCGCCGACGCGCGCGGTGATCAACAGGTGGGTAGCCAATGGCGCGGCGATGACGACGGCCTTGGAACCGGAAATCAGCCAGCCGCCCCCGTCGCGAACAGCGCTGGTGGACAACGTATCCCAGCCATCACCCGAGTCGGCCTCGGTCGCGGCAAGGACGGCGACCGCCGACCCCGCCGCGATTCCTTCCAGCACCGACGCGGCCGCGTCGCCGCCCGCGCGGGACAGCAGGCCGCCGGCGACGATCACCGTGTCGATGAATGGTTCGATGACCAATGCGCGGCCCAGCTCCTCGGCGATCACCATGGCCTCGGCCGGTCCGCCGCCGCTGCCGCCGACAGACTCGGGCAGCGTGGCCCCCAGGATGCCGAGTTCTTCGGCGAAACCACGCCAAATATCAGGCTGCCAGCCCGGTCCGGTCTTAGCCGCGGCACGGCTGGACTCGAGGTCATAACGCGCGGCGAGGAACTTGCTCAGGCCCTCGCGCAGGAGTTCCTGCTCGCTGCTCAATGTGAAGTCCACGGTGTCTCCTCTCGGCCCTAAAGCCCCAGGGTTGCTTTGGCGAGGATGTTGCGTTGAATCTCGTTGCTGCCGGCGTAGATCGAACCGGCCCGGTCGTTGAAATACCGCAGGGGCGCCACCGCTTGCCACGGCTCGCCGCTGACGTAACCGTCGGCGGGCACGGCGAACTCCGATACCGGCCCGCCGGGCAGCGTGGCGTGCGGCTGGTAGGCCCGTGCCCGCGGGCCGGCCGCCTCCATCGCCAGTTCGGTGATCTGCTGGCTCAATTCGGTCGACAGAATTTTGAGCATCGAGGAGTCCGCGCCAGGATTACCGCCCTCGGCGACGACGGCCAACACCCGATACTCGAGAACCTCCAGCACCTCGGCCCGGATTCGCGCGTCGGACAGCTTGGCGGCGAACGCCGGATCATCGAGTAGCGTCAGACCGCCAGCGCCGGGCTGATGGGCGGCCGCCTCGGCGATCGACTCGGCCATCACCTGCAGCGCCGGTGCCATCGCTCCGCCGCCGCGCTCGAACTCCAGCAGGTACTTGGCCACCGTCCAGCCGTCGTCGATCGCTCCGATCACGTTCGCCTTGGGTACCCGAACGGCGTCGAAGAAGATCTGGTTCTGAATCTGCTCACCGGAGGTCATCACCAACGGCCGGATCTCGATGCCCGGTGTGCTCATGTCGATGAGCACGAAGGTGATTCCGTGCTGCTTCTTTGCTGAACGCGTGGTGCGCACCAGGGCGAAGATCCAATTCGCCTCGCCCGCATGGGTTGTCCAGATCTTGCTTCCGGTGCACACCAGGTCGTCGCCGTCGTCGATGGCAGCCATCGACAATGCCGCCAGGTCCGAACCGGCTTCCGGTTCGGAATAACCCTGGCAGAAGAACACCTCGCCGGTCAGGATCCGCGGCAGGAAGTAGTCCTTCTGTTCCGGCGTGCCGAAGGCGACGATCGCGTGGGCGACCATCCGGATCCCCATCGGCGACAGCGGCGGAGCATCAGCCAGCGTGGACTCCCGGCTGAAGATGTAGTGCTGAGTCAACGTCCAATCACAGCCGCCGTATTCGATCGGCCAGGCCGGGGCGGCCCATCCTCGCTCATGCAGGATCGCCTGCCAGGCCATGCTCGCCTCGTGATCGGCGTAGACGCTCGTCATCAGCCGGCCGGCCCGGCGCAGTTCCGGGGTGAGGTTGGCGTCCAAAAAGGCCCGCACCTCGTCGCGGAACTGCAGATCGTCCGCCGACCACGCCATCTCCATCCGGTCTCTCCTCAACGTCGGGGGGAAGTCGAACCGCGCACGCGTACAGGTGAGTGTCACCCCACGGACGTCGATTCCGCCAACCGGGGTATCCATGCCTGCCCGCACCAGGCATGCTCACACCCGAGGGTCGAGGAGATCGGTGACGAGGAGGTGGACGATGCCGGCATGGCGCTTACGCGATTACCACGAAGCCGACCTGGATCAGGCGATCCAGGTGTGGGACCAGGGCCGCGGTCCGGGTTCGGCCGAACCGGTCTTCAGTGTCGCCGAGGTGATGGCTGCCGCCCGGGCCGGACAGCCCGCAGTGGTGGCCGAGGTGGGCGACGAGGTCGTGGGCATGGCGGTGGCGCAACTTCAGGGCGAACGCGCGTGGATCATGCTGGTGGCGATCGGCTCGCGATGGCGCGACCGCGGCGTCGGATCCGCACTTTTGGCCGACCTCGAGCGACGACTGCGCTCCCAGGGTGTGCGCCGGATCAGCGCGGTGCTCCCGGAGAGCGCGACCGGTGCGACGGCCTTGCAGAACTCCGGATACACCCGCCGGGACGGACTCGTGTACTACGAGATGATCGAGCACCTGGGCCCGGATCAGGCCAATCTGCTCGACGAACTCGGCGGGCTGATGCTGCCACCCGGGTTGTGGGGCGACATGGCGGGAATGGAATACGAGAAGCAGATCATCGAGCGCCGCATTGTCGACCCGTTGGCCCATCCGGATGTCGCCGAACGTTACGGCGTGCGGCCACCGAAAGCGGTGATCCTGTTCGGGCCGCCCGGAACGGGCAAGACCAGCTTCGCCAAGGCGGTCTCGTCACGGCTGGGCTGGCCCTTCGTCGAGTTGTTTCCGTCCCGGTTGGCGGCGATCGGAACCGGCGGGTT
>CAMDFY010000257.1 GCA_945897705.1 Bifidobacterium breve | reverse complement strand
CACTCGCCGCGATCGCCGCGGCCGCCGCGGTGTCCGCCGCGGTCGCCGGTGCGGGATACCTGGGCGTGTATCGACCGGAGTTGGCGGCCGCCCAGGCCCGTGAACAGATCGCGGTGCAGGGCCCCAAGATCGTCGAGGAACTGCTCACCTACAAGATCGCGACCATCCAGGACGATTTCGCCCGGGCCCAGACGTTGGTGACCGACGGTTACCGGCCGACCTGGGTTGCTCAGCAGGAGGCCACTCGCAAGGCCGGCGCGGTGGACAACGACTACTGGGTGACCAACGGTGCGGTGCTGAACTCGACCGCAGACCGGGCGGTGATGCTGATGCTGCTGCAGGGGCAGCGCGGCGCGGCGGGCGGCCAACGCTTCATCTCGGCGTCGGTCCGGGTTTCGTTCGAGAAGTCCGGATCGGGACAGTGGCAGGTTTCCGACCTCACCGTGCTGGCGCAGCCCAGGTCCGGCGGAGCCGGCGGATGAGCCCGCGCCGCAGAATTTCCCCGGACGCGCCGGATTCGTTCGGATTTCGCCAGCTGCCGCCCGAGCGGGCCAACCCGCTGGGGGGAAGGTGGTCATGGCTCGCCGCGCTCGCCGCGGTGCTGGTGTTGGCCTCCGTCACGGCTGTCGCGGTGATCGTGACCAAGCATGAGACGATTCGCCGCGCGCAGATCCGGGACGCGGACGTGCTCACCTTCGTGAACTCGTTTGTCACCGCGTACACATCGCCGGATCCGTTCAACGCCAACCGTTACGCCGATCAGATTCTGGCGCAGGGCACCGGCGAGTTCGCAACCCAGTTCGGCGACAACATGAACGCTGTGGTGTTCCAGGTGGCCCAGGCCGAGCGGGGATTCGGAACCGTTCAGGATCTCGGGATCGAGCGGTGGAACGACGACGGCAGCGCTGACGTCATCGCCGTGTCGAAGATGACGACCAAGATGCCGAACGGCACGACGGTCGAGAGCGGGAACCGGTGGGTGGTCACCGCGACCAGGGAGGGGGAGCAGTGGAAGGTCAGCAACCTGTTGCAGGTGATCTGAGCGAGGAGGCTCTCCCCGAGGAGGCCCTCCCGGAGGAAGGCCCACCAGAAGAGACTGCCTCCGACGAGGCTCTCGCTGATGAGACTCTCACCGACGAAACTCTCACCGTGGAAGACCCTTCCGAGGCGGGTCCGCCTGCCCCGACCTGGTTGCGCCGCAACTCGCGTCGTGTCGTGTTGCTGTCATCAGTCGGCCTTTTCGTGGCGGCCGGTGCGTTCGCCGGCGCGACGGCCCAGGCCTACCTGATGGACCGCGCGGCGGTGGCGTTGAAGGAGAAGGTGGCCCGTACCGCATCCGAGGCGATCACCACCCTGTGGAGTTACACCCCGTCGGACATGGACAAACTGTCCGAGCGTTCAGCCAAATATCTCAGCGGAGACTTCGGACAGCAGTACCGCCGCTACGTCGATGCGATCGCGCCCGAAAACAAGCAGGCCGAAGTAACCAGCAGCACCCAGGTCGTTGCGGTGGCGGTGGAGTCGCTGCGCGGATCAGAGGCCACCGCCATCGTCTACACCAACACCACGTCGACAACGCCGAAGAGCAACAACATCCCTTCGCTGAAGTACCTGTCCTATCGGCTTGAGTTGCAGCGTCAGGATCGGGATTGGCGGGTCACGAAAATGACGACCGTGACGTCGCTGGATCTCACCCCGAAACTCTGACTCGGGCGGCGGCGCATCAGTTGAACGCCAGCCAACTCGGAAGCGCGCGTTCCCGGGCATCACACAGCACCGCCGTGGTGTCACAGGACCCGCGCGGGGAACCTGCACCGGCCCACATGCCGCCGGTGTCACGGCGCAACACGATCGAGGAGGATCCGCCGCCGTCGAGCAACACCGCGATGTCGCTGCCCAGTCCGCGGAAGAGATCCTGTACCTGGTCCGGGGTGTAACTGCCGCCCTGGAAGATGTATAGGTCATCGGTGCCGGACACGTAGGCCACCGCGGTTCGAGCGGCGCTGGGTCCGGGATCGTTTAGTTGCCCGGTGTCTCCGGGCGCCAGTAACTTCACTCCGCTGACGGCGACGAATCGGGTGCCGTTACCGACGAGTCCGTCGATCACCGGCGTCGCGGCGTCGTAGTCGGTCGCTGTTCTCGGCGTCACCACATACGGCGCGCCGCGAACCGGCAGAATCAGGGTGC
Organism: Bifidobacterium breve; assembly: GCA_945897705.1. GTDB lineage: Bacteria > Actinomycetota > Actinomycetes > Mycobacteriales > Mycobacteriaceae > Mycobacterium > Mycobacterium aquicola. The sequence goes on along the minus strand of CAMDFY010000257.1, from coordinate 900 downwards.
TCAACGCAGTCCACACCTCATCGCCGCCGGAGAGTGCCTGCTTACCCGCATACGCCAGGGTGCCGGTAACGGCCATGTTCGTCCGGCCCAGGGCACCGGTGTTGTCGATATAGGTGCCCAGCGGAGAACTGCAACCGGTCATCTTCCAGGAGCCGGCCCGCTGTGAGCGGACGTCGAAGAAGTTCGCGTTGATGGCGATGGTGGGCTGGCCGAGTGCCTGCCAGGCCTGCAGCGGGGTGTAGGTTTCCGACGCCTGGGCCAGACCCTCGGCGGTGCGCGCCCCCGGCGTCCGCTCACAGCGTGATTGGTATCCCTGATGGCTGTCGACGAGCAGCCTCGGAGCGATTCGCTGCGAGGCTGACTTCACGACCATCAGGTGCCCGCCGCCGCCGTGCTCGTACCAGTTGCCGGCCGCGTTGAGCATCGGCGCCGGGAATCCGGCGCCGAAGTTGTACACCAGGTAGCTACCGCGGGTGTTCGCGATTGCCTGAGTCAGTTTGTCTCGGCCGTCGGCGGCGGCGGCCGGGGGGCAACCGGTGGCGGCCAGGATCAGGCAGGTAAGCGCGGCCGCGACGCCGGTGCGCAGGCGGCGTCGTGCGGCGGCGGGGAAGGGCACCAAATCACGATAGCCCCATCGGTAACAGTGTCAACAGCCGTAACAGCACTGTTGTACGCTGCCCGGATCCTGCCACCGGACCGGGTCAGGCCGGTTTTTGGCCCCTCCACCGGTCGTGGTAAGCCGCGATCTCGCGTGGTTCGTCCATGCTCTTATTGACCATCGCCCGGTCGCGCCGAATGATCGACCGCATGGTGAGTGCGATCAAGACGATCATTACGACACCCCCGCCGATGAGGAAGAGGGTTTGAGAATTGTGGAATAGTGCGTCCATTGAAGTCTCC
>CAMDFY010000256.1 GCA_945897705.1 Bifidobacterium breve | reverse complement strand
CATCCCCGGCACCGACCTGCTCTACGCCCGCGTCGACCTGATCGGCCGCGCCGCCGCTCACGACGTCCGCGGACTCGACCTCATCGCACCCGATCTGGGTTGGCGCCATCTCGACGAGCGCACCCGCACGTCGCAGCAGCGCCGATTCGCCCTGGCGGTGGAGTCAGCGTGCGAGCGCCTGGGCCTGGGACCGCTCTCGCGCCGCGGACCGCTGTCGCATTGATGCCCAAAGTGCCGCGGTGGCAACGGTGCAGCCGGCCGCACCGGCCACGTGCAGTGCAACCAGGATGGCTGGCACGCCGGTGTGGTACTGCACCACCCCGATCAAGCCCTGAGCGGCGACCAGGGCGAGAACGATCACGAGTCGGCGCCGCACGCGCCGGGACGCGCCGACCGCCAGCAATCCGGCACCGAGTCCGATCAGCAGACTCAGGTAGCCCACCAGCAGGTTGGCATGCGCGTGAACCAACGTGACAATTTCAATCTGAAGCCGAGGAACTGGTCGCTGCAGGCTCTTATCGCCGGCGTGCGGACCGGCTCCGGTGACCAGAGTGCCGGTGATCAGCGTTGCGGCCAGGACCAGCGCGGTCAGAAAAGTTAACTGGCGCAATGGTTTCGGGACGTTATCGACAGCGATCCCGTCGTCGGGTTCACCAATCTTCACATAGAGCAGTGTGGCCAGCCAGACCATTGCCATCGACACCAGCAGGTGGATTGCCACGGTCCACCACAGCAGGCCGGTCAAGACCGTGATGCCGCCGATCACCGCCTGCACGACGGTTGAGGCCGGCATCAGCCAGGCATAGAACCGCACCTCGCGCCGCCGCCGTGCGCGGGTGACGGCCAGGACCGCCGCGGCGGCGGTGATCACCACCAAAAAAGTGAGCAGCCGGTTGCCGAACTCGACGGCCTGGTGCACCAGTGGCACCTCGGCATGCGGCACCGGGGTGAAGCTTCCGGGAAAGCACTGCGGCCAGGTCGGGCAACCCAGGCCGGAGGCGGTCACCCGAACCACCGCGCCGGTAACCGAAATGCCGGCCTGGGTGAAGACCACGGCTCCTGCGATCAGCCGCTGGGTGCGGAGACTTGGCAGCGGCAGCAGGTCCACCAGTCGCAGGAAGAGCCGGTACATCAGGTGAACCGAAACCAGCGCAGTGCGGCCACCGCCGCCACCGCGCCCCACAGGGCCAGAACGGCGACACCAACACCGTCAATGGCGGGCGCACCCGAGCGGCTGACGGCCCACGAGAGTGCCTCGGTCAATGCTCCCGACGGTGTCAGCCTGGCCACCCAGGACAGCGCGGCCGGGATCGTGCCGGACTGAAGGGTGAGTGCACCCAGTCCGGCGAAGACGAACCACAGCAGATTGGCTATCGCCAGCACGATCTCAGCCTTGAGGGTGCCCCCGAGCAGAAGGCCCATCGCCGTGAAGGTCGCGGTGCCCAGCGCGATGATCCCAGCGCCGAGCAGCAGGCCGGCCGCCGGTGGCCGCCAACCCAGTGCCAGCCCGATACCACCCAACACGATCGCCTGCAGGAACACGACACTCACTACCGCCATCGCCTTGCCGGCGATGATGGCCCATACCGGAAGCGCGGTGGCGCCGAGACGTTTGAGTGCGCCGTAGCGGCGATCGAACGCCACGGCGATCGCCTGACCGGTGAACGCCGTGGAAATGATGGCCAGCGCCATGATCGCCGGCATGAACACCGCGACGCGGTTCGCCCCGAAGGAACCCAGCGGCAACAGGGTGAGGCCGATCAGCAGAGTGATCGGGATGAACATCGTCAACAGGAGTTGTTCGCCGTTGCGCAGCAGCAACTTCAACTCAAGGCCGTACTGGGCGGCCAGCATCCGCGGCACACTGTTCGCCCGGGCGTCGGGGCTGAAGGTTCCGGCGGGGAACAGTGTGCTCATGATCGCAACTCCTTTCCCGTCACCTCGAGAAACACGTCCTCAAGGCTGCGCTGCTCGACGCGCAGGTCGGTGGCGAGGATGTCGAGACGCGCGCACCATGCGGTCACGGTCGCGAGTACCTGCGGACTGATCTTGCCCTCGACGAGGTACTCACCGGGAGTGTGCTCGGCTGCCCGGTATCCCTCCGGCAGGGCCGCGATCAGCAGCGACATATCGAGCCGCCGCGGCGCGGTGAATCGCAACTGATCCTCGGCGCCGCTGTTCATCAGTTGAGCGGGCGTGCCCGACACGACTGCGGACCCGCGGTCGATGATGACGATCCGGTCGGACAACTCCTCGGCTTCCTTGAGTTGATGTGTGGTGAGCACCACCGTCACCCCGTCGCGACGCAGCGCGTCGATGAGTTCCCACACCACCAGCCGGGCGTGCGCATCCATGCCTGCCGTCGGCTCGTCGAGGAACACCAACTCGGGTCGGCCGACGATCGCGCAAGCCAGTGCCAGACGCTGTTGTTGTCCTCCGGAGAGTCTCCGATAGGTGGTGCGGGCGGCGTCGGTGAGGCCCAGGGTGTCGAGCAGCCAGGCGGGATCCAGCGGGCGCGCGGAGTAGGCGGCGACCAGGTTCAGCATCTCGCCGGCTCGGGCGGAGGGGTAACCGCCGCCGCCTTGCAACATCACACCGATCCGTCCGCGCACTTGCGCGTTGTCGGAGCACGGATCCAGTCCGAGCACCTCGATGGTTCCGGCGTCCGGGCGCAGAAAGCCCTCGCACATCTCCACCGTGGTGGTCTTGCCGGCGCCATTGGGTCCCAGCAGCGCCAGCACTTCGGCGCGATTGACCTCAAGGTCCAAATCACACACCGCAAGGGTGGACCCGAAACGCTTCGACACCCCGCGCATTCGTACCGGGGTGCTCGTGCCGGACCTCACGGGGACTCAGCGTATGCGTCGGGGGAGTGCCGTGCCGCCGGTGGTCGCCCCGGGGGCGCGTCGAGGGCGGCGGGGTCGAGGTCTTCACCGCTGTAGCGCTCGCCGGTTCCCGGCACATAGCGCCACGGCAGTCGGTGCAATGTCAGGCCGATCAGCAGCGCCACGATCACCGCACTGGCGACCGTCGCATCCAGAATCTGGAACAGGGCGAAGCGGTCGCCGTTGGCGGTGGGACCGAAGATACCGAC
>CAMDFY010000255.1:0-3140 GCA_945897705.1 Bifidobacterium breve | reverse complement strand
TCACCAACGTGCCCGGACCGCAGTCGCAGATGTACATCGCCGGGGCCAAGTTGGCGGAGACCTATGCGGTTCCACCGCTGTTGCGCGATCAGGTGCTGGCGATCGGTGTGACCTCCTATTGCGGCACGCTGTTCTTCGGCATCAATGCTGACCGTGACGCGATGAGCGATGTCGAGGTGCTGCCCGAACTGCTGGCCGAGTCCCTCGAGGAGTTACTCGAGGCCGCACAGACGTAGGATTGCGTCATGGCCAAAGGTCAACCCGCGTCGCCGGAGAAGTCGGCACCGAAGGTGCCCACTGACGTCTACGAGGCCGAGTTGTTCCGGCTGCAAACCGAACTCGTCAAGCTCCAGGAGTGGACGCGGGCCACCGGCGCACGGATCGTCGTCGTCTTCGAGGGCCGTGACGCCGCGGGTAAGGGCGGGACCATCAAGCGGATCACCGAATACCTCAGCCCCCGGTCGGTGCGGATCGCCGCACTGCCGGCCCCCACCGAGCGGGAACGCGGCCAGTGGTATTTCCAGCGTTATATCGAGCATCTGCCGACCCGGGGCGAGATCGTGCTGTTCGACCGGTCCTGGTACAACCGGGCCGGCGTGGAACGGGTGATGGGGTTCTGTTCGCCCCAGGAACAGGCCCGGTTCCTTCGGCAATGCCCGATCTTCGAGCAGATGCTCATCGACGACGGGATCCTACTGCGCAAGTACTGGTTCTCGGTGTCCGAGGAAGAGCAGTTGCGCCGGTTCAAAGCCCGCGGCAGCGATCCGATGCGGCGCTGGAAGCTGAGCCCGATGGATCTGGAGTCGGTGTATCGCTGGGAGGACTACTCGCGGGCCAAGGACGACATGATGGTCCACACCGACATCCCGGGCAGCCCGTGGTTCGTGGTGGAATCGCACATCAAGAAGCACGCCCGGTTGAACATGATCGCGCACCTGTTGTCGAGCATCCCCTACGAAGAAGTGGAACCCGAGATCGTCGACCTGCCGCAGAGTCCGGTAACGGGAAACTACCGCCGACCGTCGCGCGAATTATCAACGTACGTCGACGATTACGCGGCCACCCTGCTCGGTGATCGTGAATAGCCGGGTGGGCCGGTACTGATGCGGGTGTACATTCCGGCCACCCTGGCCGCACTGCAGGCGCTCGTCGACGACGGCGAGATGGTGGCGCGCAGTGCTACCGCCTTCGCCGTCACCCCCGCATTACGGGAGGCTTACGCCCACGGCGACGACGACGAACTCGCCGAGGTGGCCATCGCCGAGGCCGCGCTGGCCTCGCTGCGTTTGCTCGCCGACGCCACCGGTTCGTCCGACTTACCGCTGCGCCGCGCGGTGGTGGTGGCTGACGCCGAGGCCGTGCCGAGGCCCGATCTGGACGCTGCCGTCGTGCGCCTCAGCGGGCCGGTCTCACTTGATCAGGTGGCGGCGGTGTACGTGGACAACCCCGCCGCCGAGTCCGCGGTGGCGGCCGCCGTTGCGGTCATCGACTCCGCGGATCTGGGCGACGAGGACGCCGAACTGACCGTGGGTGACGCCCAGGATTATGACCTGGCCTGGTACGCGACCCAAGAGTTGCCATTCCTGCTCGACCTGCTCTGAAGTAGCAGCCTGCGACGCCGCAAGTTACGGTACCGTAGGTTGCGTGAGTTCCCAGGTCACGGTCGGCGCCGCGATGCGCTCCCTGCTTGGCCGGGTCACCACTCCACTGCTGCCTGACGACTACCTCAAGCTCATCAATCCGCTGTGGTCCGCCCGCGAACTCCGCGGCCGGATCGTCGAGGTGCGCCCCGAGACCCGCGACTCGGCCACCCTGGTGATCAAGCCCGGATGGGGCTTTGGCTTCGACTACCAACCCGGGCAGTACATCGGGATCGGCCTGCTCATCGACGGCCGTTGGCGGTGGCGGTCCTATTCGCTGACGTCGGCCCCCCGCGACAGCGGTGCACGCATCGTCACCGTCACCGTCACCGTCAAGGCCATGCCGGAGGGTTTCCTGTCCACCCACCTTGTTGCGGGAGTGCGGCCCGGAACGGTTGTTCGTCTGGCCGCTCCACGGGGCGACTTCACCATGAGTGACCCCCCGCCGGCCTCGGTGCTGTTCATGACCGGCGGATCCGGTATCACCCCGGTGATGTCGATGTTGCGAACCATGAAGGGCCGCAACACCCTCGGTGACGTTGTGCATCTCCACTCGGTGCCGACTGCCGACGAGATGATGTTTGCAGACGAACTCGCCGCCCTCGGACGTGATCACGACGGATATCGGCTCATGGTTCGGAACACCCGAACCGAGGGCCGCCTTGACGTCGCCGATCTCGCCGCGTACGTGCCCGACTGGCGGGACCGTCACACCTGGGCCTGCGGGCCGGAGGGGTTGTTGGCGGCCGTCGAGCAGCACTGGGCCGCCGCGGGTCTGACCCAGCGGTTGCGCCGGGAGCGTTTCGCCGCGCCGCGCACGGCCACCTCGGCCGACGGCGGCTCCGCCGCTGCCTCGGGTGCCGGCGGCGGCACGGTCACCTTCGCCCGCAGTGGGGCCGCGCTGGCCTCCGATGCGGCGACCTCGATCCTTCAGGCCGGCGAGCAGGCAGGTGTTCGCATGCCGTTCGGCTGCCGGATGGGCATCTGCCACACCTGTGTGGTGAGCTTGTCTGCGGGCCGCGTGCGCGATCTGCGCACCGGTGCCGAGTATGAGCCGGGAAGCCGGGTGCAGACCTGCGTCACGGCGCCGAGTGGAGACTGTGTGGTGGATATCTGATGGCGATCAGCGACATCGAGGCTTTCACCCATTTGTCTGAGGCCGATATCGACAGCCTTGCCGACGAACTCGACGCGATCCGACAGGACGTCACCGACTCCCTCGGTGAGCGCGACGCTCGCTACATCCACCGCACCATCGCCGCCCAGCGCGGACTTGAGTTGGCCGGTCGGCTGTTGCTGGCATTCGGATCGAAGCGATCGGCCTGGCTGGCCGGCACCGCGACCCTCGCGTTGGCCAAGATCATCGAGAACATGGAGATCGGTCACAACGTCATTCACGGCCAGTGGGACTGGATGAATGATCCCGAGATCCATTCCGCCACCTGGGAATGGGATATGACCGCAGCCGCCAAGCACTGGCGGGCCACCCACAACTTCTCC
>CAMDFY010000254.1 GCA_945897705.1 Bifidobacterium breve | reverse complement strand
GATCCCGAGGGGCCGATCGACGGGATTTTCGACGGCATGAACGAAGCCGGCCTGGTGGCCAACCTGCTCTACCTCGGCGAGTCCGACTTCGGGCCCGCACCCGCCGATGATCGGCCCCGCCTGTCGTTCGCGGCCTGGGTTCAGTACGTGCTGACCACCTATCAGACCGTCAACGAGGTCGTCGACGCTTTCACCGACCCGGCGATCTACGTCGTACCGATCAACTTCGGACCGGGCGGTGCAGCCAAGCCGACGGTGCACCTGTCGGTGACCGACGCATCCGGCGACTCGGCGATCATCGAATACCTCGACGGCAAGCCGGTCATTCACCACGGCCGCCAGTACCAGGTGATGACAAACAGCCCGACCTACGACCAGCAACTCAAACTCAATGCCAAGTGGGACAACGTCGATAAGAACACCGATCTGCCCGGCTCGATCCAGTCCGCCGACCGGTTCGTGCGCGCCTCGTACTACCTCAACAACCTGCCGCAGACCACCGATCAACGCCAGGCGGTGGCGGGGGTGTTCAGCGTTATGCGCAACGTCTCGGTGCCGTGGGGCGTCGGCGACCCGGAGCACCCGAATCTTTCGCCCACCTACTGGCGTTCGGTGGCCGACTCCACCTCGAAGGTCTACTACTTCGAGTCCGCCCTGAGCCCGAACATCGTCTGGGTCAACCTCAACAACATCAACTTCGCCCCCGGTTCCGGTGTCCGCGCCGTGGCCGTCGAAGAGAACTACTCGATCATCGGCAACATCGACAAGGAACTGAAGCCCGCGGCGCCGATCCGGTTTCTCGCACCCCCGGCGAACCCACCCGCAGGGGCCGCGCCCGCCGCGACTGGGCCGGGAGCGACTGGGCCGGGAGCCAACGGATCGGACGCCACCGGACTGGCCGAACCGGCGAAGAAGGCTTTCGGTTGGTGGTGGATCCCCGTCGGCCTCGCCGTTGTCGCTGCGGTCGGCGCACTGATCCGGCCGCTGACTCGTCGCCCGGCCGAGGCGGCCACCCTGGCCGCGACCCGGGCGCCGATGGCCCCGGTGCCGATAACCCCGGTGCCGCCGGCGACGCCGGTCTCCCCTGAGCCGACGATCAGTGACCGGCGGAGCAGTGCCGCGGATGCCTCGTCGATTCAGGTGACCTACGAGAACAACGCCCTTGGCGACGGTGAGCAGTCCGGCACCGACAAGAGCGACTCGGTCCCGGACTGAACGCCATCCGGGCCCGCAGATCGTGGCTGTAGCGTCGGGTCCATGAAACACGGAATCTTCGGTGGCGCGGTCAATGCCGGCACCCTCGATGACATGGTGGCCGAGGCCGCAGCGGCCGAGAGTGACGGCTTCGACGCCTACTGGGCACCGCACATTTTCGGCCACGACGCGTTGACCGCGTTGGCGGTGGTGGGCATGAAGGTGCCGCGGATCGAACTGGGCACGTCGGTGGTGCCCACATTCCCGCGGCATCCGCACGCGATCGCCCAGCAGGCGCACACGGTGGCGGCCGCATCGGGCGGTCGCTTCACCCTGGGGATCGGCCTGAGCCACAAGATCGTCATCGAGAACATGTTCGGCCTGAGCTACGACAAGCCGGTACGTCACCTGCGCGAGTACCTGAGCGTGCTGATGCCGTTGTCCCGCAACGAAATGGCCAACTTCGACGGCGAGATGTATCGCGTGCACGCCGGCATCAGCGCACAGGGATCCGATGGCTTCAGCGTGGTGGTCGCCGCACTCGGCGAGCAGATGTTGCGCGTCACCGCCGCTATGGCCGACGGCACTCTGACCTGGTGCACCGGCCCGGTGACGCTGGCGGCCCACACCATCCCGACCATCACCAAGGCGGCCGAGGAGTTCGGTCGGCCGGCACCACGGGTGATCGCAGCCCTACCGGTGTGCGTCACCGACGACAGGGGTTCGGCCGTCGCCCGGGCCGCTGAGACGTTCGCCGCCTACGGCGGCCTGCCCAGCTACCGGGCGATGCTCGATCGCGAGGGCGTGGCAGGTCCGGCTGACATCGCCATCATCGGCAGCACTGCCGAGGTGCAGGATCGCATCGGCGAACTCGCGCGGATCGGCGTGACCGATTTCGCTGCGGTGGAGTTCGGCGCGACGCCCGAGGAGGTCGCCGACACCCGGGCGGCCCTGAAAGGGTTGCTGACCTAGCCGCGATTGCCCGCCGATTGCGCAGTTGGTTGCTTACACTGGCGCAGTCCGGCAGAACCGGCACATCGAAAGGGCATGGGGCTGTGGCCAAACAACTCCCCCGGGCTGCACTGCCCATGAACCAGAAGGCCCCCGGGCGGCTGGCATTGGACGAGCGCCGCATCACGGCACTGGCGGTGGCGGCACTGGGCATCTGCTCGGCGGTGGCCCTCGGCCAGGCGTCGACCGCCCAGGCCGAAACTTCCGGTGCGACCAGCGGCGAAGCCGCCCAGCCGAATAAACCCAGCGGCGAAGCCGCCCAGCCGAATAAACCCAAGCGCAGCGCGTCCGCCCGCGCGGCGGCGTCGCCTACCCGCGCCTCGAGTGGCCCGCAGTCCGCAGTGCAGCGCACCCCCGCACCGGCGAAGGTTTCACCCGCACTCGCGACGGCTTCGCCGGTAACCGCCCCGTCGGGGTGGCGTGGCACCAACGATTCCGGTGACAGCCCGGCGGCAACGCCCCTGCCGTGGACGGCGTTGGCCGCGGCCCGGCGGGAATTGGGCGGCGCATCGCGCATCGCGGCCCCGGCGAGTCGTAGCCGGCCTGCCGAACCAATCGAACCAGTCGTGGTCTCGACACCGACGGCGGCGTCCGCCCCGGGTGCCCCGGCCGCCTGGCGACCGGGCAGCGTGCTGCGGTTCTTCGTCGGAAACGGCACCGCCGACAACCCGAACGCGGGCATCCTGCTCGGCAACGGCCACTCATACACGACCTACGGCGGCGCCTGCACCACCGGTGCGTGCGACGGCGGTAACGGCGGACTGATCGGAAACGGCGGTGACGGTTTCGCCGGCGGGAACGGCGGCGCGGCTGGATGGTTCGGATCCGGCGGTAAAGGTGGTGCGGCCACCACGGCCGGCGGAACCGGCGGCCGAGGCGGTTCCGGCGGGTTGTTCGTGGGCGACGGCGGCCAAGGCGGATCCGGCGGTACCGGTGGCGGTACCGGTGGTGACGGCGGTAA
>CAMDFY010000253.1 GCA_945897705.1 Bifidobacterium breve | reverse complement strand
AGTTGCAGTGTCTGGCGGACATGGTTGTCCAGAACCGCACGGCGTTGAGCGTTGAATTCCAGACCCAGCCGTGGCACGTTGCCCTGAACCGCCGCAACAACGATCCGCGTCTCATCGACGACCGGCGTTCCGGCGCGGCGCACTGCGGGCGCGGCGGCCGCGGTGATGAGCAGTACCGCGCAGATACCAGCGGCGGGGACGATCAGGCCGGCGGGCACCGGGCCTCTAGCGCCGCGGCGTAATCGCCCCGCGATTGCGGGCAGCAGGGCACCCAGCGAGGTGCCCAGCAACGCGATCGCGAACGACACCAGCGGCGCGCCACCGAAGTGTGCCAACGCCAGGAAGGGGCCATCGGCTTGACTGAATGCCGTTACGCCCCATGGGAATCCGCCGAACGGCACACTCGATTTGAGCCACTCCTGCAGCGACCACACCGTGGCGAGCCACAGCGGCCAACCCGGCAGACGAGCCACCAGAACCGCACACCCACCGAACACCGCCGGGAAGCAGGCCTGCAGCGTCGACAGCGCGATCCACGGCGCTGAGCCGACGAGGCCGCCGATCCACGGCAGCAACGGCAGGTAGAACGCGAGACCAAAGAGGAATCCGTACCCGACGCCGCCGACCACGGTGGTCTTCGGATGGACCAGCACCCAGGTCAGTAGGGCCAGCGCCGGCACCGCCGCCCACCACCATCCGAGGGGCGGGAAGCTCACACACATCAGTAGTCCGGCCAGTACCGCCAAGGCTGACCGGAGCGCCCGGCTACCCATGCAGCACCGTGCCGCGGTGGACGGTCTGGCGGCACTGCGGCGATGGATCGCCGGGTTCCAGACGCGGCAGGGCGGGAACCCTCGATCGGGGATCGGTGGACCAGCGCTGCACGGTGTCTGCGGGCGCGCTGACGTCGACCTCGCCGATCTCCCACACCGCATAGGACGCGGGAGCGCCCGGGACGAGCGTCCCGGTGATGCCGTCGCGCACTCCTCCGGCCCGCCACGCCCCGCGGGTGGCGGCGGCGAATGCGGCCCGCACTGAGATGCCGCTGCCCGGGGTGCGGTGATGGCTTGCCGCGCGCACCCAGGCCCAGGGGTCCATCGCGGTCACCGGGGTATCGGAGCCCAGAGCCAACGGCACGCCCGCCGCCGCCAACAGCGCCAGCGGGTTCAGTCGTGCGGCCCGGCCGGCGCCCAGACGGCGGGCATACATGCCATTCTCGCCGCCCCACAACGCGTCGAAACTCGGCTGCACGCTGGCGGTGATACCCCAGGCGCCGAGCTTGGCCACCTGGTCCGCGGACACCATTTCGAGGTGCTCAAGCCGGTGACCGCAGCGGGCCACTGCGGGAATACCGAATTTGGCGACCGTGCGCTCAAGGGCGTCGACTACCGCCGTCACCGCCGCGTCGCCGATCACATGAAAGCCGGCGGTGATGCCGACTTCGGTGCAGGCGAACAGATGCGCAGCGATCCCGTCGGTATCGAGATAGCGGCTCCCGGTACCCCCGGGCGCGTCGGAGTAGGGATCGCACAACCAGGCCGTGCGTGAACCGAGTGCGCCGTCGACGAACAAATCCCCGGCCAGGCCGCGAGCTCCGGTGGCCTCCATTAGGGCGCGGGCCTGGGCTGCACTCGCCACCGCCTCACCCCAGTACCCCACCACCTCGACGCCGTGACCGCCGGCGCGCAACTCATTCCAGTCCTCGGTCCCGCCGATCTCCGGGCCGGCGCACTCGTGAACCGCGACGATGCCCGCTGCGGCGGCCGCGTCGAGGGCGGCACGGCGCGCGTCCGCACGGTGCCCGGCGGTGAGCAGACCGCGGGCCGCGGCTCGCACTAGGTGGTGGGCGTCGGCCGATAGCGGACGTTGCGGATCGAATCCGGCTGCCGACGAGAGGCCGGAAACCCTGTCGCGCAAAGCCGTTGAGGCGAGAGCCGAGTGCACATCGACGCGGGAAAGATATGCCGGAATGGGTCCGACGGCGGCGTCGACGTCGGCGGTGGTGAGCGCTGCAGCCCAGGCGCTGTCATCCCAGCCGTGCCCCCAGACCGGCCGACCTGGGTTGGCCGCGACATAGTCGGTGATCAACCGCAGGCAATGTTCGCGCTCGGTGGCGGTAGTCAGATCCAAGCCGGTGAGCTGCAAACCGGTAGCCGTGAGATGCACGTGGCTGTCAACGAACGCGGGTGCCACGAACGCGCCGTCGAGGTCAATGGTTTCGGCGTCGGGGAACTGCGCCCGTCCCACCGCGTCGTCTCCCAGCCAGGCGACCACACCGTCGCGGACCGCCATGGCGGTGGCATCGGGGTGCGACGGGCTATGGACAAGCCCGTTCAGCAGAAGTGTGGTCACCGGGTCAGTGTGACGGTTCAGCGGATGATCGGGAGATTGTCCCCCCCGTCGGACCCGTCGGCGACGCCCCAGCCGCCAACGACCCAGCCGTCGACGACCCGGCCGTCGACGACCCGGCCGTCGACGACCTCGCCGTCGACGACCTCGCCGTCGACGACCTCGCCGTCGACGTAGTCACGTCGGCCGCCCACCGTGCCCCGGAACGCCGAGAGATCGGTCGCGCCCAGCCGCCGGTCAATCCCGCGGGTGAGCACGGTTGCGGCCAGCGGCCGCATCACCCCCCGCGTCGGCGGCGCCAACATCAGGACACCGGCGGTGGTGCTCACCACGCCGGGCAGGACCACGAGAAAGGCGCCCAGACCGACCAGCACCCCGTCCGTGACCGCTCCCCCAGAGACGCTTTCGGCTCGCCGCAGCGCGCGAAGTTGACCCTTGAGCTGAGTACCCGCCAACAGAACGCCTGCCAGGAAGGTCCCGATGAGCACCAATATTGCCCAGCCCCAGCCGAAGGCCCAGATCAGCAGGACCACCGCCGCGAGTTCCACCAGCAGGTAGAGGGCCGCAACACGTGCCGGGGAACGCAGCAGCGATCGCATCACGAAGTGGAAACGACCTGCGATCCCGCCTGGTTCCTGATTTCGGGTCACGGATTCACTATTCCCCGTTTGCCTACTCCCCCTCGAGGAAGCGTTCGGGGTGGTGGTAGTCGTTGGTGCCGCCGCGTTGGGGTGATCGGGGTGGGGGGATCCATTCGCAGGTGCCGTTGGGGTGTTTTCGGGTCTGCCAGCCGCCGGGTGTGATGAGGCCGTGGTCGGGTTTGCAGGCGAG
>CAMDFY010000252.1 GCA_945897705.1 Bifidobacterium breve | reverse complement strand
TGCCGACGGCGTTCCTGGACCAGATCGTCGGCACCGCGATCCTGGTGGCGGTGATCTTCGCGCTGACCAGTGCGGTCAACAATCCCCCACTGGGCAACACCGCGCCGCTGTTCATCGGCCTCCTGGTGGTGGCAATCGGCCTGGGCTGGGGCTCCAATGCCGGCTACGCCATCAACCCCGCCCGGGACTTCGCGCCGCGGCTGGCCTCCTGGCTGACCGGATACCAGGACGCCTGGTTCTCGGCCAACGGTGCTGAACTGTACTTCTGGGTGCCGATCATCGCGCCGATCATCGGCGGTCTGATCGGCGGCGCGCTGTTCGTCTACGGGATCGAGAAGTTCCTTCCCGAAGCGATCACCCAGCCCGACGAGGTCGGCGTCGTGAAGGCCACACCGCTGCGCTGAACCACCGCCGAGTGGTATCAATCCGGTATCATCGGCCACCATGGGAATGACACCATGGGAATGACACTGCGCACCAGCCCTGAGCAGACAGAGGCGTTGCGCTTGCAGGCCGACGCCGAGGGCCGCTCAATGCAAGCTGTCGCACTGGCAGCCATCGACGAGTACATCGCCCGGCGGGCACACTCGGCCAGGGTTGATGCGGTTCTGCATCGCGTCGTGGCCGAGGAGGCCGGAGTTCTGGAACGCCTCAAAGACGCGTGATCGAGTACCTGGATCTCGATGACCTCTTGATGATTGCCCGACGCACCATCGGTGCGGACGTTGGGGTTGCGGACTACGGTCTGCTGGAGTCGGCACTGGCGCGGCCCCGTGCGTCGGTATTCGGCAGCGACGCCTACCCGGATCTGCACCTGAAGGCAGCGGCGCTGTTCCAGTCGCTGGCGCGCAACCACGCGCTTGTCGACGGCAACAAACGCCTCGCCTGGACCGCCTGCCGCACATTTTTGGCCATTAACGGTGAATGGATCAGCGCGCCCGAGGATGACCGCTTCGACTTCGTCGTGCGGGTAACCACCGGCGCGCAGGGCGACATCAAGGAAATCGCCGAACAACTGCGGGCGTGGAGCTACCAGGAAGGCTGACGCTGAACACGCGGCACCAAACGCGATAACGCCCTAATGTTCCACCCGTGAATCGCCTCGACCGTTTCTTCGAGATCACCGCACGCGGATCAACCCTCGGCGCCGAGATCCGTGGCGGGCTGGTCACCTTCATCGCGATGGCGTACATCATCGTGCTGAACCCGATCATCCTGTCCGGGCCGAAGGACGTCGCCGGCAATCAGTTGCAGTTCGCCCAGGTGTCCGCGGTGACGGCGCTGACGGCCGGGGTCATGACGATCCTGTTCGGCGTCATCGCGCGACTGCCGTTCGCGTTCGCGGCAGGGCTGGGCATCAACTCATTCCTGGCGACCTCGGTGGTGGGCACGCTCACCTGGCCCGAGGCGATGGGACTGGTGGTGATCAACGGTCTGATCATCGTCGCGCTCGCGGTATCCGGCCTGCGCCGGATGGTGTTCGATGCGGTGCCGATGCAACTCAAGATCGCGATCACCGCCGGAATCGGATTGTTCATTCTGTTCATCGGACTGGTCGATGCGGGATTCATTTCATCCACCGGATTTCCCTCTCCCCCAATTGGATTAGGCACCAAGGGTCAGGGGTACATCACCTCGGTCCCGACACTGGTGTTCGTATTCACTCTGCTGCTGACTGCAATCCTGGTGTCGCGCAACGTACGCGGCGGAATTCTGATCGGTCTGTTCAGTGGGACAGTGGTCGCGGTGGCCGTCGAGGCGATCTGGAAGCTGGGATCGGCGGTCGACCGCCCCGGCGGCTGGGGGTTATCGGTGCCGCGGTTGTCGGGTTCGCCGTTCGCGCTGCCAGATCTGTCCCTCGTCGGTGCTTTCACCTTCGACAGTTTCGAACGTATCGGGGCACTGGCGGCGGTCGTTCTGGTGTTCACCCTGGTGTTCGCGAACTTCTTTGACGCACTGGGAACGCTGACCGGCCTGTCCCGCCAGGCCGGTCTATCCGATGCACAGGGAACGTTCCCGCGGCTTCGCTCCGCGCTGATCGTCGAAGGCGTCGGCGCGGTTGCCGGCGGGGCGACCTCGTCGTCGTCGAACACGGTCTTCATTGAGTCCGGCGCCGGTATCGAGGAGGGCGCGCGCACCGGCCTCGCCAATCTGGTCACCGGCGCACTGTTCCTGGCCGCGATGTTCATCTCCCCACTGGCCTCGATCGTGCCGACGGAGGTGGCCGCAGCAGCCCTGGTGATCGTCGGCGCAATGATGGTGTCGCACCTGCGCCATATCGACATCGCCGAATTCTCGGTAGCACTGCCGGTAGTGCTGACCGTGGCGGTGATGCCGCTGAGCTATTCGATCGCCAACGGGATCGGCGCGGGGTTCATCAGTTGGGTGGTGGTGCGCTCGGCGGCCGGCAAGGGGCGTGAGATCAGCCCGTTGCTATGGATCGTCGCCGCTGGGTTCCTGCTGTACTTCGCCCGCGGCGGGATTTCGGCCTTCGTCGGGGTGTAGCAACTCAGGGTGTAGCAGAATGCCCCTATGAGCGAAACCGACGTCACCATCAAAACCCTCACCGACGGCCCACTGGAGGTGTCCGGCGCGGTCGAGATCCTCGCTTCCGACGGCACCCTGATCAAGGCGACGGAGAAGAGTTACCTCTGCCGATGTGGGTTTTCGGAAAAGAAGCCGTTCTGCGATGGGGCACACAAGCGCGAGGGCTTCACGGCTCCCTGACGTCGCACGGATTAGAATCGGACGGTGCCGGACAAGCCCGGACCACCTCTTCCCCGAGGAGATCGACGTGAGCGGATCCGCTGAGCACTGTCGTGGTTTCGCGGCGCTGGCCCTCGGCCTTGCCGTCGGATTGACGGCGTTCGCACCGGCTGCCGCGGCTGATCCGGCACCGAATTGGAACGGCTGGTATCGGATCACCTTCCAGACCGACCAGAAGACGGGCACCAGCATTGCTGCCGAGCAGTGGGAAGAGCCCTACTCTGCCTGGTACCGGTTCGCCACGGACTGTTCCTCGGGGCCCTGCGTAGCGTCGATCGTCGATGGTCCGGCTCCCAAGGACAACGCCGCGAAATCGACGACCTTCGAGTGGACCGGAACGCAGTGGTCACGGACCAACAACTGGCGGTGGGATTGCACGTTGCCGGACCGGACCATCACCTTCGACGCGGCGAGTTCGGTGACCACCTA
>CAMDFY010000251.1 GCA_945897705.1 Bifidobacterium breve | reverse complement strand
TCCAGGAAGCCGACCAGCACGCCGCAGGATGAATCGGGCGGGCTGTTGTCGAAGCACACGTTGAAGGCATCATCGAGGCTCAGCACGTAACCGCTCAGGCCGTCCTCGCGCCAAAACGGTGTGTCGTAGCCGACTTCGAACTTGATCACCGCGCCGGCGGGCATCTGCTGGGTGAGGCCGTCGCGCAGGGCCGGCATCGGGGGCGAGTACCGGATCCGGCCGGCCAGCGTCGGGGGAATTGCGACCACCACTCGCTTCGCGCGGACGCTACCGCCCTCGTACTCCACGGTCACACCGTCGTCGTCGTGCCGGATCGTCCGGACCACGGCGCCCAGGCGCACCCGGTCGCCGAGTGCGGCGGCCATCCGTTCGCTGATCTGGTGGGTGCCCCCGACCACCCGGGAATCCTGGGCGCCGCCCTTGGCGGAGACCAGGCAGGCCATACTGGTGCCCGATTTGACGTAGAACAAAAAGTGCAGCAGCGACAGTTCCGGTGACTCCGCCGAGAACACCCCCGGCACGACCAGGCGGAAGAGTCGCCGAGCGAGGGGATCCGCGGTGTTCGCGACGATCCAGGAGTCCAGTGTCTGGCTGTCCAGAACCGCGGCGTCCGCGGTCTCCCACGGCGCCTCCAGGTTCACCGTGGTGGCCAAGGACTCCAACAGTTCCAGAAGTCGGCCCACCTCCATCGCCGACTCCAACGGCAACCCGAAGGTCTCGTCGGAGTAGCGGACAAGGTTGCCGTCGAAGACCGTCAGGCTCTCCCCTTTGATGTGTTGCGGGAACGTTTCCAAGCCCAGCTCCGCGATCAAATCCAGCACCGCATCCTGGGTTGGGCCGACCCATTGCCCGCCCAACTCCACCGGCACGCCGTTGCTGAGGACACCCCCGAAGTTGCGCCCCGCTACCCGGTCGCGGGCCTCCAGGATGGTCACCGACCTTCCGTCGGCGACCAGCGCTCGGGCCGCACTCAGCCCGGCAAGCCCGGCTCCCACCACCACGACGTCGACGTCGGTCATGTCCGCTCCCCGGTCAAGTCAGTCATCTGACTGAACCCGCCGAACATACGGCCTCTGGGGTGGGCGGGCAAGAGGTTCAGCGAAAACATCGCCCATCAGTTGCGCGGGCGGCCGGGGCCTTCTCGGACTCCGGCGAGCCCGACGAGCATGGCGATCATGGCGTCGAGATCCTCCCGCGACCGGGACGCGTCGGGGTCGCAGATGCGCTGCAGGATCAACCCGTCGATGCCGGCCACCATCACCCGGGCCAGCCGGGCACAGGGCACCGCGGACGTCTCGCCGGCGTTGTCGGCGGCCTCCTGCAGCCATTCGGCCACGACACCGCAGTACTGCTCGTACTGCCAGCGGGCCAGGTCCTCTTGACCGGCGGTCCGCAGGGCATAGGTGGTCAACTCGTACTGCATGAGTTGCAGGTCGCGTTCTTCGGCCACCAGCCCAGACCAGAAGGTGCTCACGCCATGGCGGATCGCGCCCTCGAGTCCACCCCCCAGTCCGACGCCCTCCTTGAGCAGGGCCGCGAGTTCCTCGACCACATCCTCGATCACCGCCCGCAGCAATAGCTCCTTGGACGGGAATACGTACTGCAAAGTGCCCAGGGGAATCCCGGCCTCCTCGGCGATCGCGCGCAGCGAGGTCCGCGCCACGCCGTCACGCATCATCACGGATCGGGCTGAGGCCACCAACTGACGCCGCCGTACCGCGGCTTCGACGTACACCATGGGCGCCGGGGACCTAGCTCTCTTTGGTGATGCTGGGCGGCACCGACGGGTTGACCGTGATGCTTTCGCCGCAACCGAGATCGGCCACCTGCAACAGCGAAGTGTCGGACCGTACGCCCATAGCGTTTCCTTTCACCTACGGACCGCGCCGGCCGGTCAGGGCGCGGAGAAAATCGTTTCCCAGTCGTCCTTCATGCTGACGACGGTCCATCCTCGCTGTGGCGCGTCGGCGAGCGCCTTCACCAGCGTCCCACTACTCGTCGGGTTTACGTCGTACTGGTACTCGCGGACGGCGTCGGTGTGATGGACGAGCACGCCCAGGCTGGGCTGCGGATTGTCGATCGTGGTGTATTCCAGCATCTCGAGGTCGCCATCGCTGTTGCCGAAGGCGATGATCGGGCGCCGCCCGATGAACTGATGGATACCCGCCGGCTTCCCGGCCTTGTCATCGACGAACAGATAGTCGAGGGTCTTAACCAGTACCGGCCCGGTATCGCGCAACTCGTACGTCACTCGCCCGGTGGAGCCCACCACCTGCTCCGGCGGGATCCCGTAGACGCGTTCGCTCCACGCGCGCATGAAATCGGCGCCGCCGCCGGAGACGATGAAGGTTTGGAAATCATTGGCGCGCAGGTAGCGCAGCACCTCCTGCATGGGCTGATAGGTCAGTTGGTCGTAGGGCCTTTTGAACCTTGGATGTTCGGCGGATCCGATCCAGTCCTGCACCCGCGCGGAGAACTCATCGGTGGTCATACCTGCATGGGTGAGGGCGATGATGCGCAGCAGGCCCTCGTGGCGTGGGCCCGCGAGCAGTTTCGCGGTATCGCCCGCGAGCAGGGCGGCCACCATCGGGTCCTCTTTGAGGGCGGGTTGATCGGTCACCATGCGGTTGATCTCGTCGACGGCGAACGCAAGCTGGAACGGGATCGGGTTCTCCGGCCACAGGCAGCCGTCATTGTCGAAAACCGCGATGCGCTCGGCCGCAGGCACGAAGTCGGGCGAACCCTTGTCGGTGGTGCGCTCGACGAAGGAGATCAGCGCCGCGCGCGCGGCACCGTCGTTCCAGGAGGGCAGCGGGTCGGCGGTGGGCCCGGCGCAGCCGGTCAACCCTCCGCAACATGTCAGCACTGCGATGGCCACGATCATCGCGAGCCGGGCGAGTCGCGAGCCTCGGACAGTGTCGCTGGTGTTCATCCCCTGGCTCCTTCGGTGCTATCCCTGGGCGTGCAAGCGCCGCTTGATCCGGGTCAGCATTGCCGACATGCCGCGCAGTCGCAAGGGACTGATCAGGGCCGCCAGTCCCAGTTCGGCGTAGAAGTCGTCCGGCACCGCCAGGATTTCCGCGACCGGCTGGCCATCGAGACCGGCCGCGAGGATCGAGGCGAACCCGCGGGTGGTCGGCGCCTCGGCCGGCGCGCTGAAGTACAGCCGCACGCTGTCCGGATCGGTGGCGTCGACGTGCAGGAACAGTGGTGACTGACACTCCGG
>CAMDFY010000250.1 GCA_945897705.1 Bifidobacterium breve | reverse complement strand
CCCATCGCCAGCATCAACTTTGTCACCTGTCACGACGGCTTCACGCTGGCGGATCTGGTGTCGTACAACGAGAAACACAACGAGGCCAACGGCGAAGGGAACCGCGACGGCGAGAGCCACAACCGATCCTGGAACTGCGGAGTGGAAGGGCCCGCCGACGACCCGGAGATTCTAGCTCTGCGGCACCGGCAGATGCGCAACATCATGGCCACGTTGATGCTGTCCCAAGGCACCCCGATGATCAGCCACGGCGACGAGATCGGTCGAACGCAGCGCGGCAATAACAACGGCTACTGCCAGGACAACGAGATCACCTGGATCGACTGGGACGGGGCCGGCCAGTACGTCGACATACTGGCGTTCACCCGCAAGATGACCGCACTGCGCGTCGATCACCCGGTGTTCCGGCGGCGACGCTTCTTTGACGGTAGGCCGTCGCAGAGCCCCCATCAGATGCGCGACATCTACTGGCTCACGCGCGACGGTGTCGAGATGACGTCCGACGACTGGCACTCGGGTATCAAATCCGTGGCGGTGGGCCTCAACGGCGAGGCACTGCGCGAACCTGACGCCCGCGGCGAGCGCATCATCGATGATTCGTTCCTGCTGTGCTTCAACGCCCACGCCTACGCGATAGAATTTACCGCTCCCGAGACCCCGTACGCGCGGGAGTGGCAGGCCGTCATCGACACCTTCCACCCCCAGGGCGCAACCGAGCAACACGTGGCGGCCGGGGACAGATTTACCGTCCAGGGCCGGTCGGTGGTCGTGCTTAAAAAGACCGGTTAGCGTCGCGGTGATGCGCTCAGGACCGTCCTAGGTCAGGTACCGGTACGCCGGCGAACCTGGTTCCAGAGCTTCGACCTGCAGGCCCGATTCAGCCATCCGGGAGCGCAACCCCTGCAAACCAGCCGCCGAACCAAGTTCGATCCCGACCAGGGCCTCGCCGGTCTCCCGGTTGTTGCGCTTGACGTACTCGAACAACGTGATGTCATCACCCGGGCCGAGAACTTCATCGAGGAAACGCCGCAGCGCACCCGGCTCCTGTGGGAAGTCCACCAGGAAGTAGTGCTTGAGACCCAGATGCACCAGGGAGCGCTCGAGCACCTCGCCGTAGCGGGAGACGTCGTTGTTCCCTCCCCCGATCAAGCACACCACTGTCGATCCCGGCGCGACGTCGGCCTCGAGCAGACCGGCCACCGACAGAGCACCCGCGGGCTCGGCGATGATTCCCTCATTCTGATAGAGGTCGAGCATCGCCGTGCACACCGCGCCTTCGTCCACGGCGGTCACCGTGACCATGACACCGGCGGCGGCCAGCACCTGGTACGTCAGCGTGCCGGCGCGCTTGACGGCCGCACCGTCGACGAATTGGTCGACGTGATCGAGGGTCACCGGCTCGCCGGCAGCCAGCGCAGCGACCATCGAGGCCGCCCCGGCTGGTTCGACACCCAGCACCGCGGTAGTAGTGGTGCGCTCGGCCAGGTAGGCGGTGATGCCCGAGATGCAGCCACCGCCGCCGACGCCGATCACCACCAGATCGGGTTCACGTCCGAGTTGGTCGAGGATCTCGACGGCGATGGTGCCCTGGCCGGCCATGGTGCGCAGATCGTCATACGGCGGAACCAGTGTCGCTCCGGTGCGGGCAACATCGTCGAGTGCCGCGGCCGCCGCCTCGTCGTAGGTTCTGCCGCCGACGATCAACTCGATGAACTCACCGCCGTGGTAGCGGATCCGGTCACGTTTCTGCTTGGGCGTCTTGCCCGGGACATACACCCGGCCATGCACCTGCATCGAGCGACAGGCCAACGCGAAGCCCTGGGCGTGATTTCCCGCCGAGGAACAGACCACCCCGGCCCGTAATTCGGCCTCGTCGAGTTGCTTGAGGAGGTTGTACGCGCCGCGCACCTTGTAGGACCGCACGCTCTGCAGGTCTTCGCGTTTGAGATAGACCTGCGCGCCGGTCACTGCCGACAACCGGTCGCAGAACTCAAGGGGGGTCTGCAGCACCACATCGGAGACCCGCCGGGCGGCGGCGTCGATGTCGGCCGCGGACAGCGGCCCCGACACGCGCTTGCTGCTCAGTTCGGCGGACACCGATTCATGGTGCCACCGCCACCGTGAAATCAGTGAATCGGGGTCAGCACGAACACCGGAATGGCGCGATCGGTTTTGCGCTGGTAATCCGCATAGTCGGGATAGGCCGCCACCGCCCGCTGCCACCAGAGGGCTTTCTCGTCGCCGAACACCTCGCGCGCGTCGAAGTCACCGTTGTCGGTGCCGTCCTGCAGTTCGACGCGGGGATTCTTGACGATGTTGTAGTACCAGACCGGGTTCTTCGGCGCCCCGCCCAACGAGGCGACCACCGCGTACTCGCCGTTGTGCTCGACCCGCATCAGCGGGGTCTTGCGCAGCTTGCCGGACTTGGCACCGATCGTGGTCAGCAAGACGACCGGCATGCCTTTCAGATCGGTGCCCTGCGTTCCACCCGATGCGATGTACAACTCGGCGTTCTCGCGGGCCCAATCCGAGGTGCTGGGTTCGTATTCTCCGGACAGTGGCACACCGGAAGCTTAAGGCCGTCCGCGAAGGAATTTCTGCCGCGGGTGATTTCGGCCGCGAAGGAATTCTGTCAGTGGGCCGTTCTAGTATTCGAACATGCTTTCGATTCCGGTTGCGGAGGCCTTCGCCGCACTCGACGCCGCGGTGGCCGCCGTTGCCGCCCTGGATTGGGACCGGCTGCCCGCGCTGGAACGCCTCGATGCCCTCGACCGCCTCGAGACCGCCCAACGCCGCCAACGCACCTGCTCGCACACCATCGCCGGATCCCTGGACCGCAACGACGACGGCCAGATCGGCCCGATCCTCTACCGGGTCATCGCCGATGTCCTGCGCATCACCCCCGCCGAATCCCGCCGCCGCCTGCGCGACGCCGCACAACTGCACCCCCGCACCACCCTCACCGGTGCACCCATGCCCCCCGAACTCCCGGCCACCGCCACCGCCTGGAACGCCGGCCACCTCGATATCGACCACCTCCGGGTCATTCAGAAGTTCATCCGCGACCTGCCCGACCACATCGCGCCGGCCGAAGTGGAGAAAGCCGAGAAATTCCTGGCAGAGAAGGCCGCGGAATTACGGCCCGACCAATTGGAGAAGGCCGCTGACCGGTTGGCCCTGACCATCAATCCCGATGGCACGTTCAGCGATGAAGACCGCGCCCTGCGCCGCGGGTTCA
>CAMDFY010000249.1 GCA_945897705.1 Bifidobacterium breve | reverse complement strand
CGTGGCTGACAGCCGAGCAGAGTCTACCCGTCGGCGCGTAACGCCTGCCCCATGGTGGCGAC
Organism: Bifidobacterium breve; assembly: GCA_945897705.1. GTDB lineage: Bacteria > Actinomycetota > Actinomycetes > Mycobacteriales > Mycobacteriaceae > Mycobacterium > Mycobacterium aquicola. The sequence continues at coordinate 3,185 of CAMDFY010000249.1, read as the reverse complement.
CATCGCGTCCACGGCGAATTTAGGCTTGACATTCATCGCCAGCGCCTCGCGGCAGGCAAGCACCGACTCGACGCAGCGCAGCAGGCGCTCCGGTGGGGCGTGCGCGGCCAATCTGGCCACCTGTTCGGCCATATCGGGATGGCTCGCTTGAACCGAACCGGCTCCCCCGGCCACCATCAGTGCGTCCCGGAAATACGTGGCAAGGTCGATCAGGGCACGGTCGAGTGAATCCCGTGATGCTCGCGTCTGGCGCGATTTCTGTCGTTTCTCAAGGTCTTTGAAAGCACCGGCCGAACCGCGCAACGCCCCTGCCGCACCCTTACCCGTACCGCCGCCGCCCAGTGCAGTGCTCAGTTCCTCGGTCTCGGCTTCGTTGCGACCATCGTTGAGGGCGCGGGCCTCGCTCTCTGCCGCGGCGATGAGTTCCTCGACCGCGGCAAAGGCCCGCGCCGGTGTCGCGGAGTCGCGGGCCAGACCCAGTGCCCGGGCGCGGCGGTCCCTGGCCTCGGGGTCGGTCGCCAACCGGCGCGCCCGACCGACGTGGCCACCGCTGACCGACGCCGCCCACTGCGCCTGGTCTTCGGTGAGGCCGTCGGTATCCATCAGAACCCCGGCGATCGCCTCGACCGTCGGCGTTACCAATGCGACGTGCCGACACCGCGACCGCAGCGTGATAGCGATGTCCTCGGGATCGACCGACGGCGCGCACAAGACGAACACCGTTGCCGGCGGAGGTTCCTCGACGACCTTCAGCAGTACGTTGGCCGCGCCCTCGGTAAGCCGGTCAGCGTCTTCGATGACGACGACCCGCCAGCGACCGGTGCTCGGTCGCCGCGATGCGGTCGCAACGATGCCCCGCATGTCGTCGACCCCGATCGACAAACCCTCCGGAATGACGCGACGGACATCGCCGTGGTTGCCGACCATCGTGGTTGTGCAGGCTCGGCATCGCCCGCACCCGGGAACTCCATCGGACGTGCACTGCAACGCCGCCGCAAAGCACAGCGCAGCCACCGAGCGCCCCGACCCGGGCGGGCCGGTGACCAGCCACGCGTGAGTCATCGCACCGGGGTTGACCGGATCGTGGGGGTTGACCGGATCGTGGGGGTTGACCGGATCGTGGGGGTTGACCGGATCGTGAGCAGAATCACCTCGGGCCGCCACCGCGGCAGCGACCAACTCGGCCTCAATGGCGCTTTGGCCGACCAACCTCGCAAAAACCCCGGACATCGCCTTCCAACACTAGCGGGAAACATCACTGATCGGGGTTGTCGATCCCCCGCTGCGGCCCGCTACGGTGAGTTGGTGAACAGCGCGCCGGTACGGCGCGGGCGAGTACGGGAATTCGTCCGCTGGGTGGCGCGCACACCGTGGCCGGTGTTCGCCCTCGGCATGCTGCAGGCCAACATCATCGGCGCCCTGGTGGTGCTGGGGTTCCTGCGATTCGGGCTGCCGCCCGGCGACCGCATCCGATTGCAGGATCTACCGACACTCAACATGGTGGTGCTGATCGGTTACGTCCTGATCGCCATCGCGGTGGGCTTGTTCCTCAACTTGCGCCTGCTGGCCCCGGTGTTCCGCTGGCAACGGCGCGACACGCTACTCACTTCGGACAACGACGATGATCCGTCGGCCACCGAGCAGGCCCGCCTACGCGCCCTGCGAATGCCGCACTACCGATCCGTGATCACCCTGTCGAGCTGGTTGGTGGGCTCGGTGGTTCTCATCGTCGCCAGCCGGCCCGTCGCCGAGCAGTCCGTTCCGGTGCTGGCCGTGGCCACTCTGCTGGGGGCGATCGCCGACACCATCATCGGCTACCTGCAGGCCGAACGCGTACTGCGTCCGGTCGCGGTGGCCGCGCTCCGGGGCGGAATCCCCGACGGGTTCCGCCGCCCAGGTCTGGTCCAGCGACTGTTGCTGACCTGGATCCTCTCCACCGGGGTCCCGCTGCTGATGATCGTGCTGTCGATCGCCGCCACGAAATTCTCCCTGCTGGACGCCCCTGCCGACACCCTCTTCGCGCCGATTCTTCTCACCGCCGTCGCCGCCCTGGTGGTCGGATTGGCCGGAAATGTTTTGTCCGCCATGGCGATCTCGGACCCGCTGCGACAGTTGCGCTGGGCGCTGGGTGAGGTGCAACGCGGTAACTACAACGCTCACATGCAGATCTACGACGCCACCGAATTGGGCTTGCTGCAGGCCGGATTCAACGACATGGTGCGAGAACTCAGTGAACGCCAGCGCATGCGAGATCTGTTCGGCCGCTACGTCGGTGAGGACGTCGCCCGACGGGCTCTGGAGCGCGGCACCGAACTGGGCGGCCAGGAGCGTGACGTCGCAGTCTTGTTCGTCGACCTGGTGGGCTCCACCCGATTGGCCGCGACCCGCCCCCCGGGCGAGGTTGTCAGTCTGCTCAACGAGTTTTTCCGCGTCGTCGTCGAAACCACCGGCAAGAACGGGGGTTTCGTCAACAAGTTCCTCGGTGACGCCGCACTGTGTATCTTCGGCGCACCGCTGGAACACCCGGATGCCGCGGGTGCGGCACTGGCCGCGGCACGGGAGTTGCACGACGAACTGGTCGGCGTGCTCGGCGAGGCCGAGTTCGGGATCGGGGTGTCGGCCGGACGGGCGATCGCCGGGCATATCGGCGCGCTGGCCCGGTTCGAATACACGGTGATCGGTGATCCGGTCAACGAGGCGGCCAGGTTGACCGAACTCGCCAAAACCGAACACGATCACGTACTGGCGTCGGCGGTCGCAGTCAGTCGGGCCGTCGACGCGGAGGCCCTGTGCTGGCAGGTGGGCGAGATCGTGGATCTTCGCGGACGCACGGTACCGACTCAACTGGCGCGGCCGGTGAATCTGATCCAACCACCGAACCCGAGCCCGTCCGTGGCTGCGGACGCGCTCTGATCTCAGGCTTTCTTGGCGGCGGTCTTTTTCGCGGCGGTCTTCTTGGCGGCGGTCTTCTTGCGGACCACCTTGGTGGTCGTGCGCTTGACCGGTCCGCGGGCGCGTCGCTCGGCGAGCAACTCTGAGGCACGGTCGTCGGTGATGGTCGACACCTCGTCGCCCTTACGCAGACTCGCGTTGGTCTCCCCGTCCGTGACGTAGGGGCCGAAGCGCCCGTCTTTGATCACCATCGGCTTACCGGAGGCGCCATCGGTACCCAGTTCGCGCAGGGG
>CAMDFY010000248.1 GCA_945897705.1 Bifidobacterium breve | reverse complement strand
CGAGTGCGGCCAGGGTGGGTTGCAGTCCCAGCGCGCCGACCAGCGCATTAAGCACGACGTCGGCCTCGGTGTCACAGATCAACCGGGTCGCGGCATCCGGTCCGGTGTGGGTGACGTCGCCGATCTTCGCCGCCGCCGCCGGATCGGCGACCGCGATGTTCCTCACACCGGTCTCGGCGCGCTGACGGGCCAGCAGCTCGGGGGCACCGCCTCCGGCGGCCAGGCCGACGACCTCGAAACGGTGCGGATTGGCGGCGATGACCTCCAGCGCCTGGGTACCGATCGAACCGGTGCTGCCGAGGATCAGCACGCGCAGGCGATCAGCGGCAGGGTTCACGACATCATTGTGCCGGTACCCGGAATGTCCAGACCGAGCGGGACCGACGACGATTTTTGCGGTGTGACCGCACTCACAGCGGCCAGTCCAGGTAGCATCGTGCAACGAACGACTCAAGCGGCCGCTAATCGGCGCGCCGCCCCTCGAAAAACCATATGGAGAACCAACACATGATCTCTCAGCGTTCAGTGCTCACCGCCGCGGGGCTGGCCGCCGTCGCGGCATTGTCAGTCGTCGGTTGTTCCACCGCGACCAAGGAAACCGCCACGTCGATGACCGACAAGGCCTCCTCCGCGATGGATTCCGCCACCTCTGCGATGACCTCGATGACGTCTGCGATGGCCGCCCCGGCTTCCGGCGACCCGGTCGGTGCCGGATGCGCCGCCTATGCAGAGGCCAATCCGTCCGGCCCGGGCTCGGTGGCCGGCCTGGCCATGGATCCGGTCGCGACCGCCGCTGGAAACAGCCCGGTGCTGACCACCCTCGCCTCGGCACTGTCGGGCAAGTTAAACCCGGACGTGAACCTGGTGGAGACGCTGAACAACGGCGAGTTCACCGTGTTCGCCCCCACCGACGATGCGTTCGGCAAGCTCGACGCCGCCACCATTGAGAGCCTCAAGACCGACTCGGATCTGCTCTCCGGGATCCTGACCTACCACGTGGTTTCCGGCCAGGCCGATCCCTCGAAGGTCGTCGGCGAGCACACCACGGTCCAGGGCGCCACGTTGGAGGTCACCGGCTCCGGTGATGAGCTGATGGTCAATGACGCCGCGGTCGTCTGCGGTGGCATTAAGACGGCCAACGCGACGCTGTACCTGATCGACACCGTTCTGATGCCGCCGGCCACCCCGGCGACGACGTCGATGTCCCCGTCGATGACCACTACGACAGCGCCGTAGTGCAGCGGCGGGATAGCCCGCCCCTGAATCCGGGAGGACCGGTCGCGAAAGCGGCCGGTCCTCTTGGCGTTTCGGGCGATTTCACCGACAAACCAATCCAACGGTGGGCCGACTCCGAATCACCCGCAAGACAGCCCGACCAAGGGACACCCGAAAAAAGGAACGATCCGATGAAATCCACGACTGCCGTCCGCACCATGGTCACCACCGCCGCGACCATCTCCGCTCTGGCATTGGCCGGTGCGCCCGCTGCCTCCGCCGACGTCCACCTGGTCGGACCCGGCTGCGCGGCCTACGCCGAGCAGGTGCCCTCCGGACCCGGCTCGGTGGCCGGCCTGGCCACCGCGCCGGTGGCGGTAGCGGCTTCCAACAGCCCCGTGCTGACCACGCTGGCGGCGGCGGTCTCCGGCCAACTCAACCCCGGCGTCAACCTCGTCGAGACCCTCAACGGCGGCCAGTTCACCGTGTTCGCACCCGTCGACGACGCCTTCGCGAAGATCGACCCGGCCACGATCAGCACCCTCAAGGTCGACGCGCCTCTGCTCACTGACATCCTGACCTACCACGTCGTACCGGGTCAGCTGGACCCGAACCAGGTGATCGGCACCCAGCCGACCGCCGAAGGTGCCACCCTCACCGTCACCGGCGCCGGAGACCACCTCCAGGTCAACGGGGCCAACGTGATCTGCGGTGGCATCCCGACCGCCAACGCCACGCTCTACCTCATCGACACGGTGCTGATGCCCCCCGCGAACTAGTGGCCGAACCGCGCTATTGGCTAGCCGAGACCCCAGCGGAGATAAGCCCAGGGCACCATAGAGACATGCCGCCCTCGTCGCCGACCGCGCTGCTGTGGTTTCGCCGCGATCTGCGCCTGGGCGACCTGCCGGCCCTGAGCGATGCGGCTGCCGACGGCGGCGCGGTGCTGGCCTGTTTCGTCCTGGATCCGCGGTTGGAGGCCAGCGCCGGGGCTCGTCGTCTGCAGTTCCTCGGCGACTCGCTGCGCGCGCTGGACGAGGCCCTGGACCACAGACTGCTGATTACTCGCGGGCGTCCGGAAGTTCGGATTCCGCAGATCTGCGCGGCCGTCGGCGCCCGCCGTGTGCACATCTCGGAAGATTTCAGCCCGTTCGGGGTTCGCCGCGACGCGGCGGTCGCCGAGGCGCTGTCCGAGGTGCCACTGGTCGCCACCGGGTCGCCCTATCTGGTGTCGCCCGGTCGGGTGACCAAGGACGACACCAGCCCCTACAAGGTGTTCACGCCGTTCTTCCGGCGCTGGCGCGAGATCGGCTGGCGGGCCCCCGCGCAATCCGACCCCGCCGCAGTCGAATGGATCGACCCCGCTACCGTGGCCGCACTTCCTACCCGCGTACCAGCGCCGAATCCCGTTGTACCACTGGACTATCCGGCCGGCGAGGCCGCGGCGCGGCAGCGTTGGACCGAGTTTCTCGACCAGGGACTGGCGCACTACGCCACCGATCGGGACCGACCTGACAAACCCGGAACCAGCCGGATGTCAGCACACCTGAAGTACGGCACCATCCACCCGCGCACCATGGCGACCGACCTCGATTCGCCTGATTCCGGGCCTGCCGCCTACTTACGCGAGTTGGCGTTCCGCGACTTCTACGCCGCAGTGCTGCACCAATGGCCGCGCAGCGCGTGGCACAACTGGAACCCGAATTTCGATGCCATCGAGACCGACACCGACGCATCCGCCAGGGCGGCGTTCGAGGCGTGGAAGCAGGGCCGCACCGGGTATCCGATCGTCGACGCCGGGATGCGCCAACTCCTCGGCACCGGCTTCATGCACAATCGGGTCCGAATGATCGTCGCGTCGTTTCTGGTCAAGGATCTCCACCTGCCGTGGCAGTGGGGGGCGCGCTGGTTCCTCGACCAGCTCGTCGACGCCGACATGGCCAGCAATCAGCACGGCTGGCAGTGGGCGGCGGGCACCGGAACCGACGCCGCGCCGTACTTTCGGGTGTTCAACCCGACCACCCAGGGCGAGAAGTTCGACCCTGCCGGTGA
>CAMDFY010000247.1 GCA_945897705.1 Bifidobacterium breve | reverse complement strand
GCTAGTTCCTCGGTCGGGCCGCTGGATCTGATCACCCTGAAACCCGCCGACCATGACCGGGTGGCCCCGGTGTTGGAAGGACTGCCGGGGGTGATCGTCACTCCGCTGGCCGACATGCTGCCCACCAGCGCGGACTTCGCGCCGGCCGTGGTCAGCGAGGTGAAGAAGGCGGTACTCGACGAACTCGACGGCGAGTCCGGCTGGCGGGTGGTGAGCGTCAACGAGAACAGCGCCGACATCGACGTCCTCACCGAGGTGGCGGCCAAGCCGGCGCCGTCGATCTCCCTGACGCTGAACCGCGGGGTGCAGGACGCCGCACAGCACGCCGTCGACGGCCAGTGGCGCAAGGCCATGCTGGTCGTGATCAAACCGTCGACGGGCGAAATTCTCGGTGTGGCCCAGAACGGCGCCGCCGACGCGGACGGACCGGCGGCCACCACCGGTCTCTACCCCCCGGGATCGACCTTCAAGATCGTCACGGCTGCAGCGGCTATCGGCCGCAACATGGCCACACCCAACACTCTGCTGGGATGCCCCGGTGAAATCGACATCGGCCACCGCACCATCCCGAACTACGACAAGTTCGACCTGGGCACGGTTCCGATGGCACGGGCTTTCGCCAACTCCTGCAACACGACGTTTGCCGAGCTGGCCAGCCGGATGCCGCCCTCGGCGCTGACGGTGGCGGCCTCCCAGTACGGGATCGGCGCCGACTTCACGATCGAGGGTCTGACGACGGTCACCGGCACCGTGCCGGCAACGGTCGACCTCACCGAACGTACCGAGGACGGATTCGGCCAGGGCAAGGTGCTGGTCACCCCGTTCGGGATGGCGCTGGCGGCGGCAACCGTGGCGGCCGGCGCGACGCCGACGCCGCATCTGATCGTCGGCAGCCAGACCACCGAGACCGGTGCACATCCGCCGGCGGATCCGGCGGTACTGGACGGACTGCGGTCGATGATGCGACTGGTGGTCACCAATGGCACTGCCAAGGACATCGACGGCGCCGGAGAAGTCTTCGGCAAGACTGGCGAGGCCGAGTTCGAGGGCGGCTCGCACGCCTGGTTCGCCGGCTACCGCGGCGACTTGGCGTTCGCGGCCCTCATCGTCGGCGGCGGGTCATCGACCTACGCGGTCCGCATGGTGCGGGAGATGCTGCAGGAACTCCCCGACGGCTATCTGGCCTGATCGATTTAGCTCGAGCCCGCCTCGGCGATCATGATTTCGCCGCCCTGCACCGTCAACGGTCGGGAGGTCAGCGGCTTGGTCGCCGGACCCTGGGTCACCGTCCCGTCGAAGGCGAACTTGCTGCCGTGGCAGGCGCAGTCGACGGAGTCGCCCTTGACCGCCAGCGCGCAGCCAGCATGCGTGCACCGGGCGATGAAACCGTCGAACACCCCGGCGGTGGGCTGACTGATCAGGGTGCCATCGACGATCGTGGCACCGCCCACCCCGATGGCGGTGGTCGCGGCAAGTGCCTGGCCCGCCTTCGGGGTCTGCGCCGCAGGGGCCTCGGCACTGTTGGCGCAGGCAGCAAGGGGAGCGGCGGCGGCACCGGCGACGGCGGCGCCGAGGATGGTTCGTCGGGTCAGATCGGACATGGGGCAAGCCTAGATCAGCGGGTAAGTTGAAGAGGCCATGACCGAGATCGAGAACACTCCCGCGATGCGGCTGTCGGATGCCGACCGCAACGGAACGCTGCGGCGACTGCACAACGCCGTCGCGCTGGGCCTGATCGACATCGGGGAGTTCGAGGAGCGTTCCGCTCAGGTGTCATCGGCCCGCCAGCCAGGCGATCTCGAAGCGCTGATCGAGGACCTGCCGGGGCCGGGCGCCATCGCCACGTCCGCCGTGGATCGCCTCGAACTGCGTGGGTGGCTGGGCTCGCTGCGCCGGCACGGTCAGTGGACGGTACCGACCCGGCTGGCACTGGTGCGCCGGGTGGGTTCAGTGGTTCTCGACCTCACCCACGCTCGCTTCGCCGGCCCGGTGGTGGTGATCGAGTTGGACATGGTCCGCGGGTCGGTGCACATCCGACTTCCCGATGGTGCGAGCGCCTCGATCGACGACGTGATCGTCTACGGCGGCAGCGCCCGTGACCGGCGTAAGGATCCGCCGAGTGACGGCAAGCCACATGTGGTGCTGACCGGGCGGGTGGTGATGGGCTCGGTGAGCATCCGCGGGCCAAGGCGGCCGCCGCTAAGACGGGGCCCGTCGACGGCGCTGCGCGATTGACCGTGAGGACTCACCGAAGTGCGTAGCCCCCTGAGTTCCGGGGTCGTCTCACCGCTCCTGCCGGTGCCGAAGTCGATTCCACGGCCCGAGTACGTCGGCCGTTCCACCGCGGCGGAGGGTAGCGAGCCCTGGGTGCAGACGCCTGAGGTGATCGAGAAGATGCGCATTGCCGGTCGCATTGCCGCCGGTGCGCTGGCCGAGGCCGGCAAGGCCGTCGCACCCGGTGTCACCACCGATGAACTAGACCGGATCGCCCATCACTACATGATCGACCACGGTGCCTACCCGTCGACGCTGGGCTACAAGGGTTTCCCGAAGTCCTGCTGCACCTCGCTGAATGAGGTTATCTGCCACGGCATCCCGGACTCGACCGTCGTTGCCGAGGGTGACATCGTGAATATCGACGTCACCGCTTATATCGACGGGGTGCACGGCGACACCAACGCCACTTTCCTGGCCGGTGACGTCAGTGCGGAACACCGACTGCTGGTCGAGCGCACGCACGAGGCGACCATGCGCGCCATCAAGGCGGTCAAGCCGGGCCGGGCGTTGTCGGTGGTGGGCAGGGTGATCGAAGCGTATGCGAATCGCTTCGGCTACAACGTCGTTCGAGACTTCACCGGCCACGGAATCGGAACTACGTTTCACAACGGTTTAGTGGTGCTGCACTACGACCAGCCGAGCGTGGAAACCGTACTTGAGCCGGGAATGACGTTCACCGTCGAACCAATGATCAACCTGGGTTCGCTGGACTACGAGATCTGGGACGACGGCTGGACGGTGGCTACCTCCGATCGCAAGTGGACCGCTCAGTTCGAGCACACCCTGGTCGTCACCGAGGACGGCGCCGAGATTCTCACGTTGCCGTGATGTCCCACCCCGGCCCCAATGACGGCAGTGGCGACATGAGCCCGGCACTGCTGATTGCCGGCGCCACGTCCGATGCCGGCAAGTCGATGGTGGTGGCCGGCCTGTGCCGGTTGTTGGCGCGCAAAGGGATTCGGGTCGCGCCGTTCAAGGCACAGAATATGAGTAATAACTCGTGTGTCACCGT
>CAMDFY010000246.1 GCA_945897705.1 Bifidobacterium breve | reverse complement strand
CAGCCCCGCCAGGAACGTTCCGGTGTAACTGGCCGCAACAGCCGCAACGTCCTCCGGCGTGCCCTCGGCGACCACCGTGCCGCCGCCCCCACCACCCTCGGGTCCCATATCGACGACCCAGTCCGAGGTCTTGATGACGTCGAGGTTGTGCTCGATAACGATCACCGAGTTGCCCTTGTCGACGAGACCATTGATGACCTTGAGCAGTTTGCGAATGTCCTCGAAGTGCAGGCCGGTAGTCGGCTCATCCAGGATGTAGACGGTGCGGCCGGTAGAGCGCTTCTGCAACTCAGCCGCCAACTTCACCCGCTGAGCCTCACCTCCCGAGAGCGTCGGTGCCGGCTGTCCCAGCCGCACATAGCCCAGCCCCACCTCGACGAGGGTCTTGAGGTACCGGTGAATCGAGGTGATCGGCTCGAAGAAATCACACGCATCCTCGATGGACATATCGAGAACTTCGGAGATGGTCTTGCCCTTGTAATGCACCTCGAGCGTTTCGCGGTTGTACCGCGCGCCCTGACACACCTCGCACGGCACGTAGACATCGGGCAGGAAGTTCATCTCGATCTTGATGGTGCCGTCGCCCGAACACGCTTCGCACCGACCGCCCTTGACGTTGAACGAGAATCGGCCGGGTTGATACCCGCGGACCTTGGCCTCAGTCGTGGCGGCGAACAGGGTGCGGATCTTGTCGAAGACGCCGGTGTATGTGGCCGGATTGGACCGCGGGGTGCGACCGATCGGCGACTGGTCGACGCGCACCAGTTTGTCGACGTGTTCGAGGCCGTTGATCCGGGTGTGCCGGCCGGGCACCTGACGTGCTCCGTTCAGGCGGTTGGCCAGCACGGTGGCCAGGATGTCATTCACCAGAGTGGACTTGCCGGAGCCGGACACCCCCGTCACCGCGGTCAGTACGCCCAGCGGGAAAGCCACGTCGATCTCGCGCAGATTGTGTTCCCGCGCGCCGACCACCGTCAGCTGACGCTTGCGGTCGACCGGTCGGCGGATCGCGGGCACCTCGATGCTCTGCTTTCCGGACAGATAGGACCCGGTGAGCGATTTGGGGTTCTTCAACAGGTCGGCGTAGGTACCGCTGTGCACTACCTGACCGCCATGCTCACCGGCGGCGGGCCCGATATCGACAACCCAGTCGGCGTGGGCGATGGTGTCCTCGTCATGCTCCACAACGATCAGTGTGTTGCCCAAATCCCTGAGCCGCGTAAGGGTTTCAATCAAACGACGGTTATCGCGCTGATGCAGCCCGATCGACGGTTCATCGAGTACGTACAGCACCCCGACCAGACCTGAACCGATCTGGGTGGCCAGCCGGATGCGCTGCGCCTCACCACCGGAGAGCGTGCCCGCCGCCCGGGCCAGCGAGAGGTAGTCCAGTCCTACGTCGAGCAGGAAGCCCAACCGGGACTGCACCTCTTTGAGTACCTGCCCGGCGATTGCCTGCTCGCGGCCGCCGAGGGTGAGGTCGTTGAGGAAGTTTGAGCACTCCCTGATGGACAGCTCGCACACGGCTGCGATCGACTTCGCATCCTTGCCGGCCGACAGCGTCACTGCCAGAATCTCTGGCTTGAGACGGGTGCCGTCGCACTCCGGGCAGGGCACGTCCCGCATGAAGCCCTCGTAGCGTTCCTTCATCAACTCCGAGTCGGTCTGCTCCATGCGTCGCTGCAGGAACGCCATCACGCCCTCGAAGTCGGCGAAGTACGACCGGGTGCGGCCGTAGCGATTGCGGTAGCGCACGTGCACCTGCTCGTCGCAGCCTTCGAGGATCGCCTTGCGCGCTTTGGCCGGAAGCTTGCGCCACGGGGTGTCCATGTCGAACCCCATCGACTCCCCCAGCCCAGCCAACATCCGGGTGAAGTACTCCGAACTCTGCCCCATCGACCACGGCGCCACCGCACCGTCGGCCAGGGTGCGATCCTGATCGGGCACAACGAGTTCGGGGTCGACTTCTTTGCGGATACCCAGGCCGCTGCACTCCGGGCAGGCGCCATAGGGCGAGTTGAACGAAAACGACCGCGGCTCAAGGTCATCCACCGCCAGCGGGTGCCCATTGGGACAGGCAAGTTTCTCGGAGAACCGTTGCTCACGGTGCGGGTCACCCTCGTCGCGGTCGACGAAATCCAGCACCACAATGCCGTCGGCCAGACCCAGCGCGGTCTCGACCGAATCGGTCAGCCGCTGTTTGGAGCTAGCCTTGACCGTCAGCCGGTCGACGACAACTTCGATATCGTGCTTCTCCTGCTTCTTCAGCGTCGGCGGCTCGGTCAGCGGGTGGACCACACCGTCGACCCGGACCCGGCTGTAGCCCTGGGTGTTGAGCTTGTCGAAGAGGTCGACGAACTCGCCCTTGCGGGTGCGGACCACCGGTGCGAGCACCTGGAACTTGGTGCCCTCTTCCATCGCGAGCACCTGGTCGACGATCTGCTGGGGGGTCTGGCGGGCGATTCGCTCCCCGCACACCGGGCAGTGCGGCGTGCCGGCCCGGGCTTACAGCAGCCGCAGGTAGTCGTAGACCTCGGTGATGGTGCCCACCGTGGACCGGGGGTTTCGGTTGGTGGACTTCTGATCGATGGAGACAGCCGGGGACAGCCCTTCGATGAAGTCGACATCCGGCTTGTCCATCTGACCGAGGAACTGCCGGGCGTAGGCGCTCAGTGACTCCACGTAGCGGCGCTGACCCTCGGCGAAGATGGTGTCGAAGGCCAGCGAGGACTTGCCCGACCCGGACAGGCCGGTAAAGACGATCAGGGCATCGCGGGGAAGGTCCAGATCGATGCTGCGGAGGTTGTGTTCGCGCGCACCCTTGACGATCAACCGGTCGGCCACGCGCCCATGCTAAGCGTGGGTACCCACGACCACTAACGTGGGCATCATGACAGCCGTCGCCGACAACTACACCGGTCACGTCGAAACCCAGACCGCCGCCCGGCGCACCCTGCCGGGGGTGAGCATCATCAAGATGTCGGTGGGCCCGATGGACAACAACGTCTACCTCGTGACCTGCGCGGAGACCGGTGTGTCCCTCTTGATCGACGCCGCCAACGACCCCGATCTGCTGGTCGATCTGGTCCGCGAGCAGGCCCCGAAACTGACCATGATCATCACCACCCATCAGCACGTCGACCACTGGCAGGCGCTGGAGGCAGTGGCCGAGGCCACCGGCGCTCCGACTGCGGCGCACCCGTTGGACGCCGAACCGCTGCCGGTGAAACCGAGCCACCTACTCTCCGGTGGCGACACCCTGTCGGTGGGCGAACTGACCTTCGACGTGA
>CAMDFY010000245.1 GCA_945897705.1 Bifidobacterium breve | reverse complement strand
GAGATTGCCTGCAGCAGGGTGAACGCGAGGACCAGCCACAGCGCCCAGCCGACGGAGAACCCGTTGGGCCGGTTGATCGCCTGCGCAAGGACCAGCAGAACGCCCAGCACCGCGGTCACCGCCACAATGGCGCTGTAGTTCCGCGCCTTCGGCAGCAGCCCCGCGGCCGCGAGCAGCGCGGCAAGCAGTGCGGCTACCGTCCAGTAGCTCAGGCCGCTGGCGGTGAATTCGCCGCCGAACGGCCCGATATCGGTGTTGATGCTCAGCAGCGGGCCGAAGCTGGCCAGATAGGCGGCCAGGCCGAGGACGACCACGCCCACGGACAGGAACATCGGCATCCGGTTCGCCCCGGCGGGCGGCGCGTACGCGGCGGGGCTCGGCCCTACCGCGGGTGCCGGGTAGGGCGGCGCGGCGGGCGTGCCGTAGCCGGCGCCCGGTTGCTGCGATGCCTGGTAGCCGGGATTCGTGGGTGGGTACGTCATGGGCCTCACGCTAGCGCACCGCGGCTTCCCGACAGCCGAGCGCGGGCGTGTCAGCGCAGGCCCGCGCTTGCCCCCGCCACTAGAACACGTTCTAATCTGGGGATGGATTACGGTCTCGTGCTCTTCACCAGTGATCGCGGGATCACCCCTGCGGCGGCCGCCAAACTCGCCGATGACCACGGCTTCACCACGTTCTACGTGCCCGAGCACACCCACATTCCGATTAAGCGCGAGGCCGCGCACCCGACGACCGGTGACGAATCCCTGCCCGATGACCGCTATATGCGGACCCTCGACCCCTGGGTCAGCCTCGCCACCGCGGCGGCCGTCACCTCGCGGGTTCGGCTGGCCACGGCCGTCGCGCTGCCCGTCGAGCACGATCCGATCAGCCTGGCGAAAACCATTGCCTCACTTGATCACCTCTCCGGCGGCCGGGTCAGTGTCGGCGTCGGTTACGGCTGGAACACCGACGAGTTGGGCGACCACAACGTTCCGCCGGGCCGACGCCGCACCATGCTCAGGGAGTACATCGAGGCCATGCGGGAGCTGTGGACCGCCGAGGAAGCCGCCTACGACGGCGAGTTCGTCTCCTTCGGTCCGAGTTGGGCCTGGCCCAAACCGGTACAGGCACACATCCCGGTTCTCGTCGGCGCGGCCGGTAACGAGAAGAACTTCAGGTGGATCGCCCGATCGGCCGACGGCTGGATCACCACCCCGCGCGATGTCGACATCGACCAACCGGTGGCTCTGCTGAAGGAAATCTGGGCCGACGCCGGTCGTGACGGAGCCCCACGGATCGTGGCACTTGACTTCAAACCGGTGGCCGAAAAGCTCGAACACTGGCAGCAGATCGGCGTCACCGAGACCCTCTTCGGACTCCCCGACAAGCCCGCCGACGAGGTTGCGGCCTACGTGGAACGGCTGGCCGGAAAACTCGCCGCGCTCACCTGAGCGCAATCGGACGCCGGCCGATCAGACCGAGGCGTAATTCGCCTCGTCGCGGGGGCTCACCGCTATCCGGGCCCCGAACGGTTCACCGTCGCTGAGCAGGCTCAGTAGTTCAGGGTCATCGACCAGTGCCATGAAGCGGCTGTCGTCCGCCTCGAGTCGGCCGATCACGATTCCGGTGCGCACCGGCCAGTCGTAGCGAACCGTGTAGGTCTCAATGGTGGCCGGGCCGTCGGCACGGACGGTCAGCGGAACCTTCGGCCGGGCTGCGACCTCGGCACGCAACGCGGCACTGTTGTCTTCCGTCCACTCGGCCGGCTCCGTCGAGTACACCCCCACCGAATACTTGCTGATGATGCCGCCGTTGGCGCCCACCAACCCGAATGCTCCTGGGGCGCAACGCATTGCGTTCACCGTCTCGGCGATCGCGTGCAGCGAGTAACTATTACCCGGGCCGCCGAAGTACGGCAGACCGCCGGTGAGTGTCAGCCCGCGGGGATCATCGACCGCCAAGCCGGTGCCGTCGCAGATGTTGAACACCGGCACCGGGAAACAGCTGTAGAGGTCGAATGTCGCAATCTCATCGAGTCCCACTCCGGCCACCGTCAACGCTTCGCTCACCGCCAGCACCGACGCCGAGTTGTAGCTCAGATCGGAGCGGTCAAGCAGGGGTTGGTCAACGAGATCGGCATGCCCGTGGAGGTAGACCCACCGATCCTCGGGCACACCGAGGCGCCGCGCTGCGGCGATCGACATCAGTATCACCGCGGCGCCCTGATTGACCTGATCGCGCGCCACCAGTAGTCGCGGGTATGGGTCGCAGATCATCCGGTTGTCCGCGTCGACGGTCACAATCTCTGCGACGGTGCGTTCCACCGGCGACGCCGAATACGGATTCGCGGCAGCCACTGCGGAGAACGGCGCGAACAACTCGGCCATCGCACGGCGGTAATCCGGCGGGCTCAGTCCCACCCGGTGGCGGCGGGCGTTCTCCAACAACCCGTACTGGGCCGGCGCCCCGATCAGACCATGCGCGACGGTGTACTCGCTGAACAGGCCCTCGTAACCGTAACCGCGATCGGTGAGTTGACCCTCGACGATCTCGCCGTGGTCGGGTCTGTCACCCCCGGCGTCGGTGCGGTTGGCGAACGTCCGCAATGTCGAACCGTTCTCCGATCCGAGCACCATTACGACGTCGGCATCGCCCGCCGCGATGGCGCCGGCGAACTCGGTGACCACATGCTGCGGCCCCTGTCCCCCAATCGGTTCCAGCACCGCACGGGCCGGTGCTGCCCCCACCCGTACGGCCACCGATCGCGGATAGTTGGTCGAAGCGCCCAGCGGTGCCATGCCCCGGCCGGAGATCTCGAACTGCCGCAGGCCCACGACGGTGTCGACGGCACCGGCGACCGCCACCGAATCAGCCCCGGTGTCGGCCAGTGCGGCCCGGGCCGCCGCCGTCGCCAGTTCCACCGAGGACATCCCCCGGTACGCCGGATCGTCGATCCGTTCAGTGAACTGACCAACGCCGACGAGTACCGGCGTGCGCGGATTCACCGCTGGAATCACAACCCCTTCAGGATTGCCCGGGCCAAATCCGCTGTGGCCGAGGGCGTCTTCCCAACCTTGACACCGGCCGCCTCGAGCGCCTCCTGTTTGGCCGAAGCGGTGCCCGACGAACCCGACACGATGGCGCCGGCGTGGCCCATGGTCTTGCCCTCCGGTGCGGTGAAGCCCGCCACATAGCCGACGACCGGCTTACTGACATTGGCCTTGATGTAGTCGGCCGCGCGTTCCTCGGCGTCTCCGCCGATCTCGCCGATCATCACGATCAGCTTGGTCTCCGGGTCTTTCTCGAAGGCAGCGATGGCGTCGATGTGGGTGGTGCCGATCACCGGATCACCGCCGATACCGATCGCTGTGGAGAAACCGAGGTCGCGCAACTCGTACATCAT
>CAMDFY010000244.1 GCA_945897705.1 Bifidobacterium breve | reverse complement strand
CGTCGACTCTGATCACACGGCACTCACTCGAAGGCGGGGCAACACACATGGCCAATCCGTTCGTCAAGGCATGGAAGTACCTGATGGCGTTGTTCGGCTCCAAGGTCGACGAATATGCCGACCCCAAGGTGCAGATCCAGCAGGCGATTGAGGACGCGCAACGCCAGCACCAGGGGCTCACCCAGCAGGCGGCTCAGGTGATCGGCAACCAGCGCCAACTCGAGATGCGGCTGAACCGCCAGCTGGCCGACATCGAGAAGCTCCAGGCCAATGTCCGTCAGGCCCTGACCCTGGCCGACCAGGCCGCTGCGGCCGGCGATGCGGGCAAGGCCACCGAGTACACCAACGCCGCGGAGGCCTTCGCCGCCCAGTTGGTGACCGCCGAGCAGAGCGTCGAGGACCTGAAGTCAATGCACGATCAAGCGCTACAGGCCGCAGCGCAAGCCAAGAAGGCTGTCGAACAGAACGCCATGATGCTGCAGACCAAGATCGCCGAGCGCACCAAGCTGCTCAGCCAACTCGAACAGGCCAAGATGCAGGAGCAGGTCAGTGCCTCGCTGCGGTCGATGAGCGAGATCGCCGCGCCCGGCAGCACGCCCAGCCTCGATGAAGTCCGCGAGAAGATCGAGCGTCGCTACGCCAACGCCATGGGATCGGCTGAGTTGGCGCAGAACTCGGTCCAGGGCCGGATGATGGAAGTGCAGTCGGCCAGCGTTGAAATGGCCGGACACTCCCGCCTCGAGCAGATCCGGGCTTCGATGCGCGGTGAGGCGCTGCCGTCCGGCGGCGGCGCCACCGCCACGCCGGCCACTCCGATCAGCACGCCCGAGCCCGAGCAGCCGCTCGGCCAATAGGTTCTTTTCTTCAGGGGGCGAGCACTCGATGGCGGTCAGAACAGACCAATCGGGCTTCGCCTCGCGTCCGCGGCGCTCGATCCTGCAACGGGGCATCGACGCCGCGGCTGAGTACGCCGACGTGGCGGCGCAGAAACTCGGCGCCGCCGCAGATCCGCGGGCCCGTCTCCTGCGCAAGCGGCGCTGGGCATTGCGGTTGGGGCTGTTCTTCGGGTTCGCCTCGGCGTTCTGGGTACTTCTCACCGGTCTGCTCGCGGTGTGGAACACGCCGGTATGGGGATTGTTGATCACCGGACTGATCGCCGCCGGCGCAGCCGCCCCGGCGACGTTGTTGCTGTTGCGCTACCGGTGGCTGCGCGGCGAGCCACTGCCACCGCTTCGTCACGTCAGTGCGCGACGACTGCCGCCGTTCGGTTCAGTCGCTCGGCCGGCCATCTCGGCGCTGGGGGCGTCCGAGCGCGGTCTGCATTCCCTGCTGGGCGTGATGGGCCGCGGAAACATGCTGCCGCCGGCGGAAATCCGGGAGCTCACCGATGCGGCAGGGCGCTCCGCCGCGGCTATGACGGCGACGGCGGCCGAGGTAACGTCGATGGAGCGCGCAGCCAGTGAGAACCCGCACGCGCGGGCGTATCTGGCGCCGACGATCAACGCGTTCACGGCTCAACTCGACAGCGGTGTGCGGCAGTACAGTGCGATGGTCACCGCGGCGGCGCAGTTGGTGTCTGCGGTGGATTCCGACGGCAGGGCCGCGGGTGTATTCCAGCAGCGCTATCGGCATGAGTTGGCCGACGCCACCGATCGGTTGCTGGGTTGGGCTCAGGCATTCGAGGAACTCGGCCCGGGCCGCTCATCACGACCTGCGAGCTGATGACCTCGCCGACCGTGGGGCCTATGCACATTTTTGCCGGGCCGGCCGCGTATATGGCCCACGGTCGCGTTACAGCGTCGGCCGAAACGCCGGAATGACGGCGCCGAGTAGCCCGCGCGCGAGGGCCTTGGCGAAGTCGAACATGTCGAAGTAGTCCCGCCAGAGCGTGATTCGGCCGTCTGTCACCTCGAAGACCCCGCACACCCAGAACTGCAGGCGCACCCGGCCGAACACCAGGGCGTCGGTGCGTTCGGTCAGTACTGTCGAGCCGTTGACGGCAATGCGGTGTGTCTTAACCTCGAATCCCGCCCGGCCCTCCATGGAGCGGAACAGCTTCATGGCGCGGGACCGTCCGCGGATGGTCGGGAACCCGACGTTCTGGTAGACGAGGTGTTCGTCGAGAACCGCGCCCGCGGCGTCGATGTCCTGGTCCTGCAGGGCAGCCAGGAGGACCTCGACGGTGCGGGCGTTGTCGTTCCGCGAGCTGATCGTTCGGTGGTCAGTCGGTTGCTCAGTCATGCCCACCAGCCTAGGCCGACAGCTGTGGCAGGGTGGGGCCAATGCGGGTCGCCCTGGTCGCCGGGCCGGAGCCCGGCCACGTCTTTCCGGCGATCGCGCTGTGTCTGCGCTTCGCCGCGGCCGGAGATGACCCGGTGCTGCTGACCGGCACCGAATGGCTCGACACCGCGCGGCGTGCGGGCCTGGACGCGGTCGAACTGCTCGGCCTCGACCCCGCCGAATCCGACGATGACACCGATGCCGGTGCCAAACTCCACCACCGGGCCGCACGCATGGCGATGCTGAACCTGCCCGTGCTGCGACATCTGAAGCCCGATCTGGTGGTCTCCGACGTGATCACCGTGTGCGGCGGGATGGTTGCCGAACTTGCCGGCGTCCCCTGGATCGAACTCAGCCCGCACCCGCTATACCTGCCGTCGCGGGGCCTGCCGCCGATCGGCAGTGGGCTCGCGCCCGGAACGGGCCTGCGGGGACGCCTTCGCGACGCGACCATGCGGGCATTCACCGCGCGTTCGGTGCGGGCCGGGGGGCGGCAGCGCACGCGGGCCCGCCAGGGAATCGGACTGCCCGGCGTCGACCCCGGTCCGCGGCGTCGGCTGATTGCCACGCTGCCGGCACTGGAGGTGCCGCGCCCGGACTGGCCCGCCGAGGCGGTCGTCGTGGGCCCACTGCACTTCGAACCCACCACGGATCTGCTGGCTGTGCCGCCTGGTGCGGGACCGGTGATCGTGGTGGCACCCTCGACGGCCAGCACCGGCACCGCCGGGCTTGCCGCCCTGGCGTTGGAACATCTTGTTCCTGCCCAGACCCTGCCGGCCGGCTCCCGACTGGTGGTCTCCCAGTTGGTGTCATCCCAACCCGGCGGCGACGGCGTCACGGCGCCGTCGTGGGCTGTGGTGGGTCTTGGTCGCCAGGACGATCTGTTGCGCCACGCCGACGTGGTGGTGTGCGGCGGCGGCCACGGGATGCTCTCCAAGACGCTGCTGGCCGGGGTGCCGATGGTGGTGGTACCCGGCGGCGGCGATCAGTGGGAGTTGGCGAACCGTGTTGTGCGACAGGGAAGTGCGCGATTGGTGCGGCCACTGAGCGCTGATGCACTGATTGCCGGTGTCACCGCTGTGCTGTCGGATCCGGGCTATCGGCAGGCGGCGCTTCGGGCGGGGGATTCCATCGCCGG
>CAMDFY010000243.1 GCA_945897705.1 Bifidobacterium breve | reverse complement strand
GGCCACCGGGCCTGTGGATAGCTGAACGCATCACCCGGGGGGTCGGTGTCACAGTCGCCACCGCGTCTACTCGACGACCGTGACCTCCGTCGTCGCGAGGACGTAGTCCGATCGTGTGTTTGCCCCGCCGCGCGGGATCTCCCAGTCGTGGCGCGCCGGGTTGGCCGCTGGTGATCGCCAGGTTCAGAGCGAACTGTGGCCGTCCGGCCTGATCTCTGTGATTCAAAATGTTTCGACGTGATCCGCCGTGGTCTAAGTTGGGCCCGTGGAAGCGATGATTACTCACCCCGCGGCGTCAGACCAGGCCAACCGCCGTCAGGCTGATTTTTTCCGTGACGAGTTGCATCGCCAGATCGACCTGATTAACGAGCGGGTCGCGAAATGCCAGGCGAAGTTGGCAACTGATACACGTCACCGCCGGATTGAACAGGTCCGCTTAGTGCAGGGTGAACTCCGGAACTGCGCTATCGAGCGCAGGAAGCTCGTGGAGATGATCGCCACGCTCACCCGCCGGTTCCCTGACGAAGAGGTAGCGCTCGCTCGCTAGGTTGTCCAGTTGAGTGGGGTCTGGCGGTGGGCCAGCACAGTGCGGACCTTGCGTTCGATGAGCAGGGGTATGAACACTCGGTCCTTGGACGTCGTCGAATCCGGTATGCACGGTCTGGACGACACGCTCGATGTCGGCAGTCGAGATATCAGCGTAGGTCGCTGCTATCCGCGCCATCACCTCGGCGATCTGCGCAGCTTCGTTTGGGCGGCGGCGTTGACGGAGCGCCTGACCGCCGCCGGCGGGATGGACGCCCGCGACGCGGTGTGGGCGCACCCCGACCTGATGCCCACCGCCGCCGACCTCGACGAGCCGGCCGGCTTCATCGACCGGATCATCGGCGGGGACGTTAGCTCGGTGGACGTCGACGCGCTGATCGCCGAGTTCCAGAAGGACAATCCCGACGGGCCGGACGCGACCTAGTCGGCCAGATTCGCAATCAAGGTCTGTGTGACCTTGATGTCGCCTTGTCGGCCGGGATCAGGGAACCCGAACGTGACGTTCGTCAGGTTCCATGTGGTGTTGCCGAGTTTGGTGGTGAAATCTCCCGTGACGTTCTTGACTGGGTCGCGCCAGAGGAAATTGACGCGGGTATGGGCCGGCACGTTGACCGGATAGGTGTATTCGAAGGAGTTGGCCTCTTCCCAGGAATCGCTTCTCTCCTTAGCGATTCCAGCCTTGACGATCTTGCCGAGGGTGATTCCCAGGCTTTCGCTCACTTTGAGCGTCGATGTCGTTTTCACCGAGGATGTCTGCTTAAAGGTGTAACTCTGTTGTACATCCGTGAGGTTCGAATAGGGGGCTGCTTTGTCCCGCCAATCCGAGAATGCCGTCTCGTCGTAGCTGAGTGGATCAAATGCGCAATTCGGCTGGCTTCCACAGAGCTTGCTGAGGATCTCGGCCTGCTTCTGAGCCTCGGCGCTGCCGAGATTGACCTCGGTTCCCGACGGGTCAAGAAGGAAGACGCGATCGTTGTCGATCGAATTCGCGGTGTACTGCGTATAGCGATCTGCGGTGCAATCACCCGACTCGCATCCGATGTCGCTCGGCCCGCTCGAAATGCTTCCCCATGCACTGTGAATCTTGACCGTCCAGTCCTCCGGACGGTACGCGCCCGGGACTGAGGTGAATTTCACGCGGGTGTCGAACTGGAGAAAGACCCACTGGCCGATCTGGAGGTGAGTCATGTCGCCGACTCCGACGACCGTACCGATTGGCGGCACGTACATCAGGTCGTCGCCGGAGCAGTACTTCGGGCACTCGCCGATAAGTTGGGTGAAAATCACGGGAGATGACGAATAGTTCATCACGTTAAACCAATGCCCCGCACCTGATCCCTTGAGCGCGTCGCTGGTGATTCGCTGGCTGAAGTCGCCCACAACGACTTCGACTTCGGGAGGCGACGCGGCTGGGTTGAAAATGTTGAAACCGCCGCCGTCAGAGACGACGACAGTGAAGCTGTCCGCGGTACCCGGGGCCACATCAGCTCCCGGCGTGTAGGTCCAGGTGCCGTCCGAGGCGAGCTGTACGGTGCCAAACTCCGGAGCACTGGTCAGGGAGTACCGCAGCGTGGAGCCCTCGGGGTCGACTGACCCGACGGTGCCGACCAGCTGGCCGTTGGCCCTGGTGAGGAATTGATACGGGTCGGCGGTTGGCTGCTGGTTGAACAAGCCGCGGCGCACCAGCAGCAGCGCCCCGGAGGCCCATTCGTTCAGTGGACCGCGCGGCAGGGTCGCCAGCCAGGCCGAGGTGGAGTCGAACCAGTCGACAACGGCCGCGTTGATCGCCTCAGCGGGGTTCACCGCCGCACGAGCAGCCACCGGCGCCGGCGCTGCCACCGCCCGCTCCACTGTCCGACGCAGAGGCCGATCCCCCGCCTCCGATGGGACCGCGGCAGTGGCCGACGCGGTTGGGAGGTTCTGCACAGGTGTCGCCGGGGCTGCCACCTGGGCGGCCCGCTCACTGGCCAACGGTTTTCCGGCACTTGCCGACGCGGCGGATACCGGCACCGCCGACCTCACCCGAGGCGTCGCCGCGAGTGTGGACCGATTCGCGGCGGTCAGCGCCCGCTTGCCGGCACCGTCGTTCACGCTCTGGCGCGGCCCCGCAGAACGCGACGTCGCCGCCGGCGACCGGGGCGTCGATGTCGCGGCGGCGCCTGCGGCGGAGTTCCCCGAAGCGCGCGCCGAGGAGGCCGCCGCGGTCGAGGCGGTCTCATTGACACCGTCATCGGCATGGGCGGTTCCGGCGCCGGCCAGTGCTAGCCCCACACCCAGCGCGCCCGCCCCCAGCCACGCGTAGGGCTGCTGGCGGCGCGTATTCCGTTGTGCACGTGAGCGATTGGCCATTTCTACTCCTACACAGAGGGTTGTCGGCGGAACCGTGATCACGATAGGCAGGTCATCGCGGCAAGCGCCCCTGTCCCGGGTGAACTCTTGGTGGCCTCCACGTAAAGAACGGGTCGGCCACCGGGCCTGTGGATAGCTGAATGCATCACCCGAGGGTCGGTGCCACAGTCGCCTTCGTGACGTTCGTCCTTGACCCAGCGCTGCCGGTGCTGCTGCGACCCGACGGCGCGGTGCAGGTGGGGTGGGATCCGCGGCGCGCGGTGCTGGTGCGTCCCCCGTCCGGGCTGACCGCCGCAGCAATGGCCACCGTCCTGCGGGCGATGGCGGTGCCGACGGAGCTGACCGAACTGCACCGCCTGGCGCTGCGGCACGGCCTCGACGACGAAGCCGGGTTCGACGACGTGGTGTACGCGCTGCTGGCCGTGGGCGTGGTGCGCGAACGCCCGCGCAACGGGCGGGCCGCGGGGCGGACGCTGTCGATCCGCGTGCACGGCAGCGGGCCGCTCTCTGAGCTAGTGGCGGAGG
>CAMDFY010000242.1 GCA_945897705.1 Bifidobacterium breve | reverse complement strand
GATATCCCCGCCATTATCGCCGCCGCTGGAGCCGACGTGCTGGTTGCCGACACCCTCGGTGAGGACCCGCGCCTGGTGCGCGTGCTGCGCCAGCGCCTCAGCGAAGCCGCGCCTGCGGGCGACCGCCGCGACACCGGCGTCCTGGTGGTGGCGGTCGGCTCATCTCATGCCGAGGCCAATGCGGCCACCGATACTCTCGCTGCGGCCCTGGCGCACCGGTCCCGGTGGGCCGGCGTGCGGGTCGCCTACGCCACCGGCCCGGCTCCATCGGTGAAGGCCGGCGTCGATGAACTGCGGGAGCTCGGTGCCAAGCAGGTCACCCTGGCGCCGTGGTTCGTCGCGCACGGGCGCATCACTGATCGGATCGCGGCGATCGCCTCAGCGCAGGGCTTGACGCTGGCTCAGCCACTGGGTGCCCATCGTCTGGTCGCCGCCACGGTTCTGGACCGTTTCGACCAGGCCGTCGCCGGGCGCCTCGCGGCGTAGCCGTTGCCCGGGTCAGCCGGATGCGCCGTCGGCGCCATCGGCGCCATCAGCGCCGTCGGCACCATCGGCGCCGCCGAGTCCGCCCTTGCCACCCTTGCCGCCCTGTCCACCCTGACCGCCCTGTCCACCCTGACCGCCCTGTCCACCCTGACCGCCTTGGCCGCCCGCCCCACCCTGACCACCTTGTCCACCCTGGCCGCCGTTGCCTCCGTTGCCGTCCGTCATGGTCTGCTCCCCCGTAGTTTCCGGTGTGCCTGTGGTGGCCGGTGCCGGCTGGCCCGGAGTCACCGTCTTGGCGCAGGACCCGAGCACGGTCACCGCGATGATGAGCGCACCGACCACAATCCGGTAGCCCGGTGCACCCATGGTGTATCCCTTCCCCACTCGACGCCGAGTCCTCACTGTAGAGCAGGCCGCCGCGGCTAGGTCGCCTGCTGCTGCACGCCGGCGACCGGCGGGATCCTGGTGGCCCGCACGTAGACGGTGTCGCCGTCCCGCAGGGCCAACGCCTCGGCATCACCGCGGGTGATCTGCGCGACAAAGGGCGCGCCGGTAGTCGCGCTGATCAACTCGACCCGCACCTCGAACCCGAGATGGACCACCCGTTCGATGGTCGCGCGAGTCACGCCGGTGCTCTCCGCCGTGCCGTCGCCCGCCGCAATCGCCATCTCCGGAGTACGGCCGACCCGAATGTCGTGCGGGCGCACCAGGATTCCATTGAGCGAGGAGACAGTTCCCAGAAACGACATCACGAATGGGTTGGCGGGACTGTCGTAGACTTCCGCCGGCGTACCGACCTGTTCGATACGTCCCTTGTTCAGCACCGCGATGCGATCTGCCACGTCGAGGGCCTCAGACTGATCGTGGGTGACGAGCACGGTGGTGACGTGCACCTCGTCGTGCAGCCGCCGCAACCATGCGCGAAGGTCCTCGCGGACCTTGGCATCAAGAGCACCGAACGGTTCGTCAAGCAGCAAAACCTGCGGATCCACCGCCAGTGCGCGCGCCAGTGCCATCCGTTGGCGCTGGCCGCCGGAGAGTTGATTGGGGTAGCGGGTCTGAAATCCGGCCAGCCCGACCACCTCGAGAAGGTTGTCGACCTTGTCCTTGATCTCAGCCTTGGGCAGCTTGCGGATCTTGAGTCCGAACGCCACGTTGTCGCGCACGGTCAGGTGTTTGAAGGCCGCGTAATGCTGAAAGACGAAGCCGATTCCGCGCCGCTGCGGTGGCACACCCGTCACATCGCGGCCGTTGATGGTGATCGTGCCGCTGTCGGGGGTGTCCAGACCGGCGATCGCCCGCAGCAGAGTGGACTTCCCCGAACCGCTGGGGCCCAACAGTGCGGTCAGTGAACCGGTGGGCACCACGAAGTCGACGTTGTCCAATGCGCTGAAATCGCCGTAGCGCTTACTGGCCCCGGTGACGGTGATCGCGTTCGTCACGAATTCCCGCTCCTCATCATCGACCGCCGCGCATCCAGAACTACCTGAACGATCAGAACCAGAACCGCGACCATCATCAGCAGAGTCGAGATGGCATAGGCGCCGTATTCGGCACCTCGGTTGTAGCGGTCTGACACCAGCAGCGTAAGGGTCTGCGATACCCCGGGCAGATTCGACGACACCATGATGACCGCGCCGAACTCACCGAGTGTCCGCGCGACGGTCAGCACGATCCCGTAGGTGAGCCCCCACCGGATCGACGGCAGGGTGATCCGCCAAAAGGTCTGCCACCAACTCGATCCCAGCGTCGCCGCCGCTTCCTCCTGGTCGGTACCCAGTTCATGCAGCACCGGTTCGACTTCCCGGATCACGAACGGCACGGTGACGAAGATGCTCGCGAGGACGATGCCCGGCAGTCCGAAGATGATCTTCAGGCCCAGATCGTTCTCCACAACGCCGAGCAAGCCCGCGGTACCCCACAGCAGGATCAGTGCCACACCGACCACCACCGGCGAAACGGCGAACGGCAGGTCGATGACCGCCTGGAGGGCAGCTTTTCCGCGGAACCGCTTGCGCGCCAACAGCAGTGCAGTCGGGACGCCGAAAATGACGTTGAGGGGAACGACGATGGCAACCACGAGCAGGGAGAGTTGTAGTGCCGAAATCGCCGCCGGCGTCGTGATTGAGTCGACGAACGCACCGAAGCCCGGCTCGAAGGTTCGCCACGCGATCAGGCCGACCGGCACCACCACCAACACCACCACGTAGGCGATCGCGACGAAACGGCCGACGTGGCGCGCCAGCGGCGAAAGAATCACGGCGCCAATTCCTCTCGTTTTGCGGCGCGCGAGCCGATGGTCCGCAGCACCAGCAGCACCAGGAACGACAGTGCCAGCAGTACAACAGAAACCGCTGCCGCACCAGTGCGGTCATCGTTCTCAATCAGGGTTCGAATCCACTGTGAGGTCACCTCGGTCTCACCGGGCAGCGCGCCGCCGATGAGGACGACCGAGCCGAACTCACCGATGGCCCGAGCGAAGGCAAGTCCGGCGCCGGACAGCAGCGCGGGAAGCAACGCCGGCAGGATCACCCGGCGCAGGATCACCGGATTGCTGGCTCCCAGCGACGCCGCGGCCTCCTCGACCTCGCGATCGAGTTCGATCAGCACCGGCTGCACGGAGCGCACCACGAAGGGCAGCGTGACAAACAGCAACGCCACCCCGATACCCCACTTGGTGTGCTGCAGATGAACGTTCACCGGACTGGACGGGCCATAGAGCGCGAGCATCACCAGGCTTGCGACGATGGTGGGCAAGGCGAAGGGCAGGTCGATCACCGCGTCCATCAGCCTTTTGCCGGCGAAATCGTCACGGATCAGTACCCAGGCGACGAGAAGGCCGAAGACCGCGTTCACGCAGGTGACGCCGATGGCCACCGTCAGGGTCACCCGGAAGGACTCCAGGGCGGCGGTCGTGGTGATGGCTGCCCAGAA
>CAMDFY010000241.1 GCA_945897705.1 Bifidobacterium breve | reverse complement strand
GTCCGTCCAGGCGGAATCTGTCCAGGATCACATCGGCTCTCTTCCCTTGTCGCGGTTCACCGTAACAAGGTAGACGGGTGCTCTGAGCCGAAATTTCGAACGTTTTTGTAACACGTTCTACTTTTTGGCGGGCACCTTCCGCGCGGGTGACTTCTTGGCAGGTGCTTTCTTGGCGGCTGCCTTTTTGGCAGCAGCGGCGGACGTGGGTGCCTTTTTGGTGGCTGCCTTCGTGGCGGGTGTTCGAGGCGGGGCTTCGGAATCCTTGTTGGCGGACTGTTCGCGCCGGCGGCGCACGCTGGCCTCAAGTTTGGCCAGCAGATCGGAGACATCCTCGGTCTCATCGAGCTTGGCGGGAGTCTCCGCGGTGGCGAATGCCTGCCCACCGGCGAGCTTGGACTCGACGAGTATCTGCAGCTGTTCCTGGTAGGTGTCGGTGTACTGCTCGGGATGGAAGTCCGATGCCATCGACTCCACCACCTGCCCGGCCATTTTGAGTTCCGGGGCCCGGACATCGACGTCTCCGTCGAGTGCCGGGAAGTGCGGTTCGCGGATCTCGTCGGGCCACAGCAGGGTGTGCACCACCATCACCTGGCGCTTGCCGAAATTCTTGATGCGCAAAGCCGCCAGTCGAGTCTTGTTGCGCAATGCGAAGTGGACGATCGCGACCCGGTCGGTCGAGGCGAGTGCTTTGGCAAGGAGCACATAGGACCTCGAGGACTTGCCATCCGGTTCCAGAAAGTAGCTGCGGTCGTAAAGCAGTGGGTCGATCTCGCCGGCGGGAACGAACTCCAGGACTGCGATCTCGTGGCTGCGCTCCTCCGGCAGAGTGGCGATGTCCTCCTCGGTGATCACCACGGTCTGGCCACTGTCCGCCTCGTAGGCCTTGGCGATGTCCCGGTACTCCACCACCTCGTCGCACTCACCGCAGACACGCTGATACTTGATCCGGCCGTTGTCAGTTGCATGCACCTGATGAAACTTCAGGTCGTGGTCCTCAGTGGCGCTGTAGACCTTCACGGGCACGTTGACGAGACCGAACGCGACGGAACCTTTCCAGATGGAACGCATGAGCCCAGTATGCCGAAGAGGGACAGCCCGGGTTAGATCGCCGGGACGGATTCGGGATTCAGGCCAAGGGGTATCTCGGGGTTGGCCCCCGGGGCGTCGTCGATGTAGACGCTGTTCGGTGCGGGCAGGCACTCGCCGGGTTCCGGGATCTGACCGGCAGTGCAGAACGGAACCCAGTCATTGGGATCCGCGGCGGCGATCGGTGCTCCCACCAGTGTGGCACCGGCCAGTGCTGCAAACATCGTTGCTGCGAACACCAGTCCAGGGGCCTTCGACAGCATCTTCATTGGCTCAGGGTATCAGCGGGTAATACGTTGGCGTGGTGATTGAGATGTGGCCGCCGGGCGCCACTAGAGGACCGTTGGTCAAGCTGACCAACCCGGACAAGGTGCTCTATCCGGCGACGGACGGCGTCGGACCCACTACCAAAGCAGATGTCTTCGGGTACTACACGTCGATCGCCGAGGTCATGCTGCCGCATCTCGCCGGCCGGCCGGCCACCCGCAAGCGCTGGCCGGACGGTGTCGCCGAACCCGCGTTCTTTGAGAAGGATCTGCCCAAGTACGCCCCGGACTGGCTGGTCCGGGGCACCCTGGTGCACCGGTCCGGAGCCGCCGTCTACCCGATCATCGATACGGCGACGGCGCTGGCCTGGATCGCTCAGCAGGCAGCGCTGGAAGTCCATGTGCCGCAATGGCGTTTCGGCCCCGACGGTCGCCCCGGTCTCGCCAATCGGCTGGTGTTCGACCTCGATCCCGGCGAGCACGTGACCATGGAGCAACTCGGTGAGGTCGCGCACGCGGTACGAGAACTCGTCGGCGACATCGGCCTGAGCGTCTATCCGGTGACCAGCGGCAGTAAGGGTCTGCACCTCTACGCACCACTGAGCGAACCGCTCAGCCCCGGCAGCGCCGCGACGTTGGCCCACCGGGTGGCCCAGCAGCTTGAGGAGACCATGCCTTCGCTGGTGACGGCCACTATGACTAAGAGCCTGAGGTCCGGCAGGGTTTTTCTGGATTGGAGCCAGAACAATGCCGCCAAGACCACCATCGCGCCGTATTCGTTGCGCGGGCGCGAGAGGCCGACCGTCGCCGCGCCGCGAACCTGGGACGAGATCGGCGATCCCGGGCTCACCCAGCTGCGCTACGACGAGGTGTTGGCGCGAGTTGCCGAACACGGAGACCTGCTCGAGGGTCTGGATTGCGATGTGGCTCCCGAGCGCGCCAAGGTCAGTCGCAAAGCTGACACCAACTCCGGACTCCATCTCGCCAGTGTCGCGCCGATGCTGGCTACGTTGGGATCGGTCGGCAAGTTGACCGCCGAACGGTATGCGTTCGAGGGCAAGTTCGACGGATACCGACTTCTGGTCGAGATCGACAACGGCCGTTTGGTCCTGCACTCCCGCAACAGCATCGACGTGACCGATCAGTATCCGCAATTGCAGCCATTGGCGACGGCGTTGGCCGACCACCAGGTAATCCTTGACGGCGAAGTGGTCGCACTCGACGCGAGTGGAGTGCCAAACTTTAGTCAGATGCAGAACCGGGCGCGCGCCACCCGTATTGAGTTTTGGGCGTTCGACATCTTGGCCCTCGATGGCCATTCGCTGCTGCAGATGAAGTACCGCGATCGTCGGCGGCTATTGGAGACCTTTGCGGCAGGAACAGATCTTGTCGTGCCCGCTCTGCTCGACGGTGACGGCCCGCAAGCGCTCGCTTCCTCACGCAAACACAAGTGGGAAGGCGTCGTCGCCAAGAAATGGGATTCCACCTACCAGCCGGGCCGGCGGTCAGCAGCGTGGATCAAGGACAAGAACTGGAATACCCAGGAGGTGGTGATCGGCGGTTGGCGCGCGGGCGAGGGTGGGCGCTCCAGCGGGATCGGCGCTTTACTGTGCGGCATTCCCGACGCGGGCGGCCTGCGGTTCATCGGCCGGGTCGGCACCGGCTTCACCGAGAAGGATCTGGCGAAGCTCAAGGCCCTCCTGGCGCCACTGCATACCGGCGAGTCACCCTTTCACCCGGCGCTGCCGCGCCCGGAGGCCCGCGGCGTGACTTACGTCCGACCGGAAATCGTCGGCGAAGTCCGCTACGGCGAAATGACCTCTGATGGTCGGCTGCGTCATGCGAGTTGGCGTGGTCTTCGTCCGGACCGGGCGCCGGCAGACGTGGTGGTGGAACGAGAGATCTAGCCGGGTTCGCCCCCCGCGTTGTCGTCGAGGAAGCGTTCGGGGTGGTGGTAGTCGTTGGTGCCGCCGCGTTGGGGTGATCGGGGTGGGGGGATCCATTCGCAGGTGCCGTTGGGGTGTTTTCGGGTCTGCCAGCCGCCGGGTGTGATGAGGCCGTGGTCGGGTTTGCAGGCGAG
>CAMDFY010000240.1 GCA_945897705.1 Bifidobacterium breve | reverse complement strand
TATGTCGACGAGGTGATGGCGCTACCTGCCGTGGCAGCACAGTGGCCGCAGCGGGGCACGCTCGCGGTACGGCCCCGCCGGGCCGCGACCGCCGCGCACTACGAAAACCTCAGTGGCACCGGTGTTATTGCGGTGCCGCAGCGTGGCGCGGCGGGCTGGGCGATGCGCGAACTTGTGGTGCTTCATGAGGTGGCGCACCATCTCGACGCGGGCGACGGCCCGGCGCACGGCCCGGCGTTCGTGGCTACCTTCTGCGCGCTCGCCACAGCGGTGATGGGGCCGGAATGCGGACACGTACTGCGGGTGGTCTACAGCAAGGAGGGGGTGCGATGAGGCTGCGTCAACCCGCCGCGGCGATCTCCACCGGCACCGCGTTGAGCACCGCGTTGCCGGACAACGGATCCAGCAGCGAGTCGTCGAAGAGGCTGTTGACGTTGACGCCCGGATTTCGCGCGGCGACCGACATCCGGGTCCCGGGCGCGGTGTGCCCCCAGCCGTGCGGCAGCGACACCACGCCGGGCCGGATGGCATCGGTGATCTCCACCGGCACCTCCAGTTTGCCGCCCGGGCCGGTCACCACGGCCAGATCCGTCACGCCCAGCCGAGAGGCGTCCTCGGGATGGATCTGCAGGGTGCACTGATTGGAACCGCCGGACAGTGCCGGCAGGTTATGCATCCAGCTGTTATTGGAGCGCAGCTGCCGTCGCCCGATGAGCAGGAACCCGTCGTCGTGGCCGCCCAGTGAGGCGTGCAACCGCGGGATGTCGGCGAGGATCGGCGCGGGCGCCAATTCGACCATGCCGGAGGGGGTTCGGAGGATTTCCGGAATCTGCGACGTGAGCGCACCCAGGTCGATGCCGTGCGGGTTGTCCTTCAGACGCTGCAGGGTCAGGCCGTCTGGTCGGGCACCGAATGCGTCGCCGAAGGGGCCCAGCCGAAGCATCATGTCCAGGCGACGCTCGTAACCCGGACCGTCGGGCAGCATGGCGGTCAATCCCTCGACCGTGCGGCCGGCGACCGGAGAGTCCGGATCGGCGACCTCCTTGCCGAGGGTTCCCGCGATCACCTGGTCGTCGACCAGGGTGGGCTCGGCGTCGGGCCCCATCCCGAGCACGATCAGCGCCAGCCGGGACAGGATCTCGCACTCGTCGGGCCGCCCGTCGGCCAGCGGCAGAACCGGCGGGGAGTAGCGGGCGTTGTTGCGCACCACCGCGGCGCTGAGCGCAATGTCAAAGTGCCCCGCGCGCGACGGCGGCGGCGGCGGCAGGATCACGTCGGCGTGCCGGGTGGTCTCATTGAGGTAGGGATCCACCGACAGCATGAAGTCGACGGTGTCCAGTGCTTCGCTCAGGCGGGGGCCGTCCGGCGCGGAGAGCACCGGATTGCCGGCGATGGTGATCACGGCCCGGATCTGACCGTCACCGGCGGCCTCGATCTCCTCGGCCAACGCGACGGTGGGCAGTTCCGACAGCGCCTCGGGGTGACCGGAGACCCGGCTGTGCCAGCGGCCCGTGATGAAGCCGCGGCCGGGCCGGGCCGGCCGGGGTGCGGACGCGATCGGCGAACTGGCGAACATCACCCCGCCGGGACGGTCGAGGTTGCCGGTCAGGATGTTGACGACGTCGACCAGCCAGCTGGTCACGGTGCCGAACTCGACGGTGGAGGTGCCCATCCGGCCGTACACCGCCGCGGTGCGGGCTGCGCCGATCTCGCGGGCCAGGGTGCGGATCTCCTCGGCCGAGACCCCGCAGTGCTCGGCGACTGCTTCGGGCGGAAAGTCGACCGCCGCGGCGCGAACCTGCTCGACGCCGGTCACGTGGTCGGCCAGTCCGCCGAGGTCCACCAGGTTCTCGTCGAAAAGCACGTTGACGACGGCGAACAGCAGCGCACCGTCGGTGCCGGGGCGCGGCGCGATATGGCGATCGGCGATCTCGGCGGTGCGGGTCCGGTTCGGATCCAGCACCACCAGCCGGCCACCGCGGTGGCGCAGTGCTTTGAGCTTGCCGACGAAATCGGCCGCGGTGGCCAGACTTCCGTTGGACACCAACGGGTTTCCACCGATGATGACGAGGTAGTCGGTGCGGTCGAGATCGGGAACCGTGAACGCCAGCGGGTTGCCGTACAGGTAGCCGCACGCGACATGCTTGGGCATCTGGTCCAGGGTGCTCGCGGAGAAGATGTTGCGGGTGCCCAGCGCCCGAATGACGGCGGGGCCGTAGAGCGCACCGGCGATGGTGTGCGCGTTGGGGTTGCCCAGGTAGATCCCCACCGATGACCCTCCGGTGGCGCCGATGACCCGCTGCAGTCCCTCGGCGGCGGCGGCGAAGGCCTCCTCCCAGGTGGCCTCGACGAGTTCGCCGTCGCGGCGCACCAGGGGCCGCTGCAGCCGGTCCGGGTCGTTGTCCAACTCGGCGAAACTCGCCCCCTTGGGGCAGATGAACCCGTGGCTGAAGACGTCGTCGCGGTCGCCGCGGGCACCGCTGACGCGGCCGTCGTCGATGGTCAGCACCAACCCGCAGGTGGCTTCGCAAAGGGGGCAGATGCGCAATGCGGTGTGGCTCATCTGAGCTACTCTGCGGCACCGTCGCCCGGGAGGCAATCAACCCGTTCGTCCACCCGCCGAACGTGGCGAAATCTCAAACGGTTCGCATTTGCTGGGGAGTTTGCTATGTTTCCCGGGACGGTACTGAAGACACCAGGGAGGATGGGGGCCATGAGCCTTAACAACGTTGCTCGTGGGCTTAAGTCGGGGCGCAGGTCGGCGGTCAAGATCACGGTCATGGGCGCAGCGATGGCGACCGCGGCTACGGTGGCCGTCGGTGCGGCACCGACCGCCAGTGCCCTGGACGTCAACCAGCAGGTCTACACCGCCGGGCCCCTGTTGAACCTGCTCCCGGTTCTCGGCATCGATAGCATTCCGATTTCGCTCGGAAATCTGCCGGTGGTCGGCGACACCACGTTGATCCTGAACTTTGCGCCCATCGAGTACGACGCCCAGAACATCTACAACACCATCAACGCTCTGCCATTCGCCAAACGTGGCACGTTCAGTTCGATTTATGACCGGGTGATCGGCGCTCCCGCCGACCCGACGAATCAGTTCCCGGCCGTGCTGGGATCGGGAATCGGGACCCGCAACCTCGTCGAGGCCTACCGGGCCCAGATTTTGAGCGTCAACGGCAACACCCTGCCCGGGTACACCCCGTTCCAGCCGGTGCCGGGAGCCAACCCCACCCAGACCAACCAGGCCCTGCTGTATCTGCGTAACCCGTTGCGGCCCAACGGTGGTATCGACGCCCGGTTCGCGCCGATCCTGAACCTGTTCGGCGTGGACACCACTCTGCCGGCCGCCGGCGTCAACACCGGCACCGGGTTGAAGCTCAACACCGCCACCCTTGACGTGACGTGGGCCTACGACCTGTTTTCGGATTTCCCGGTCACCCTGAATCCGTTCTCGTTGGTCAACAGC
>CAMDFY010000239.1 GCA_945897705.1 Bifidobacterium breve | reverse complement strand
GTACCTACGGTACCTGCGGCCGGGCCGGGTTTCGGAGGTGTCGCTGATCGGGGTGGCACTTTTGCTGCTGGCCGTGGTGGCCGGCGGCTGGGTCGGCCATACCGACTGGGGCGTGGAGTGGTTCACGCTGTCCAAGGTCACGCTGTCCTGGTGCCTGATCATCTACGGTCTGGCGGCGTCGGTGCTACCGGTGTGGCTGCTGCTGGCCCCGCGCGACTACCTGTCGACGTTCATGAAGGTCGGCACCATCGCACTGTTGGCGGTGGGCATCCTGGTGGCCCGCCCGGTGATGCAGGCGCCGGCGGTCTCGCAATTCGCCGCATCCGGCGCCGGTCCGGTCTTCGCGGGCTCGCTGTTTCCGTTCCTGTTCATCACCATCGCCTGCGGCGCACTGTCGGGTTTCCACTCACTGATCGCCTCCGGGACCACGCCGAAGCTGCTGGAGAAGGAAGGCCAGATGCGGCTGATCGGCTACGGCGGAATGATGACCGAGTCATTCGTGGCGATCATGGCGCTGATCACCGCGTCAATCCTGAACCAGCACTTGTACTTTGTCATGAACGCCCCCGCGGCGGCCACCGGAGGCACCGCGGAGACCGCAGCGGCCTACGTCAACAAGCTGGGACTGCCCGGGCCACCGATTTCGCCGGCGGAGATCACCGACGCCGCGGCCAGCATCGGCGAAAAGTCGATCGTGTCGCGCACCGGCGGCGCCCCCACGCTGGCCTTCGGCATGGCCCAGGTGCTGTCGGTGTTCGGCGGCAGCGGGCTCAAGGCGTTCTGGTACCACTTCGCGATCATGTTCGAGGCGCTGTTCATCCTCACCACCATCGACGCCGGGACCCGGGTCGCCCGGTTCATGCTCTCCGACGGCTTGAGCAACCTCGGTGGGCCGCTACGCCGGCTGCACGACCCGAGCTGGAAGGTCGGTGCCTGGGTGTGCAGCATCATCGTCGTCGCGGCGTGGGGCTCGATCCTGCTGATGGGCGTCACCGACCCACTGGGCGGCATCAACACCCTCTTCCCCCTATTCGGCATCGCCAACCAGTTGCTCGCCGCCATCGCCCTGACCGTGGTGACGGTGGTGGTGATCAAGATGGGAATGCTGAAATGGGCCTGGATCCCAGGGATTCCGCTGCTGTGGGATCTGATCGTCACCCTGACCGCCTCGTGGCAGAAGATCTTCTCCGGCGATCCCAAACTGGGCTACTGGACCCAGCACTTCCAGTACCGCGACGCGCGGGACGCCGGCAAGACGTCATTCGGTGCGGCCAAAAACTCCGAACAGCTCAGCGATGTCATCCGCAACACGTTCATCCAGGGCACGCTGTCGATACTCTTCGCCACGGTGGTGCTGATCGTCGTCGCATCGGCCATCGTCATGACGATCCGCTCGATGCGCGGTCGTGGGCGGCCGCTGGCCGTGGAGGCGCCGGTGCCGTCCCGGATATTCGGCCCCTCCCGGCTCCTCGCAACACCGGTCGAAAAGGAGGTGCAGAAGCAATGGGACACGCTGGGAGACTCGCCCGTCAGGTCCGTTGGTACGTCGGCTCATTGATGGGTGACAACCACTACCAGCGCTACCTCGCGCACCGTCGTCGCGATCACCCCGGCGAACCGGTGCTCAGCGAGGCGCAGTACTGGCGCATGCGCCACCGGCACGCCGAGACGAACCCCGGGGCGCGCTGCTGCTGACCTATCCCGGGCTCTTCGCCGGGCTCCATGTCAACCGAAATCCGCCGGTCAACGTCGCCTCACCGCGTATGGTCAGAACGTGATTCACACCATCGACTCGCTCCTGAGCCGTTTCTCCGCGCCCGTGCTGGGCATCTTCCGGATCGTCGTCGGAGGGCTGTTCGCGCTGCACGGCACCGCCAAGTTGTTCGGGTGGCCGGCCACGAAATCCGGGGCCGTGCCCTTTGGCACGTGGCCGTACTGGTGGGCAGGGGTAATTGAGCTCGTCGTCGGCGTGCTGGTGGCGCTGGGCCTCGTCACCCGACTAGCCGCGTTGCTCGGCTCCGGCACCATGGCGTACGCCTACTTCACCGCTCACCAGGCGGGCGGTGTGCTGCCCCTACAGAACGGCGGCGAACTCGCCGTCCTGTACTGCTTCGCCTTCCTGCTCATCGCGTTCACCGGTGCCGGAGCCTTCGCGGTGCAGCGCGACGCCGCCTCGGATTCATCCGCACCGGCCAGCGGCACCTAAAGGTTGCCACCGCGTGGACATCTCGATCGTCGTCCCGGCCTACAACGAGGAACGCAGACTCACCCCGACCCTGCAGGGTTGGGCGGCCTGGATGGACGGAGTCGAGGAGTCGGTGGAACTGGTGGTGTCCGACGACGGCAGCCGCGACGGCACGGCGGGGCTGGTGGAGGCAGCCGCCGCCGCCGATCCGCGCATCCGCCTCAACCGGTTGCCGCAGAACCGCGGCAAGGGCGCGGCGGTGCGCTCGGGCATGCTCGCCGCCACCGGCGACTACCGGTTCTACCTGGATGCGGACATGAACATCGCCCCCTCCCACGTGGCGCCCGCACTGGCCATGCTGCGGGCAGGGGTGGCCGACATGGTCACCGGCAAGCGCAGCCTGACCACCTATGCCGAAACCGAACGCAGCCTCTCCCGACTCGCGGCCGGCGCGGCGGTTCAGGTGACCCGGCGTGGACTACTACTCCCGTCGATCAGGGACACTCAGGCCGGATTCAAGGGTTTCACCGCCGCCTGGGCGGAGCGGGTTTTCCGCACAGCGACGGTGGATGGATTCGCTTTCGACATCGAGATCCTCTACCTGGCCAAGCGGATGGGCGCACGCATCGTCGAGATGCCGGTCGACGTCGAGTTTCGCGACGAATCGACCTTTGACGTGTCCACCCACCTGCGGCCGTTTCTGTCAGACATCTGGCAGGTTCGGAAGAACGCCTGGCGGGGCCGGTACGCCTGAATCCGGCCGGGCCGGGGATCGACGGCATTTCTCGGAGCAGTAGCGCACCTGCTCCCAGTCACGCTCCCATTTCTTACGCCACTCGAAGGCACGTCCGCACCGCAGACACACCTTGGGCGGATGCCCGTTTTTGGTCTGTGCGGAGCGAGTCATGGTGCGCTCGAGGCTACGTCCGATTCGCCCGGACTCACAGAATCTGCGGGAGCATCAGCATCCGGACGCAGGTGGTGCCGAGCAGTAGCAGCGACACCAGGATCAGCGCCACTTGGATCTTGGGCGCGGTGAACTTGGTTGCCACACTGGCGAAGAAGAGGACAAGCGCGAACAGCACCGCGAGCATGACGTGCCTGGTGGCGTTGTTGCTGGCCTCATCGGCCAGCGAAAGGCTCTCTTCGGCCTTGGCGGACAACGCATCGGCCTGCACCTGGGCCGGGACGACGTAGACCGGTAAATCCAACGGCGTGCCGTCGGGCACCGCAGCCGGGTTGCCGTCGGCATCCACCGCAACCCTGCCCAACCATTCCTTCTGTGCGCGATCCAGTG
>CAMDFY010000238.1 GCA_945897705.1 Bifidobacterium breve | reverse complement strand
TGCCGCGCCAGGAAAAAACACGCCCGGAAGCGGTGACGTCGTGACCCTGGCACAGCCGCGGGCCACATCAGCTTTGTACCCGCATTCAACTCTCTGGAAGGACCGCTACCGGTTCTTCCGGCCGCTGCCGCTGATCATCCCCGCGCTTGTATTCATTCTGATCCCGCTGCTAGTTGTGCTGAACACCCTTGGCATGCAGAACATCTCCGAACTGTTCTGCTGGCTGGGACCGGCCGTGCTGTTCGTCGCCATCCCACTACTGGACTGGCTAGTCGGCAGGGACACCGACAGCCCGCCACCTGATGCGATACCCCAGCTCGAGGCCAGCCGGTTCTACCGCTGGACGGTGTGGACGTTTGTCCCCCTCCAGTTCGCCAGCGTTATTGCGGGGGCGTTCCTTTTCGTCTCGACCGACCTGACGTTCTTCGCGTTCGAAGGCACGCTGTCCGGACCTGCGAAACTCGGGATCGCCATCTCGATGGGCCTCGTTGGAGGACTCGGAATCAACTTCGGTCACGAGCTTGGGCACCAGAACGCCGGGATCGAGAAGTGGCTGGCGAAGGCCGCGTTCGCCCCGACGTTCTACGGGCACTTTCCGCTCGCACACAACTCGGGCCACCACGTCCTGGTCGCCACACCGGAGGATCACTCCTCGGCGCGGCTGGGTGAATCCATCTTCGGATTCCTGCCCCGCGCCGTGTGGGGCTCACTGCGGTTGGCGTGGGATCTCGAGTCCGCACGGATGAGGCGCAGCGGTAGATCCGCGTGGCATCCGGGCAACGAGGTGGTCCTGTCCGTGGTGATCTCGATCGCGTTTTGGACGATTCCTCTCGCGCTGTTCGGGTGGGAGCTGCTGCTCTTTATCGTGATTCAGGCTTTCGGCGGTATCGCCCTGCTGGAGACGGTCAACTACCTCGAGCATTACGGGCTTCTGCGGCAGCAGACATCCAGCGGCCGTTATGAGCGCTGCAAGGCCGAGCACAGCTGGAACTCCGACCACCTGTTCTCCAACTTTGTGTTTCTCAATCTTCAGCGGCACAGTGACCATCACGCCAACCCCGACAAGCGCTACCAGTCGTTGCGAAGCCGTCCCGAGGCTCCCCAGCTTCCTGCCGGTTACGCGGCCATGATCCTGCTTGCCTGGGTTCCCCCGATTTGGCGCAAGTTCATGGACCCTCGGGTCATCGCGCACTACGGCGGCGACGTGAGTCGGGCCAACGTGGTTCCCGCGTCCCGGAAGGCGCGCGCATGAGCACCCGGAAGAAAATCTCGCGCCGGACGTTCTTGGGCGCGGCGGCCGTCGGCGCGGGGGGCATCGGCTCCGTTGCGCTCGGAGGGTGTGGGCTATTCGGCTCAGGAGCTGATCGCCCGCACTACGGCGCTGTCGTCGTGGGTAGTGGCTACGGCGGTGGGGTGAGTGCACTTCGTCTTGGCGAGGCTGGGGTCTCGACACTGATCATCGAGAAGGGTCAGCTGTGGGGTAAGCCCGACGCCAGCGGCACGCGTTTCTCCAAGATGCTCCCGCCGGACAACCGGGCGGGCTGGTTCAGTTCGGTTCCGCCGAGCTTGATCACATCGTTCGGCGGCTTCTCCATCGAGGACGTGGTGGCGAACTCTCCGTCGCCCGAGCCGATTCAGGCCGGTATCTGCGAACGCGTCGATTACGGGGCGCACAGCGTATTTCGCGGAATCGGCGTAGGCGGCGGGTCGTTGGTCAATGCGGGGATCGCCGCGATTCCAACCCCAGCTCAGGTTCGGGACACCTTCCCCGACATTGATCCCGCGGAGTTCCTGGGAACTTTTACCGAGCGTGCCAAGTCGACTTTGGGGATCAGTTACCGGGACATGGACTGGTTCGAGCAGGCGCCGTGCTTCCAGTACGCCCGGGTCGGCCGCAAGTACGCCGAGGCGGCGGGTTACGCCGTCGACTACAACGGCAGCTCCTACAGCTTCGACTACCTGAAAAGGGAAGCGGCCGGCGAGGTTCCGCGCTCGGCGCTGGCTTTCGAGCAGCAGTACGGGAACAACTACGGCCGAACCGGCAGCGTGGACCAGACCTACATTCCGGCGGCGTTGGCCACCGGAAAGGTGACGCTCAAGCCGCTGACCGAGGTCACCGATTTCGAGCGGGATCGCGGGGGTCGGTGGGTGGTTCGCACGTCTGAGATCGACCGGCTGGGTAACTCGGTGGGGACCGCTGAGATCACCTGTGACCGACTTTTTCTCAGTGCGGGTGTGCTGGGTACGACGAAGCTGCTACTTCGTGCCAGGGACACTGGCGTGCTGCCTGACCTGAGCGGTGAGATCGGAAAGGGGTACGGAAACAACGGCGATGTCATGGTGGGCCACGCCCTGGCCGACGGCGATTTCGCCGGAACCGAGCAGTCCCTGATGGGAATGATCAACCTTGATGGCCGCGACGACCTCGACAACCCTGTGTACGCCAGTATCTTCTCAATCCCCCTTCCCGTGGAGACCAACACCCTGGGCTACTACGTGATGGTGCGGACCGGCGACCGCGCGGCGATTACCTACGACGGCGCCTCCGACTCCATCAAAATCGACTGGCCGCAGCAGTTCACCGACAATCAGATCGAGCGTGCACGGCGGGTCTTCGACCGGGTTACTCAGGCCAACGGTGTGGTGTACCGCGACGATCTTTTCAAAGGAAAGGTGTTCGCACCGCACACCGTTCACCCCATGGGTGGGTGCGTTCGGGGCGTGGCCACCGACGCGTTCGGGCGCGTGCACGGTTATGACAACCTCTACGTCAACGACGCGTCACTGCTGCCCGGGTATCTCGGGTGCAACCCCTACATGGCGATCACCGCGTTGGCTGAGCGCAATATCGAGGCGATCGTTCACGGCCAGCCCGCGTAGGCCGCTATAGCGACCGTCGCTCGCGCGTTGCGCAGCTGCGTCACGGCCGGGTGATTAACGCGACCAAGGCAGTCGCGCCGGCGGTGCGATCTCACCGGCCACATTGGACCTTGCGGGGCGAGGACTACGCTGACCAAGTGGTCGACGAGGCGGGCGGCGCGCCCTGGTCGAACTTCCGTTTTGTCCAAGACGACGTTCCGTCACCAGGCGAGGGCAACCGGATCCATCTGCACAACCTGGCTATCGCCGAGTTACTGTTTGACGCCCGCAACGCCTACATCACCGAAGCCGTCGGCTTGACATGGCAACAACTGTTCGACACCGGATGCAGCCTGATCATCCGCCGCCTCGAAATCGATTACGAACGCGAGGTACTCGCCGGCGTCCCCCTGAAGGTGGGGGTGCGGGCGATCACGCGGTCGCGCCGGAGCGTGACCTTCGACGAGGTCGTCTGGAGGGTGGACCTTGCCCTGCCGATCGCCGTCGCGGGGTCGGTGCACGTGGTGGTGCGCTTCGATACCCCGGGGGCTATCGAACTACCCGACGACGTGGTGAATAAGTTCGAGTCCTACGAAGGTCACCCGTTGGTTGGGATGCCGTGAG
>CAMDFY010000237.1 GCA_945897705.1 Bifidobacterium breve | reverse complement strand
GCCTCCTTGGTGGCCTGACGCTGGGCGTCATTGAAGTAGGCGGGAACCGTGATCACCGCGTCGACGATGTCCTCGCCGAGGTAGCTTTCCGCGTCGCGCTTAAGTTTCTGCAGCGTGCGAGCGCTGATCTCCTGAGCGGTGTAGTCCTTGCCGTCGATCTCGACGGACCAGTCGGTGCCCATGTGACGCTTGACCGACCGGATGGTGCGGTCGACGTTGGTGACCGCCTGGTTCTTGGCGGGCTGGCCGACCAGCACCTCGCCATTGCGCGCAAAGGCCACCACCGACGGTGTGGTGCGGGATCCCTCGGAGTTGGCGACGACGACAGGGTCGCCACCCTCGAGAACCGCGACGACGGAGTTGGTGGTCCCGAGGTCGATTCCGACCGCACGAGCCATGTTGTTTTCCTCCTGCTAGATGTGTTTGCGATACGACCGATCTGAGCGAACCGGACTCAAGCTTGCTGGCGGATGCGGGTGCTGTCAACCAACAGTTGAGTCGTGCAGGCTCAAGTTGTCGACTAGGTCAACCGCAGCGATCCGGGATTTGTTCCCCCACGGCCATCGGGGCTGCTCAAGCTGTACTCTTCGGAGACGGAATCAATTCCGCGGGAGTCCGGGGCAACCGGTCTGAGAGGGCGACACACCGCGTCGCCGACCGCCAAACCGTCCGGGTAATGCCGGGCAGGGAGCGCTAAACATGACTGTTCTCTTCACGGTATGGGGTTACGACGTCACGGCTATCGAGTTCGCCTCGGTGGTCCTGGCCTTTCTGGCCATTGGCCTTGGCATCCGCGGGACACGCTGGACCTGGCCCTTCTATTTCCTGTCGAGCCTGCTCTACGGGTGGCTGTTCGTGGAGTTCGACCTCTTCGCCTCCGCGGCGATGCAGTTGATCTTTATGGCTGCGGCGATCTGGGGTTGGTTCTCCTGGGGCCGTGAGGGCGTCCGAACGCCGAGTCGGCTCGCTGCGGCGACGCGGATCCGCGGACTCGTCGGGGCCGCTGTCCTGTGGGTTCTGGTGGTGCCGTTGCTGGCGAGCGTGGGCGGCGCAGCGACCTGGGGGGATGCCTTCATGCTGGTGGGGTCATTGGCCGGGCAGCTGCTGATGGTCCTGCAGAAAACCGAAACCTGGCCGGTGTGGATCGTGGTGAACAGCGTCGGCGCGGTTCTCTACTTCAGCCAGGGCCTGTACTTCACGTCGTTGTTCTACGCGGTCCTGATCCTGATGGCCGTCGCCGGCTGGCGGACGTGGTCATCCCGCAGCCCGGCCACGACGGTCGCGTCGCCAGCGCCCGCCGGTGCCTGACCCGGCCGCCGGTCTGATCGGCGTCGTCGGCGGGGAATCAACCGGGAAGTCGACGTTGGTGGCGGCACTCGGGATGCGGCTGCCGGCGATTGTCGTGCCCGAGTACCTGCGGACCTGGGTAGAGCGGCATCGTGGACAGGTGCCCCAACCCGGCGAACAGGCCGAGATCATGACCGCACACCGGGCGGCGGAGGTGTCGGGGATGCTGGAGGCGGAGCGCTCAGGGCTGTCCTGGGTGGTCTCCGACAGCGGTCCGCTGATGACGGCCGTGTACAGCATCCAGTACTACGACGACCCCTCGCTGCTGCCCCTGGCTATCGAATGGACGGCGCGCAACGACCTCATCCTCTGGTGCCAGGACGACTTTCCCTGGCAGCCCGACCCCCAACGCGACGGCTCGCATGCTCGCGCCACATCCCAGCAACTGCTCGCCGAGATCTTCGTCGCGCACCCCGAACTGCCGATGCTGGAAGTTCGCG
Source organism: Bifidobacterium breve (assembly GCA_945897705.1). Classification (GTDB taxonomy): domain Bacteria; phylum Actinomycetota; class Actinomycetes; order Mycobacteriales; family Mycobacteriaceae; genus Mycobacterium; species Mycobacterium aquicola. The sequence continues at coordinate 1,719 of CAMDFY010000237.1, read as the reverse complement.
GTGCGTTCGATGAGCGCGTCGAGACCGTCCTGGACACGGTCCGCCTCGGCCGGGCCGGGTCGGATTGACGGCGCGATCTCACAGGGGTGCGGAGGCTATAGGGGCGCGGACCGCATGGGCTCGATCGAAAAGTCAGCCCGCACTTGCTCGAGTGGCAGGTGTGCGATCGCAAGATGATCCACCTGACTGAGATCGACCGTGCATTTCGCCCCTCGCTGCAGACCTTCTCCCAGAAACTCGGGAACGCCCGTGCGATCCAGAGTGGCCACCTTTGCGTGAATGTCACCGTGGTTCAACACACCGGATTCGTGGATCGACATGGTCAGCAGAAACTCAAGCCAGTTATGGTGTGAATCGTTGGTCGCCAGCAAAAATCCGGATCGCGCGATCTCTCCGGGGGCGGTCGGCTCGTAACCGGTGATGACGTGGTTCATGTCGTGGTTGACGTAGTGAGCAGGCAGATGGGTGTCGTCTCCGGGAAGCTCAATGTTGTTGCGGCGGTAAAACTCCAGGTACTGGTAGCCCAGCGTGTCCTCGGGGAGATCCCGCAGTTTCCTGAGCCTCTCAGCGAGTGCGTGGTCGGGCTTGTCCAGTCGAAGGTAGCGGTCTCGCAGCGACAACTCAGAGATCTCGGGCAGGATCTTCTGATAGCAGCGTTCCAGGTCCGTTGCCGCCGCCTCGGCTCCTCTGGTGATGACGGTGCGGGTTACCTCGACTTCGACATCGCCGATACCCATGGCCGCGATGTATCGCTCAGCCAAGTCGACCTGCTCTTTGGACATGGGATGGCGGCACAGTTCCAGCGTCATCATGATCTCGGCGAAACGCTCTCGCGCCGCCTGCCGGGGAAGTGCTTTCGCCAGTTCGGCACTCGACAGCGGCGTGAGATTTCTGACGTCGATATCGCCGCGTCCCCACAAATCACGCGTGATGGACTGCAGAACGATCAGTTGCTCGGCAGTCGGACCACTCTTGGTGGATATGCCACCAAGAAGTCCAGCGACGATCGGTTCGACCTCGTCGGCGCGCACTACCTGCATCACGTGCTCCTTGAACTCGTCACTATCGGATGGGCAATGCGCGCCAGGCCTCGTGCGCGACGAACGCGCCGGCGCCCAGCAGTAGCACCGCAGTGATCCAACGACCGTGGACCGCCATGATGCGTTCGTAGGACTTTTTGATCCCCACGACGGCGCCGGGGTTGATCATTTCGATGATGGCGGGCAGCAGAGCCGGAACGACGGAGATGGCCGCAAAAATCGCGATGGCCGCGGCGCGCGACGCCGGGTTGGCGATCTGCACGATCTGGTGACCGGCGGCGATCGCGATCGGAAAGATTTTGGGGTGCAGACCGCAGACCGCGAAGCCGGCCAACCCGGCGCGGGCGACACGACCGGACGCGCTCATGTCCGCGGCCGGGTCCATGTCGCGCATGACCTTCGGGAAGCGTCGGGTCAGTGCGGTCCGCAGCTTTCCCGGCCGATGATCGGGTTCGGAAACATCGGCTATCGGGTTTCCCCGGAACGCATTCACCGCCTTGTAGACGCCGAGGGACAGCAGCGCACCGGCGATGAGTGCGCGAACGATGAATCCGGGCCACGAGTGGTGGCGCGTGGTCGCCTCGGTGCCGGAGATGTGTGCGATCCACAGGCCGATGCCGGTGGCGAAAGCGATGCCCAGTACCGCGCCGACGCCGAATGCGAATGACGCTCGCCGCGG
>CAMDFY010000236.1 GCA_945897705.1 Bifidobacterium breve | reverse complement strand
GAGTGAGCGGTTCGGCGATGAGGCCGACAGCGCTGCGCCGACTGCTCTTGCTGATTGTTGCGGCACTGCTGGTCGGTTGCAGTTCGCCGGCACCGGTGCCTGCGTTGACCGTGGGAGCGACGGCCGACGCGGAGTCGACTCTGCTGGCCAATGTCTACGCCGCCGGCTTGCGGTACTACGGGACGGCGACCGTTGTCGACGTCTCCGATGACCCGGTGGCCGCACTGGACGACGGTGCCGTCAGCGTTACGCCTGGATTCACCGGGAGGCTCCTGGAACGCTTCGCGCCGGACTCGACTGCGCGTTCGGCCGCCCAGGTGTACCGGGCGATGGTCGGCGCCCTACCGGAAGGTGTGGCTGCGGGTGACTACGCCGTGGCCGCCGAGGACAAGGCCGCGCTGGCCGTCACTGCGGGGACTGCGGTGGCCTGGGACAGTCGTGATCTGACGGCCCTGGTCGGACAGTGTTCAGGCCTGAGCCTCGGTGCGATCGCCGGCAGCCGCCACCCCGCATCGGTCGGCAGTTGCGCGCTGCCGATGCCGCGCGAATTCCGCGATGCGGCAGCGATGTTTGATGCACTGCGGGCCGGGGAAATCACGGCGGCCTGGACCGGCACGGCCGATGTCGCAGTGCCCGACGGTGTCGTCGTTCTCGTCGACCGCAAACCGACTCTGGTGCCGGCGCAGAACGTCGTCGCGCTGTATCGGCGCAATGAACTCAATCAGATGCAGTTGCGGGCGATTAACGAGTTGGCGGGTGTGCTCGACACCGCGGCCCTGGTCGATATGCTGCGCCAGGTCCGGGCAGGTGCCGATCCCCGGTCGGTGGCCGAGGCCTGGCTGACCGCCAACCCCCTGGGTCGCTGAACCTCCGGTAGTACTCAGCGCATCGTTGGCATGAACCGGGCTGCCAGCGTGGTCACAATCCGCTGATAACCCGACCCGGTGGCTCGCACCACGATGTCGAGGACCTTGGCATCGGCACCGACGAGCACGCGCGCCTTCTTTTTGGCCACCGCCTCGAGGATGATCTGCGCGGCTTTCTCCGGGGAGGTGTGGGCCATTTTCGAATCGAACCACTCGGCCATCGAGGCCGAATCCAAACCCTCGGCGGCGGTGGCGTTGCGGGCGATGGCGGTCTTGATGCCGCCGGGATGCACGGTGGTCACCGCAACCGGGTGGTGGGCCAGCATCATCTCCTGCCGCAGTGCCTCGCTGAATCCGCGCACCGCGAACTTCGCCGAGTTGTAGGCGGCCTGGCCGGGCACCGAGAACAGTCCGAAAATGCTGGAGATGTTGATGACGTGGCCGTCACCGGAGGCGATCAGGTGCGGCAGAAAGGCCTTGGTGCCGTTGACGACGCCCCAGTAATCGACGTCCATGATGCGCTCGATGTCCTTGAACGGCGTGATCTCCACGTCGCCACTGAAGGCGATCCCGGCGTTGTTGTAGATCTGGTTCACCTTGCCGAACTGGTCCTTCACCTCGTCGGCATACAGGGCAAGCGCCTCGCGTTCGGTGACGTCGAGCCGGTCGGCCCGGACCGGCGCCCCGACCGATTTCAGACGTGCCTCGGTGACCGCTAGGCCCTCGGTGTCGACGTCGCTGATGGCGACGGAGGCGCCGGATCGCCCCAGCTCAAGGGCCAGGGCCTGACCAATGCCGGAACCCGCCCCGGTCACGACCGCCACTTTGCCGGCAAATCCCTGCATTGCGTTCCCCCTGGTTGTCGAGTCTGAGTCAGGGTAGCAAGGGCGTTCCGGCCCGTAACGCGCGCGGATCGCCCTACGATTAACCGGTCATGAAACTGCGTCATACCGCTGGATTGCTGGTAACGGCCTTCGGGATCCTGGCCGGCGTGCTCGCCGCGCCCGCCGCCGCCGACACCCCCGACGTTGCCGACACCGTCGACGATGTTCTTTCCGCCCTCGACGGCCTCGGTAACGGCAATCTCGGTCCGGTCGACGCCGGTGAGGTGAGCCGGGCGCTGTGCCCGGTCCTGGCCGACCGCGGTCAGGATGCCGTCGACATCGCCGCCAAGGTCGCCGACGACATCGGCCGGCCCCTGGGGGTGGGCACGATGTTCACCGGCACGGCCATTTCGTTCCTGTGCCCGAGGGCGGTGGACAACGTCGCCGACTCGCTCAATGACGGCACGCCACTGTTGTCGATCTTCGGCTGAGGTCCGTGCGCCAGCGTGCGTGTACTGTGCGCTGCCCGCGGCGTGTCGGCGTGCCGACACGCACGCTCGCGCGTTGGTCAAACGGGCGCGGGCCCGGTCAGCCGAACGCCTCGTCCAGGATTTCCTGCTGCTCGACGGCGTGCACCTTCGACGACCCTGACGACGGCGCGGACATCGCCCGTCGGGAGATCCGCTTGATGCCGGTCAGCGTGTCGGGAAGCAACTCCGGCAGACTCAGGCCGAACGTGGGCCAGGCGCCCTGATTGGCCGGCTCCTCCTGCACCCAGAAGTATTCCCTGGCGTTCGGGTACTCGTCGAGCGTGACGGCCAACCGGCGCTTGGGCAGCGGTGCAAGCTGTTCGATCCGGACGATCGCGACATCGTCGCGGTTGTCCTGCTTCTTGCGTGCTTCCAACTCGTAGTAGATCTTTCCACTGGTCAGTAGTACTCGGGTGACCTTGGTGCGGTCGCCGTCGCCGTCGGTGTAGTTCGGCTCCTCGAGGATCGACCGAAACTTGCGCTCGGTGAAGTCGCGAATGTCGCTGACGGCTGCCTTGTTGCGCAGCATCGATTTCGGGGTGAACACGATCAGCGGCCGATGCACCCCGTCGAGGCCGTGTCGACGCAGCAGATGGAAGTAGTTGGCCGGAGTCGACGGCATCGCGATGGTCATCGAGCCCTCGGCCCACAGTTGCAGGAACCGTTCGATTCGCCCGGAGGTGTGGTCCGGCCCCTGGCCCTCATGGCCGTGCGGCAGCAGCAGCACCACGTCGGAGAGTTGGCCCCATTTGGCCTCGCCGGAGCTGATGAACTCGTCGATGATCGACTGCGCGCCGTTGACGAAATCGCCGAACTGGGCCTCCCAGAGCACAATCGCCTCGGGATTCCCCACCGAATAGCCGTATTCAAATCCCACCGCCGCGTATTCGGACAGTGGCGAATCGAACACCAGGAACCGTCCCCCGTTTCCGGTGCCGTCGGGGTTGACGGTGAGCAGATCCAGTGGGGTGAACTCGGCCCCGGTGTTGGGGTCGATGATCACCGCATGGCGTTGGGTGAACGTCCCGCGCCGAGTGTCCTGTCCGGTGAACCGGATCAGTTTGCCTTCGGCCAGGAACGATCCCAGCGCCAGCAGTTCGGCGAACGCCCAGTCGACCTTGCCCTCGTAGGCCATCTCCCGACGCTTTTCCAGCACCGGTTGCACCCGCGGATGCACGGCGAATCCTTCCGGCACCGTCAAATGCGCATCGCCGATCCGCGCCAGCAGCGACTTGTCCACCGCGGTGGTCATGCCCCGCGGGATCATCTGAGCAGCCTCGACCGACTCGCTGGGTTC
>CAMDFY010000235.1 GCA_945897705.1 Bifidobacterium breve | reverse complement strand
CGGCCAGAGTGCATCGTTCGGCTTCCAGGCCACCACGGGTGCGGCCGGGTCGGCGGTCACCGGCCTGCAACTCAATGGCGTCGCGAACACCACACCGACGACGACGCCGCCCGGGGTCTCAGTGGCCGGCGTCACCGCGGCCGAACCTTCGGCCACCGGGACGGCGCAAGCCGCCTTCACCGTCAGCCTGTCCAAGGCATCGACCACGCCGGTCACCATCGGCTACGCCACCGCCAACGGCACCGCGACCGCCGGAACCGACTACACCGCGACCACCGGCACCCTGACCTTCGCACCGGGGGTCACCTCGCAGAAGATCAACGTGCCCGTCCTGGCCGACACCGCCGTCGAAACCGCAGAAACCTTCACCGTCACCCTGTCCAAGCCCACCGGCGCCACCATCACCACCGCTACCGCAACCGCCACGATCACCAACACCGCGGTCACCCCGGTCACCGGCACCGGCAGGACCTACAGCATCACCGCGACCGGACCCGACATCGCCGGCTTCAACCCCGCGAAGGACAAACTCGACCTCGGGGATGTCTCCGTGCATAACTTCATCGTCGTTGACACGCCCGAGGGAGTTGGCTTCCGCAGTCCCTGGACCGGCGAGACCGCCGTCATCCAAGGGGTATCACTGGGTCAACTGACCGTCGACAACTTCGCCCCGATCATCAATGACCATCTGCGCCAAGACCTTTCCGGTGCGCTGGCCTGGGAGCGCGGCATCACTGCCGCACCGAACACGGTCTACGTCCGCTCCCACGAGGTGGGGCAGGTCAACACCGTGGCCTTCAACCCGGTCACTGACATCGTCGACTTCCGCTACTACGGCACCCGCGAACAGATCTACCTGACTGACAGTCCGGACGGCGTCATCATCGGCAATGCCGGCACCGGCCAGGCGCTGATCCTCAAGGGCGTCACCAAGAGCCAGTTGACTCAGGCGAACTTCGTCTTCCACGCCGCGCAAGCGCGCGAGGACTCGCTGTACAAACAACTCGGCTTCGCCTCGCTTCCGGATACGCAGATCAAGCCCCAGGGTGTGCCGATCGCCGGTACCACCGTCTGGCCCACCGCCGCCGGCAATGGCACACCACCGACCGGCCAGACCGGAACCACCACCGTCATCGCCTGGAACTACGGCACCAACACCCCGCTGACGTTCGACCCGAGTAAGGACAAACTCGACTTCGGCTGGTTCAAAGCACCGGACTTCGACGTCACCGACACGACCGGCTCCACCAAGATCACGATCGTCGGCAACAACCAGACTTACACACTGACCGGGGTCACCCTCGGCCAACTGCAGACCGGCAACATCATCGCCCTCGACAGCGGGGCCCGCACCAAGTGGCAGAACCTCATCTTCACGGCGACGCCGACGACTGCACTGCCGAGTCTGTCGGTGGCCGATCGAAGCGCTGCCGAAGGCAATACCGGTACGTCTGCGATGAACTTCACGGTGCTGCTGTCCAAGGCAGCCGCCAACACGGTGAGTGTCGGCTACACCACCAGCAACGACACCGCGACCGCCGGTGACTTCACACCGACGGTGGGCACACTGAGCTTCGCGCCGGGCGAGACCAGCAAGATCGTGAGCGTCGCCATCAGCGGTGACGCGATGTATGAGCTCAACGAGCAATTCACGCTGAATCTGTCCAATGCAACGAACGCCACCATCGCCGACGCAGCCGCTATCGGCATCATCACCAACGACGACATCAACCCCTCGCCGGCCACGCCGCCGAAGGTGTCCATCGCTGATCTCGCCGTGACCGAGGGCAATGGCGAGCACTCCCACTTCATGTTCACCGCGACGCTGGACAAGGCCTCGGCCACCACGGTGAGCGTCGGCTACGCGACCTCCAACGGCACCGCGACCGCCGGTGTGGATTACACCGCCGAGTCCGGCACCATCACCTTCGCCCCGGGGGTGACCACCCAGACGGTGCACGTCGGCGTCATCGGCGACACGGCTGTGGAGCCGAACGAAACCTTCACCGTGACGTTGTCGGCCCCGTCGGGGGTCACCATCGCCAAAGCCACCGCGGTCGGCACCATCACCAACGATGACGCTGCCGTCGTCGTCACGCCGCCGACGGTGTCGGTCGCCGATACCAGCGTGACCGAGGGGGGTACCGGGACGTCGAATCTGGTGTTCACTGCGACGCTGTCGAAGGTCTCGGCCACCACGGTCACGGTCCGGTATGCGACGTCCAACGGCACCGCCACGGCGGGCCAGGACTACACCGCGGGTTCGGGCACGCTCACCTTCGCACCGGGAGTGATTTCGCAGACTGTCACCGTCGCAGTCACCGGTGACGCGACGGTCGAACCGACCGAGACGTTCACGGTGACGTTGTCCACTCCGTCGGGTGCCACCCTCGCCCGGGCCACCGCGACTGCCACGATCATCACCGACGACATCGCGCCCGCGACGGGTGGAACCACCGCGCAATGGGGCAACGCCTTCTTCGCGCCATACGTGGACATGGCCGGCTGGCCGGTGCCAGACCTGCTGGCACTGTCGAAGGCCACCGGGGCCTCGCTGCTCACGCTGGGTTTCCTGCAGGCCGATCCGGCCGGAAACCCCTCCTGGGGCGGATACAGCGTGCTGGAACCGAATTCGACCAATGAACAGGCGCTGGCGATCAACTCCTCGATCGCGAAGTTCCGGGCCGCGGGTGGCGACGTGATGATCTCCCTGGGCGGCGTGGCCGGCACCAGCGTCGCCCAGTCATATGCCGCCCGTGGTCTGAGCGCCCAGGCCCTGGCGAACGCCTACGCCGGCGTGATGGACACCTACGGCGTCACTCACCTCGACTTCGACATCGAGGGCGCGGCGATCGCTGACACGGCCTCGATAACCCTGATGAGCAACGCCCTGAAACTGCTCCAGCAACAACGGCCCCAGGTGAAGATCTGGTACACGCTTCCGGTGCTACCCCAGGGTCTGACCACCGATGGCCTCAACGTGGTGCAGGCGGCGCTGACGGCCGGGGTGAAACTGGACGGCGTCAACGTCATGGCGATGGACTACGGCGAGGGGCCCGCACCTACCAGCGGTCCGAATGCTCAGACGATGGGCACCTATGCGATCCGGTCGGCCGAGTCGACCTACGCCCAGTTGTCCGCGCTCTACACCAAGAACGGCCAGACCTTCACCTGGAAACAGATCGGCGTCACCCCGATGATCGGGGTCAACGACATCACCACCGAGGTGTTCACCGTTGCCGACGCGCAGGCACTGCAGGCCTTCGCCACCTCCAAGGGCCTCGGCATGCTCTCGTTCTGGTCACTCGACCGCGACAATCCGGGTCCGCTCGGGCAGCTCAGCAACTACGCCTCCGGAACCTCCAGTCCGGCTGGCAGCTTCAGCGGCACCTTCAACAAGTACGGCACGATCAACGTCGTCAACTACACCGGTGGCACAATCCCCCCCACGATCACACCCGGGTTGAGCATCTCCGACGCCTCGGCCACCGAGCCGGGATCGGGCGGTATGGCGCCGG
>CAMDFY010000234.1 GCA_945897705.1 Bifidobacterium breve | reverse complement strand
GTTGGTGATCAGCAGGTTGAACTGCCGCGGCGGGAACTGGGTTGCCACCCGCGTTCCCATGGCATGCAGTGTGGGGGGCGCGAAACCCGACAGCGTGACGATGGTCCGGGCATCGACCAGTTCGGCCCCCACCGAGTGCGACTCGGTTGCGTGCGCAACCTGCGACAGCCGCACCACCGGGTTTCCCTCACCGACCGGTAGGTCGATCAGGAACGGAGCCACCTCACTGATCGCCTGCCCCGGGTTCGACGACTTTTCGTCGGCATCCGGATAAATCGAGGTCGGCGCCATCGCCCGGACCGTCAAGCCAGCCGTCACCGGTTCCCCTCGGGATAACAGCCAGGCGCGCAACGCCCCGGTGATGACTGTCAGCACGACGTCGTTGACGTCACAGTCATACCGCGCACGCACCTGCCGGAAATCGGAGAGCTGGGCCCGCGCCACGGTGAAGCGTCGATGTCGCGACACCGCGACGTTCAGTGGACTGCTCGGTGCGCTGCCCCGCACCAGCGTGCGGGCCACATCGGCGACGCGTCTGACTCGCTGGGCCACCTCACCGCGGTCGGTGGCGACATCGGCCACCGCAGACCGCAGAGCGGCCAACTGTTGACCGGGGCGAGCCAGCCAGTCACCGACCGCCTCGGCCAACAACTCTGCTGCCGATGGTTCCCGGGGCGGCAGCCAGATGTCCTCACTGATCGAGGTGCGCGCGCGGGTCCGGTCGGCGATCACGTGGCCGAGTTCCACTGCCGCCATTCCGTTGATCAACCCCTGGTGGGACTTGATGAACAGCGCCAGCCGATTGTCCGCCAAGCCTTCGATGAGGTACATCTCCCACAGTGGCCGGGATCGGTCCAGCGGGCGGCCGGCCAGTCGGGAGATGAGATCGTGCAGTTGGGCGTCGCTTCCCGGGGACGGCAGTGCCGAACGCCTCACGTGATAGGTGATGTCGAATTCGGGGTCGTCGACCCAGACCGGCCGCGCGATGTTCAGCGTCACCTCACGCACCTTTTGGCGGTACCGCGGGGTCTGCGGCAACCTGCGCTCCACGGTCTCCAGCAGGGTCTCGTAACTCAAGGGTTCCCGGGGCTGACGCAGGATCGACAGCGAGCCCACATACATCGGGGTGGTGGTGTCCTCCTGGCGGTAGAACGCCGCATCCGAGTTCGACAACCGATTCACAGGCCAACGGTAACGGTGAATACTCGCTCGCGCTGAATGTGCGACCATCAATTCGGATTCGCCACTCTCCGGCAGCCGGCCCGTTTGCCACCGAGAACCGGAGACTGTGCCCTGCTTACCAAGATGATTCAGCCCGCCGTAACGCCGATCGCGGACTACGAGCCACCCGCCGACCGCGGCGCTGCGGGGTTGCTCGCAATCTCCGCGCAGCCGCCCCCGACCGTCGAGCAGCCAGCACCGGCGCAACCGGGACGCGGGTCGGGAAACACCGACGACAGCGCGCGGGCCGCAGCGATCTTCGCCGACGCGGCGCTGCGCCGTGTGCTGGAAGTCATCGACCGTCGTCGCTCGCTCGCCCAGTTGCGGCCACTGCTCGACGGCGCCCTGGTGGACACGCTGCTGCCGGCAGCACGACGCGGTGACGGCGTCGGCTCCGCGCGACACGGTGACGGCGTCGGCTCCGCACGACGCGGTGACGGCGTCGGCTCCGCGCGACTGCGGCGCGTTCGGGCGCAATCAGTGCGCGCCGACGGCACCGCGGCGGAGGTGGCCGCGAACTACACCCGGGGCGAACGCGTGCACGCCATCGCCTGCCGCGTCGAGCAGATCACCGGCGCAACCGGACCGCGCTGGCAGGTGGTCGCGCTACATCTGGGCTGAATTCGCCCGGCATCATCTGGGCTGAATTCAGCCGCGCCGCATGGCCTTCTGCTCACGGGCATCGGCGCGCTTGGCCTGCCTTCGCTGCCTGCGGCTGGCACCGGCCACAGCCGGCTCGGGGGCGCCACCGGAACGCTGCACTTCGGCGTCGCCGTCCTCGGACGGGCCGACGTAGGTCAGCGGCGTCGAGTCATCCGCACCGATTCCCTTGACCCGCAGGCCCTCCGGCATCGCCTGGGCCGCGACCTGAGGCATCCCGGGAGCGGCTTGGACCTCAACGTTGAACAGCAGGCTGACCGACTCCTCCTTCAGCCCCTCGAGCATGCCGATGAACATGTCGTAGCCCTCGCGCTGATACTCCACCAGAGGGTCGCGCTGCGCCATGGCGCGCAGACCGATGCCCTCCTTGAGGTAGTCCATCTCATAGAGGTGCTCACGCCACTTGCGGTCCAGCACGGTCAGGAGCACGTTGCGCTCCAGCTGCCGCATGGCGTCCGGACCGGCGATGGCCGCGATCTCCGCTTCGCGGACGGCGTAGGCCTTTTCGGCATCCGCGATGAGCAGATCGCGAAGTTCGTCGCGATCCAACTCGCCGGCCTCGCCGACGGCCTCGGAGTCGATCAGGTCATGGTGGTCGATGCCTACCGGATAGAGGGTCCGCAGCGCGGCCCACAGCGCATCAAGGTCCCAGTCCTCGGCATAGCCCTCGGCGGTGGCACCGTCGACGTAGGCGGTGACAACGTCGACGAGCATGTCGTGGGCCTGCTGTGCCAGATCCTCGCCCTTGAGGATGCGCCGACGCTCGTCATAGATGACCACGCGCTGCTGGTTCATCACCTCGTCGTACTTGAGCACGTTCTTGCGGATCTCGAAGTTCTGCTGCTCGACCTGGGTCTGGGCGCTCTTGATCGCCCGGTTGACCATTTTGGCCTCGATCGGCACATCGTCGGGGAGGTTCAGCCGGGTGAGCAGCGACTCCAGGGTGGCCCCGTTGAAGCGGCGCATCAGTTCATCACCCAGCGACAGATAGAACCGTGACTCGCCCGGGTCGCCCTGACGGCCGGAGCGCCCGCGCAACTGATTGTCGATCCGGCGCGATTCGTGGCGCTCGGTGCCCAGCACGTAGAGCCCGCCCACCGCGATGACGTCCTCGGCCTCCGTGTCGGCCTCCGCCTTGACCACCGGCAACTCGTCATGCCAGGCGGCTTCGTACTCATCGGGCGTTTCCACCGGATCCAAGCCGCGATCGCGCAGGCGCAGATCGGTGAGGAAGTCCACGTTGCCACCCAGCACGACGTCGGTGCCGCGGCCGGCCATGTTGGTGGCCACGGTCACGGCGCCGCGCCGCCCCGCTTCGGCGACGATGGCGGCTTCCTGCTCGTGGAACTTGGCGTTGAGCACGTTGTGCGGGACACCGCGCTTTTGCAACTGCCGCGACAGGTACTCCGAGCGCTCGACGCTGGTGGTGCCGACCAGCACCGGTTGACCGGCCTCATAGCGCTCGGCGATGTCGTCGACGACCGCGATGTACTTGGCTTCCTCGGTCTTGTAGATCAGGTCGGTCTGGTCGGTGCGAACCATCGACCGGTTCGTCGGGATCGACACCACGCCGAGCTTGTAGATCTCGTGCAGTTCGGCGGCTTCGGTCTCGGCGGTGCCCGTCATGCCGGCCAGCTT
>CAMDFY010000233.1 GCA_945897705.1 Bifidobacterium breve | reverse complement strand
GGCCTCGGCGGCCACCCGGGCGACGGCTTTGACGATCTCCTCGGGATCCGGGGTGTGGAGCACCTCGGCGACACTGGGTGAGGTGCGGGCCCAGCCGGTCAGTCGCTGCGGAGTGGTGATTGCGGACATCGTGTCGAGGGTACCGTGCGACCTCGCCTGTTCAGCGCCTGCTGAGCGTCTGATTAGCGCAGCCGGAAGATCCATACTCGCTGGACGATGAAGTTGATGATCGTCGCGGTGCCCTGAGCAATGACGAATGCGACCGGAATTCGCCAGGCCCGGCCGTCGAAAATCTGGAGCAGCACATGGTTGAGACCGACCTGAACGGCGAATGTGATCGCGTAGAGGGCCATCACCGCCAGGAACCGGGCGCGGCTGGCAGCGGCCTGGAACGTCCATCGCCGGTTGATCAGGTAGGCCGTCAGGGTGCCGGCGACGAACCCGATGGCCTTTGCCGGATCCAACGCCATCCCGAGCGCGTGTAGGCCGATGTAGATCCCGTAGTCCACGATCGCCGAGAAACCGCCGGTGACGACGAACCGCAGCAGTTGGGTTCGCAGGCTCAGCGGGGTCGGCGCGGCGGGGTGGGCCATCGCGGGAAGCTTACGGAGATCCCGGCGCATCAGACCCAGTAGGGCACCCGGGCCCGGTACTGGCGCAGCGCGAACGCGGCGGCGCACCAACCCAGCACCGTCAAAACGATCACCACCACCCAGTGCCGGGGTTCCTGCTGGGCACCCAGCAGGGGAGCGCGCAGGATGTCGAGGTAGTGCAGCAGCGGATTGAGTTCGATGATCTTCGACCAACGGCCCGCGCCCTGCTGCTGGAGGGTTTCGGCATTCCAAATGATCGGTGTCATGAAGAACAGCAGTTGCACCAGTGAGGCCAGCAACGGGCCGATGTCGCGGTAACGGGTGGACAGGATTCCGAAGCAGAACGACACCCAGACGCAGTTGAGCATGATGAGCAGTAAGGCCGGAATCACCGTCAGGTCGGCCCACGACCACGGTTTGGGATAGATGATTGCGATCACCACAAAAATCACGATGTTGTGCGCGAAGAGGATCATCTGTCGCCACACCAGCCGGTACACGTGCACGCTCAGCGGCGTCGGCAGCTGCTTGATCAGGCCTTCGTTGGCGATGAAGACGTCGGCGCCCTCCAGTATCGAGGCATTGATCATGTTCCAGATGATCAGCCCCAATGCCACATAGGGCAGGTGCTCGGCGAGATCGAGCTTAAACAACTTCGAGTACAGCGCACCCATGGCGACCGCGGTGGTGCCGGTGGCGATGGTGATCCAGAACGGACCCAGCACCGAGCGCCGGTACTTCTGCTTGATGTCCTGCCAACCGAGGTGCAGCCACAGTTCGTGCTTGCGGAATCCCTCGGTGAGATCCCCCCAAGCCCGGGCGAAGGACTTGGACTGGTCGGCCGCATCGATGAAGGTCATCGCGGACTCCCGGGCCGTGGCTCCGGCGGACCGAACTGCTCTCGGCGACCCATGCGGCGCAACCGGATCCACTCCCGCAATCCGGCCGGATCACGCCGTGTAATGAGGAAGTACCACCCGAACCGCAACCACTCCTGTGGCAGCAGCCTGCGAAGGCCGGGCTGGGCCAGAACGTATCCCCGGTTGCGGTAGGTGAAAAAACGCTTCACCGGATCATCCGGGTACTGGGTGTGCATTCGCCCCCCGAGGATGGGTTTGAATTCGTCGCTGCCGTACGGGTGGAGATAGACGGTGTCCAGGCAGGTTCCGAATGGTAGGCCGCTGCGGACCAGTCTGCGATGCACGTCGTACTCGTCGCCGCGGACGAACAGTCGGATGTCGGGAACCCCTACCGCCGCAATGGTTTCCGCCCGAAACAATGCACCATTGAACAGTGATGCGTACCCGGGCAGCAGGTCGCTGCCGGGGGAATCCTTGGTGCGCAATTCATCGACCCGCCGCCGCCACACCAGCCCGCGCCGCAGCGGAAACGCCAACCTGTCGGGTTGGTCGAGATCGCACACCATCGGTGACACCTCGGCGAGGCCATGTCGGTGCGCACAGGCCAGCAGGGTGGCCAGCACTTCGCTATCGCCAGGTCGGCCGTCGTCGTCGGCCAGCCATACCCAGTCCGCGCCCAGAGCCAGTGCGTGAAGCATTCCGAGCGCGAAACCACCTGCGCCGCCGAGGTTTCGGCGCGAGCCAAGATAGGTTGACCGAACTGCTTGGCCGGCCACCAACTCGCTGACCTGCTCATCGTGATCGTTGTCGACCACGATGAGATGGTCGATCATCCGGGTCTGTGTCGTCACCACGTCCAGCGACGTGGCCAACTGCTCGGGTCGGCGGTGAGTGACGACGACCGCGCACACCATGGTCATCGCGGTTCGGCCTGATCGTCTGACCAATCGTGGCGATGTTCGGCCATGACTTGGAGTACGTGTCGCGCGGCGTCCTCACCCTCATAGCCCCGCACCACATCTTCGATGCTCCCGCTCATCTTCACGGTTCCGTGGTCGATCCACATCGCCGTCTTGCACAGTCGCGCAAGGAACTCATTGGAGTGACTGGCGAACACCAGGATCCCGGACCGTTCAACGAGGGCCTGAAGCCGGGACTGTGCTTTGGCGAGAAACTCCGCGTCGACCGCCCCGATGCCTTCGTCGAGAAGAAGGATCTCCGGGTCGATACTGGTGACCACACCCATCGCCAGTCGCACCCGCATACCTGTGGAGTAGGTGCGAAGGGGCATCGACAGGTATTCGCCAAGTTCGGTGAACTCCGCGATCTCATCGACCTTGGCCGCCATCTGCTTTCGGGTCTGTCCCAGAAACAACCCGCGAATGATGATGTTCTCGTAGCCGGTGATCTCAGGATCCATTCCGACACCGAGATCGAAAACCGGGGCAACCCGGCCGTGGACGACAGTCCGACCCCGAGTGGGTTCATAGATGCCCGACAGCAGCCGAAGCAGTGTCGATTTGCCCGCGCCGTTGTGGCCGACGAGTCCCACCCGGTCGCCCATCCGCAGCGACAGGGTGATGTCACGCAACGCCTCGATCACGACGACGTTGTCGCTGTTGCGCCCGATGGTCCCGCCGGCCTTACCCAGGAATGCCTTCTTCAGCGACCGGGTCTTCGCGTCGAAGATGGGGAATTCAACCCAGGCGCCGCGGGTCTCGATGTAGGGCTCGGTTGCCACTGTGACCGTCTGCTCCTACAGGTACTGCCCGGTCCCGTGCCCCGGCGATCCGCCGGGCGGGGTGACTCCGGGCGGCAACGCCGGCTGGCGCATGTGTTCCAACTGCGCCCGCGCTGCCATCTGCTGGGCGAACAGTGCCGTCTGTATCCCGTGGAACAGGCCCTCGAGCCAACCGACCAGTTGTGCCTGGGCGATCCGGAGTTCGGCGTCGGTCGGCACGGTGTCCTCGGAGAACGGCAACGCCAGCCGTTGGAGTTCGTCGCGCAATTCCGGCGCCAGGCCGTCCTCGAGTTCGCGGATGCTGGTCGAGTGGATTTCACGCAGCCGACTGCGGCTGGC
>CAMDFY010000232.1 GCA_945897705.1 Bifidobacterium breve | reverse complement strand
GGCTCGAAGTATCTGGGCATCCTCGGCATCGTGTTCATCCTGGCCGTGGGCGCGGTCGTGGTGACCGTGCTGGTCCTGATGCGTTCCGGGTACCGCTGGGCTCGCTCGCTGCTGACCGGCGGTGGCCTGGCCACCATCTTCTACACGCTGGCGAGCCTGCTGGGTGCGGCGCGTGAACCGACGGGCGCGGTGGTGTTCGCCGTGACCGGCATCATCGGATCCGTGCTCATCGGCGGCGGTATCTACCTGCTGCACCGCCCCGATTCACAGGGGTTCTTCACCCGCTGATCGGGCGATAGGCTTTTGCCGATCATGACTGCGAGCGAATCACTACCCGACGGCCCCGAACCCGACGGCCCTGAACCGGACGGCCCTGAACCGGAGAGCCCCGTGCTGTTCTACGAGAACGGGGCAAGTTGGCACTGGCTGTGGTTGGGCGTGGCGGGGGGGCTTGCGATGGTCTTCGTTCAGTACGGCGCCGGTCTCGGTTTCCGCGCTACCGTGCCGCTGTTCTTCCTGGTGACGATGTGCTCGGTGCTGGCCCTGCAGGTCCGGGCGGCACGGCTGCATACCAGTGTGGAACTGACCGCCCAGACCTTGCGTCAGGGCACTGAGACGCTGCCCATTGGCCAGATTCTCCTGGTGTACCCGGAGGCCGAGCACTCGGTGAAATCCGGCGAGCCGATCGAGCCATGGCAGGAGGCCCGCACCCTCGGCGAACTGAACGGCGTGCCCAAAGGCCGCACCGGGATCGGACTGAAGTTGGCAAACGACCGCACCGCGCAGGCCTGGGCTCGCGATGATGAGGCGTTGCGGGCCGCGCTGACCCAGCTTGTCGAGTCCTGATGGCGGCCCCCGGCACGGACATGGCGCCCGACAAAGCCCCGGTGCGTCACGCCGCACAACTCATCGCCGCCGTGTTCGCAGCGGCGGGTGCTGCGCTGTGCTGGGCGCAGGTCAGGAGCCTGGTCGAGGTGGCTCCGGTGACCGAGGGGCAGCCGTCTACCGTCTCGGTGGTCTACGACCCGCCGATGATGGTTCTAGGCCTGGTCCTGGCCACCGCGGCTGGCGTCCTGGCGATCTATGGCGTGGCCGGGCTGCGGCGGCGGGCACCGCAGATCACCCTCGACACATATACCCCCTAGGGGTATATTCCGGATCATGACGATCACGGACCTGCGACTGACCGGGATGACCTGCGCGTCCTGCGCCGCGAAAATCGAAGGCGGCCTCAACGGTCTCGACGGCGTGGCGGCCACCGTCAACTTCGCGGTCGAACAGGCCCATGTCGAGCATGATCCCGCGGTGGGCACCGATGCCCTGATCCGCGCGGTCGCCTCCACCGGTTACCGCGCCTCGGTGATCGACCATGCGCAGCACTCACCCATGGACCACGGCGACCACATGAACCACGATCTGCCCGAGGAGCAGTTACGGCCCCGGCTGATCGGCTCCGCCGTCCTCGCCGTACCGGTGGTGGCGCTGTCGATGGTGACCCCCTGGCAGTTCCCCGGTTGGCAGTGGGTGGTTCTGGCATTGGCGACACCGATCGTGTTCTGGGGCGGGTACCCCTTCCATGCCGCGGCATACAACAGCGCCCGGCACCGCTCCTCCACGATGGACACCCTGGTGTCGATCGGAACCCTGGCCGCCTATCTGTGGTCGGCGTTCGTCGTGATCACCGGGTCGGCAGGCCACGGGCACGGCTCGGGTCACGTCTACTTCGAGGTCGCGGCCGCGGTCACGGTCTTCCTGCTCGCCGGCCGTTACTCCGAAGCCAAGGCCAAGCGCGCGGCCGGTTCGGCGCTGCGCGCTCTGCTGTCGCTGGGCGCCAAGGAGGCCACCATCGTGCGCGACGGCGCCGAGGTGCGGATTCCCGCCGGCGAACTTGCCGTCGGCGACGTGATCGTGGTGCGGCCCGGTGAGCGGGTCGCCACCGATGGTGTCGTGATCGACGGCGCGTCGGCACTGGACACCTCAGCGATGACGGGTGAATCAGTCCCCGCCGACGTGTCGAAGGGCGACTCGGTGCTCGGCGGCGCCCTCAACACCTACGGCCGGATCCTGGTGCGCGCCAGCAGGGTTGGTGCCGACACTCAACTCGCCCGGATGGCCCGGATGGTTGTCGACGCGCAGACCGGTAAGGCCTCCATTCAGCGCCTGGCTGATCGGGTGTCGGCGGTGTTCGTTCCCGCCGTCCTGGTGATCGCCGCGGTCACCCTGGCCGGCTGGCTGTTGACCGGGCACTCGGTGATCGCCGCATTCACCGCGGCGGTCGCGGTACTGATCATCGCCTGCCCGTGTGCGCTGGGTCTGGCCACGCCGACGGCGATCCTGGTCGGCACCGGCCGCGGCGCCCAACTGGGGGTGCTGATCAAGAGACCTCAGGTGCTGGAGACCGCGGGCGGTATCGACACCGTCGTGCTGGACAAGACCGGCACCATCACGACCGGCCGGATGACGGTCGGTGCCGTCGAGGCGCAGCCCGGCGAGGACGCCGACATGGTGCTCAGGCGTGCGGCCGCGGTGGAGGCCGCCTCCGAGCATCCGGTCGCGGCGGCAATCGTCACCGCGGCGCACGAACGGGGTCTGACGCTGGTCCCGGTCACCGATTTCGCCAACGATCCCGGGACCGGGGTCAGCGGGCGGGTGGACGGCACAGCGGTCCGGGTGACGCGCGCCGCCGATTCCGATGGCCGCACCAGCGTGGAGGTGAGCTGGGGCGGCGCCCGCCGCGGGGTGATCCGACTGGCCGATGCGGTCAAGCCCACCAGCGCCGAGGCGATCGCCGAACTCAAGGCGCTGGGCATCACCCCGATGCTGTTGACCGGTGACAATCAAGTGGTGGCCGCACGTGTTGCCGCCGAAGTGGGCATCGCCGCCGCCGATGTGATCGCCGGGGTGCTGCCCTCGCAAAAGGCCGAAGCCGTCCGGGCTTTACAGGCCCGCGGCCGCCGGGTGGCCATGGTCGGCGACGGCGTCAACGACTCGGTGGCCCTGGCGACCGCCGATATCGGGATGGCGATGGGCACCGGAACCGACGCCGCGATCGAGGCCGGTGACATCACCCTGGTGCGCGGCGACCTGCGTACGGTTCCGACCGCGCTGCGGCTGTCGTCGCACACACTGCGGATCATCAAGCAGAACCTGTTCTGGGCGTTCGGTTACAACGCCGCGGCGATTCCGCTGGCCGCGCTGGGTTTGCTGAGCCCGATGATCGCCGGTGCGGCGATGGCGGTGTCCTCGGTGCTGGTGGTGGTGAACAGCCTTCGGCTCAAGCGGTTTCACTGAAATCCCCCGGGTGTCAGCCCCGCGCCGAACCCAGCGACAAGGTCAGCTGGGTGCCGTCCCGGGCCACCTCGGTCAGACCCGGGCAGCGGCGGCGCAGTTCGTCCATCAATCGCAGCCGCAGGGTGTGTCCGGCAGCCGGGCAGTGCTCGCAGGCTCCGCCGAGTGCCACCACCACCTCGTCGTCGCCGACCCGCAGGGCGCTCACCGATCCGCCATGCGAGCGGATGAAGTCGCCGACGGTTC
>CAMDFY010000231.1 GCA_945897705.1 Bifidobacterium breve | reverse complement strand
GACCGGACCGGCTCGGAGCCACTACCCTCACGAGGATTATGTGGTGCCCGAGTGTCTCGCTAGCGGTGTGGACCACTGCCTGGTTGGCTGGCCACGCGGCACCCGATGACGTCCTTGACGCGCTAAACGCCTGGGCGCCACTGCATTCGGTCGCCGCCTACGATGCGGTTGCGGCCGGCCGAACCGGATTGCCGTGGCCCGATGTGGACCCCGCCGGTGCGATGTCCCTGCTGCAGACGGTGCGCACCGCGGCCGGCCGAAATCCCGGGAGGCTGCCCGGGGCACCGCAGGTGATCGATGTCGCGTTTCCGGTGCCGGGTGACGTCCGGGGCCTGCCCGCCGGCACCCAGTTCCAGCGTGACGCTCTCGATGCCGGCGAGGCAGTCCTGATCCGGGTGCCGGCCGGCGAGGCCATCGGCGTAGTCCCGGTGTTTGAGTGCGGTGGCGAGGACGAGTCGGACATCCCAGAGATCCCCGTGCTGTCCTGGTCGGTCTACTCGTTGCCGGGCATCGCGGCGCCGGAGCAACTCGACCTCGGCGATGCCGAGTACGCGCTGCGATCGTCAGTCCGATCGGCCACCGAAGCGCTCGTCGGCCTGCAACCCGCACCCGGCGGTGGGAATCCGCGCGTCCTCGTCGAGGAACTTCTGCAAGCCGGTGGCCTGCACCGGGCGCCGGATCACGCGCCGGACCGGGCGTTGCGGGTACTTGCCACCGCAGCCCACGTCGACGCCATCATCGCCGTCAGCGGCGGCCCCGCGCAGATCGCCATGCAGAGCGCCGCCGATGATCGGGCCGCCGACGACGCGATGCGCCCGCTGGCCATGATCGTGCGTGCGGCAAGGACGGCGGCTGTCAGCGCGATTCTGCAGTCGGCCTGGCATTAGCACCGGCAGCCTTCGCGCTCGCCTCACAATCAGCGGTACAGAAACGGCCGTTCACGCTCGAGCCGTATCCGGGAACGGGCTGGCGCCCAACAACTCTCGCGGGCTCGCGTCCCTCCCGCTTCTCGTCGAGCAGATCGAGCACCAGCCGCGCGTATCGGGGCTGGGCATTGGGTGTCGTCGCTCTGGCCATGGCGATGCCGAGTGTCCGGGCCTGCTCGGCAAGTTCGCTGTCGAGATCCCAGATGACCTCAATGTGGTCGGCGACGAATCCGATGGGACAGACGATGACCGCTTTGGTTCCCGAATCCGCCAGCGCACAGAGGTGATCGGCGATATCGGGTTCCAGCCAGGGAACCTGCGGCGGTCCGGAACGGGACTGCCACACCTGGTCGAAATCGGTGTAGCCGGCCGCCGCCGCCACCAGAGCCGACGAGTAGCCGACCTGTCGCGGATACAGCCCGGGCCCACAGCGATCGACCGCCCGTATCGGGATGGAGTGCGCGGTAAACACCAACCGCGCCTCGTCGCGCAGTTCCGCAGGCAGTGTCGCGGCAGCCTGGGCGATTCCGTCACCAAACATCTCCACCAGAAGGGGGTGATCGAAGTACTGCCGCAGCTTCACCAATTCCGGCGCGCCGGGGCCGACGGACTCCCGGGCTCGGGCGATGTCCTCCTGGTACTGGGTGCACCCCGAATAGCCACCCCAGGCCGAGGTGCTGAAAACCGCGACGCGCGAAACGCCGTCGGCTGCCATCGCCGCGACGGTGTCCTCGATGAACGGATCGGAGTTGCGGTTGCCGAAGTACACCGGCAGGTCCTCGCCCCGGCCCGCGAGTTGAGCGCGAATTTCTTCGATCAGCGCGCGGTTGATCCCGTTGATCGGCGACACACCGCCGAAGTGCAGGTAGTGCTCCGCGACGCTGGCCAGGCGCTCCGGTGGAATACCCCGGCCCCGGGTCACCTGCTCCAGGAACGGCATGACCTGCTCGGGGCCCTCGGGCCCACCGAAGGACAGCAGCAACAGTGCGTCGAAGTGCTCCGCCATCGCAGAAACTGGGGCCATCACAGCAACTGGGTGCTGGCGCCGCCGTCGGCGTAAACGATCGTTCCGGTGGTGGCGGGCAACCAGTCGGAGAGCAGAGCGCAGACGGTTTTCGCGACGGGGGTGGGATCCTTCATGTCCCAGCCCAGCGGTGAGCGCTGATCCCAGCCCTCCTCGAGCATTTTCATCTCGTCCTTGAACTCATCGCCCAGCGCACCGCCCATGATCGCGCTCATGGCCAGCGTCCGGATCGGCCCGGCCGCAACAAGATTGGATCGCACGCCGACTTTTCCGGCTTCCCGCGCCACGAACCGGTTGATCGACTCGAGCGCACTCTTGGCCACCGTCATCCAGTTGTACGCAGGCATCGCCCGGGTCGGGTCGAAGTCCATGCCCACGATGCCGCCGCCGGGATTCATGATCGGCAGCACCGCCTTGGCCAGGGAGGCATAGGAAAACGCCGAGACGTGAATGCCCCTCGCGACGTCCTCGTAGGGGGCGTCGAAGAACGGGTTGATGCCCATCCCACTGGGCGGCATGTTCCCGATCGAGTGCACCACGCCGTCGAGTTTGTTGCCGACGCCGATGACCTCGGTGATCCGGTCGGCGAGGGTAGCCAGGTGGTCGTCGTCGCAGACGTTGAGTTCCAGCAGTGGCGCCGGTTGCGGTAGCCGGTCCATGATGCGTCTGATCAGCTTCAACCGGTCGAAGCCGGTGCAGACGATCTCCGCACCCGCCTCCTGCGCCACCCGCGCTATGTGGAACGCGATGGACGAATCGGTGATGATGCCCGTCACGAGGACACGCTTACCGTCAAGAATCCCTGTCATGTCAGTCCCTATCTCCCTTGCGGCCGTCAGTGGCCCATGCCCATACCGCCGTCGACCGGGATCACCGCACCGGAGACGTAACTGGCGTCTTCGGAAGCCAGGAAGCTGACCACACCGGCAACTTCCTCGGCGGTGCCGATCCGTTTCGCCGGGATGAACTCCAGGGCACCCTCGGCAACTCGTTCATCCATCGCGCGAGTCATGTCGGTGTCGATGAGGCCCGGCGCCACCACATTCGCGGTCACTCCGGCCTTGGACAGTTCTCGCGAGATCGACCGGGCCATCCCGATCAGGCCGGCCTTCGAGGCCGCGTAGTTGGCCTGGTTGCCGATACCCCAGGTGGCCGAGACCGAACCCACGAAGATCATCCGGCCGAACCGCTTGCGCTGCATGCTGCGCGATGCCCGCTGGGCAACCCGGAACGCTCCGGTGAGGTTCGCGTCGATGACCTTGGAGAACCTCTCCTCGGTCATCCGGATCAGGAACGCATCCGCGGTGACGCCGGCGTTGGACACCAGCACCTCGACCGGACCCTGGTGCTCCTCGACCGCCGTGAAGGCGCGATCGACGGCGTCGTTGTCAGTGACGTCGCACTCCACCCCGAACAATCCGTCCGGCGCACCCGAGCCGCGGTGAGTGATGGCGACCTTGTGTCCATCGGCGGCCAGCCGACGGGCGATCGCCAGCCCGATCCCCCGGTTGCCACCGGTAACCAGGACCGAACGTGCGACGAATTCGGGCCGGGCGCCCGCGGTCTCGCTCATAGGGGCCAACTTATCGCCTCACCCGCACAGCCCGAAATTAGGCTCGCGGGCCTGATCGGA
>CAMDFY010000230.1 GCA_945897705.1 Bifidobacterium breve | reverse complement strand
GCCGGATATCCCCACTGCCACGCCAACTCCGGCATGTTCTCGAAGTTCATCCCGTAAATTCCCGCGATCATGGTCGGCACGGCGGCGATCGCCACCCACGCCGAGATCTTGCGCACATCGAGGTTCTGCTGGAGTTCGACGCGAGCCAGCGCGGCGTGCACCAGCGAGGTCAGCATCTCGTCGTGGCTGGCGATGAGGTCGGCCGCCAGCGTTTGATGGTCGGCGACGTCGCGCATGTAGCGCCGGATTTCCTTGGGCAGCAGGTCCTGATAGTCGGTCTGCATTCTCGCCAGCGCATCGGTGAGCGGCCAGACCGCCCTGCGCAGTTCCACGACCTCCCGCTTGAGCAGATAGATGGGTTCGATGTCGGTTCTGCGCCCAGGCGAGAACGTCTCCTCCTCGATGGCGTCGACGTCGGCCTCCATCGCTTCGGACACCGATTGGTACGAGTCGACGACGTGGTCGGCGATAGCGTGCATCACCGCGGGCGGACCGAGTTTGAGACGTTCGGGATTCTCCTCGAGTTGCCGGCGAACCACCGCGAGCCCGGTGTGGTCTCCGTGCCGAACCGTGACGGCGAAGTCGGGCCCGATGAACACCATGATCTCGCCGGTCTCGACGATCTCACGGGCCAGTGCCATCGATTCGTGCGGCACGTACTTCACCGTCTTGAGGACCAGGAACAGGATGTCGTCGTAGCGTTCGACTTTGGGCCGCTGGTGGGCGTTGACCGCGTCCTCCACCGACAGCGGATGAAGGCCGTAGACCTCGGCGACCGATTGCATCTGTTCGGCGTCGGGTTCATGCAGCCCGATCCACACGAAGGGCCGCAGACCACCCTGTTCAAGTGTGCGCACCTCGGCCAGCGCAGTCTCGTAGCTGTAGGTACCGGGCAGACGCTCGCCGTCGCAGTACACGGCACAGTCGACCACGGTCTCCGACACCGCCGCGGGCTCCGGTTCGGTTTCCGGATTGTGGATCAGGTTCACTTCGAGCAGTATCGGCGGGCGAGTTTGAAACTGCGCCATGGCAACGACCTCCCCGCAGCTGGTAGGGCCCCCGATCTCGGGTCGTCGGTGATGTTACGCGCTCGTCCGCACCGGCTCAGCGAGATCTGGGTCCCAGCGACCGGACGGGACCGGAGGCCGAGCCCGGGCACCGGACCGGAGATTCCCGGTCGGACCGGGTGCGCTAGATTTTTGGGCGCAGCTTTCCCAGTTCCGGGCTTTCCCAGTTCCGAGCCCGGCCCCCAGCAAGGAGCATTCCCGTGCGCACAGCGCCCTTCAAAGTCGCCGTCACCGGCGCCGCCGGTCAGATCAGCTACAGCCTGCTGTTCCGGCTGGCGAGCGGCGCTCTGCTCGGCGCCGACCGTCCGATCGAATTGCGTCTCCTCGAGATCGAACCCGCCCTCAAGGCACTCGAGGGTGTGGTCATGGAACTCGATGACTGCGCGTTCGCGTCGCTGGCCGGCGTGGAGATCGGTGCCGACCCGACCAAGATCTTCGATGGCGTGAACCTGGCCCTACTGGTCGGCGCCCGCCCGCGCGGCCCGGGTATGGAACGCGGGGATCTGCTGGAGGCCAACGGCGCGATCTTCACCGCGCAGGGCAAGGCGCTTGGTGAAGTCGCCGCCGACGACATCCGCGTCGGAGTGACCGGCAACCCGGCCAACACCAACGCCCTGATCGCCATGACGAACGCACCGGCGATTCCGCGGGAGCGCTTCTCGGCACTGACCCGCCTCGATCACAACCGGGCGATCTCCCAACTGGCCCGCAAGACCGGCGCCGCGGTCACCGACGTCAAGAAGATGACGATCTGGGGCAACCACTCGGCCACCCAGTATCCGGATCTGTTCCATGCCGAGGTCGGCGGGAAGAACGCCGCCGAGGTGGTCAATGATCAGGCCTGGGTTCAGGACTACTTCATCCCCACCGTTGCCAAGCGCGGCGCGGCCATCATCGATGCGCGCGGAGCCTCCTCTGCCGCCTCCGCGGCCTCAGCGACCATCGATGCCGCTCGGGACTGGCTGCTCGGCACGAAGGCGGGTGACTGGGTGTCGATGGCGGTGGTCTCCGACGGCTCCTACGGGGTGCCGGAGGGATTGGTCTCGTCGTTCCCGGTGACCACCAAGGACGGCAACTGGTCGATCGTCCAAGGCCTCACGATCGACGAGTTCTCCCGGAGCCGCATCGACGCCTCGACCGCCGAACTGGCCGACGAACGCGACGCGGTCACCGAACTCGGAATGGTCTGAGCGCGCCGCCGATGATCGATCCGCGCGGGATGACGGTGTCCGCTGTGCCCGACCCCGGGCTCATCGTCGATGACGAGGAGATCTTTCAGGCCCATCTGGGCGGAAAGCTCTCGGTGGAACTGAAGACCCCGCTGGACACCCAGCGCGCCCTGTCGATCGCCTATACCCCCGGGGTAGCTCAGGTCTGCCGCGCGATCGCCTCCGACCATGCCCTGGCCGCGCGGTACACCTGGGCGCACCGACTGGTGGCGGTGGTCAGCGATGGCAGCGCAGTGCTCGGACTAGGTGACATCGGTGCGGCGGCGTCGTTACCGGTGATGGAGGGAAAGAGCGCATTGTTCAAGGCCTTCGGTGGCCTGGACTCGATCCCCATCGTCCTGAACACCCAGGATCCCGACGAGATCGTCGAGACCCTGGTTCGGTTGCGCCCGACCTTCGGGGCGGTGGCCCTCGAGGACATCTCGGCACCGCGGTGCTTCGAGATCGAACGCCGGGTCATCGAAGCGCTGGACTGCCCGGTCATGCACGACGATCAGCACGGCACCGCCATCGTGGTGCTGGCCGCACTGCTGGGCGCCAGCGCCGCACTGGGCCGTGACATCAGCACACTGAAGATGGTCGTTTCCGGTGCCGGCGCCGCCGGGGTGGCCTGCGCCAACATCGTGATGGCCAGTGGACTCAAGGACGTGACGGTGCTGGATTCCCGCGGCATCGTGCACAGCGGCCGTGCTGATCTGAACTCGGTCAAGGCCGAACTTGCGTTGCGGACCAATCCGGAAGGCCGCACCGGCGGCATCGCTGAGGCACTCGACGGCGCGGACGTGTTCCTCGGGGTGTCGGCGGGAGTGGTGCCTGAAGACCTGATCGCCACCATGGCGCCGGGTGGGGTGGTGTTCGCGTTGTCCAACCCGGACCCGGAGATTCATCCCGAGGTGGCCAAGCGGCACGCCGCGATCGTCGCCACCGGACGCAGCGACTTTCCCAACCAAATCAACAACGTATTGGCCTTCCCGGGCGTCTTCCGCGGTGCCCTGGACGCCGGCGCGCGGCGGATCACCGAAAGGATGAAGGTCGCCGCCGCGGAGGCGATATTCTCCGTCGTCGGCGAGGATCTGGCGGCCGACCATATCGTTCCCAGCCCGCTGGACCCGCGGGTCGGACCTGCGGTGGCGGCCGCGGTGGCCGCGGCTGCCGGCGAGGAGTGAGCGGTTCGGCGATGAGGCCGACAGCGCTGCGCCGACTGCTCTTGCTGATTGTTGCGGCACTGCTGGTCGGTTGCAGTTCGCCGGCACCGGTGCCTGCGTTGACCGTGGGAGCGACGGCCGACGCGGAGTCGACTCTGCTGGCC
>CAMDFY010000229.1 GCA_945897705.1 Bifidobacterium breve | reverse complement strand
GCCACGGTTCGTCGACAACCTGGTGGGCGATCGCATCCATCGCGAGTTGATGGACTTCACCGACAAGGTGCGTCGCAACCCCAACCATGAGTTGAGGCAGTCGGCCAACCGGTTCTTGTTCGAGTTCGCCGACGATCTGCAAAACGACGAGGCAACGATCGCGCGTGCCGATGCCATCAAGGACCAACTGATGGCCCGTGACGAGGTCACCCGTGCCGCCGAGACCGCGTGGAAGACGCTCAAACGGCTTGTGTTGGAGGGCGTCGATGATCCGTCCAGTGCCCTGCGCGCCCGGATCACGGATTCGGTGGTGCGGATCGGGGAGTCGTTGCGCGACGATGCCGAACTGCGCGACAAAGTGGACAACTGGGTCATACGGGGGGCGCGGCATCTTGTCGAGCAGTACGGCGGGGAGGCAACGGCGATCATCACCGACACGATCGAACGTTGGGACGCCGAGGAGGCCAGTCGTCGCATCGAACTGCACGTCGGGCGGGACCTACAGTTCATCCGGATCAATGGCACGGTGGTGGGTGCGCTGGCCGGCCTGGCCATCTACTCGATCGCCAAATTGCTGTTCTGATCTGCGCTAGCAGGCGCTTGCAATAGTTAGCACTAACGGGTATCGTGAGGGATGTCCGACACCGACAGCTAATTCGCAAGGGAGACGAGCCGTGCCGCAGGATGGTGATATCTCTGCCGTGGTGAGTAATGCCGCGCAGGATATCGGCAGCTTCATCCGAACCCAGCGCGAGTCTGCCCAGGTGTCGGTGCGACAACTCGCCGAACGGGCGGGAGTGAGCAACCCCTATCTGAGCCAGATCGAACGAGGACTGCGTAAGCCTTCGGCCGAGGTGCTCAACCAGATCGCCAAGGCGCTGCGGCTGTCAGCTGAGGTGCTCTACGTCCGGGCCGGCTTTCTTGAGCCCGGGCAGCAGAGCCAGGTGCCGGATGCGATCGTCGCGGACTCCGCGATCAACGAGCGGCAGAAGCGGGTCTTGCTCGACATCTATACGTCGTTCTGCTTGCAGAACGGGGCTGCACAGGAGGAGTTGCCCACCGGATAGTGGGCTTCGCCAAGCGGCAGCGCAACGCTGTTCAATCACCACCTAAGAAGAATCATCACAGAAAATGAATCGAAAGGAGCCAGTCAAATGGCTGAGTACAACACCGTGGAAGAACTGAAGGCCCCGCTTTTGGCGGCAGTCGGCGCCGCCGACCTCGCGCTTGCGACCGTCAATGAGATCCTGAGCAACCTTCGGGATCGGGCCGAGGTGGCCGGCGACCGGATGGATGACCGTCGCGCCGCGTTGACCCGGCTGCAGGAGAAGCTGCCCAAGCGAACCGGCGAACTGCGCGAGAAGCTGAGCACCGAGGAGTTGCGCAAGGCGGCGGAGGAGTTTCTCGACGACGCCACCGATACCTACAACTCTCTGGTGGAGCGCGGCGAGGCCGCTCTCGATCGGCTGATGGGCCAGCAGGACTTCAAGGAGGCCGCCGACCGCGTCGAGGGTTACGTCGACCAGGCCGTCGAGCTGACTCAGGAGGCGTTGGGCAACGTGTCGGCGCAGACTCGCGCGGTCGGCGAGCGTGCCGCCAAGCTGGTCGGCGTTGACCTCCCGGTCAAGAAGGCCCCGGCCCGCAAGGCCGTCAAGAAGGCCGTCACGGCCATCAAGAAGGCTCCGGCCCGCAAGGCTCCGGCCAAGAAGGCCCTCAAGAAGGCCGTCAAGAAGGCCGTCAAGAAGGCGCCGGCCCGCAAGCCCGCCAAGAAGGCCGTGAAGAAGGTCGTGGCTCGCAAGGCTCCGGCTCGCAAGGCTCCGGCTCGCAAGGCTCCGGCCAAGGCGGTCAAGCGGACGGTCAAGCGGACCGTCAAGCGGACTCCGGCCAAGCGGGTCACCCAGAAGTAAACCCCGGCACAACCACCGGGTTCGACGACGAGACGACACCCGCCTACCCTTGAAGCCGTGAGGCTTGAAGGCGTGGCGGGTGTCGTTCTCGTTTTTCTGTCGTGGGCGGTCCTCGCGGTGACCGCTTTCGCGTTCGTCAACGCCGCCAGGCAACGGCCCGACGCCTATCCGGCCGCCGACAAGTTGACCAAGCCGAAGTGGCTGGGGATCCTCGGTGTCGCCGGACTGCTGTCCTACGTGCTGGGAGTGACCGGCATGGTCATCGCCGCGGTCGCTGCCGGCGTCTACCTGGTGGATGTTCGTCCCAAACTGCTCGAAGTTCAGGGGAAGTCGCGCTGATCATGCGTGGGCTTCGGCTGGCCATGCTGCTGGTGGCTTTTCCACTGGCATCTCTGGCGCCCGTAGCGTCTGCCGAGGGCCTCAGCGGGCCTTACATCGACCACGTCGGCTGGGTCGGCGGCGGCGGGGCGAGCCTGCGGGTCTACCCCAGCACGGTGGGCCGGGCCGTGGCCGGCCAGTTGGACAAGAGTGCTGTCCAGTCCGAACAGGCCTGGCGCGAAGTGCTGGCGTGGGCGCCGGAGGCCGACACCCCGGGCATGCGCGCCCAGTTCGTCTGCCACTGGCATTTCGCTGAGTTGGCCCAGCCCGGCAAGACCAGTTGGAATCTCGAGGCATGGCGGCCGTTCGTCGACGACGACGCGATGGTGGCGTCCCGGTGCAATCCGGGCGGCGCCGAAGAGGTTCTCTAGCCGACCCCCGCGAAGCAGGCGTCCTGCTGCCCATTGGGAATCGTTGCGTCTCGGGTCACGAACCGGGCATTAACGCCGCCGTCGGTCACCCGCACGCTCTCGGCGCGAATCCCCATCGGCAGATTCTTGGTCAACGCGGTGGTGAAAACGTCCAGCGCAGGCTGCACGCTTTCGCGGGGCAATGTGAAGCCCAGACCGCTCACCTTGAGCACCTCCAGGGACAGACCGTCATCAACAACCTGCGGCCTGACCGTCACGGTGCCGAGCGCCGCCTGGATTTCCAGGGTTCCGTCGGCCGGGTCGGCGGTGACGTTGTTGACCAACCCGCCCAGCAACGGGATGACGCCCTGCACGGTTTGTTTGATGCCCTCGGTGGACCAGGTGATGTCGGCGTCCAGTGCACCGAGAGTGCCTGCTGATTCCGCGGTGGGGTTGATCCGGACGTCATCAAGGGTCAGCGTGAGCTTCATGCCTTTAGCCTCGCGGATCTGATTGCCGGCGGTCTGCACCGTGATGTCGCGGTAGGAGTGGGTGAAGTGCTGCACCAGGAACGGCCGCAACCCGAACGAGGCGGTCGCGCTGTCCTTGATCACACAGCTGACGGCTTTGGCCACGATTGAGTCGGCGGTGCGGCGAGCGTACAACTCCGCGCCCAGCAGACCGGCCAGGGCGACCGCCGTGACGATGACGAGGATGAGGATCATCGACAGCGGATCGCGCCGCGACGCCTCGTCCGGGACTGGCTGCTGCGGGAACTGCTGGGTGGGTTGGGGCGGGTACTGCTGCGGGTACTGCTGCGGGTACTGCTGCGGGACTGGCTGCTGCGGGAACTGCTGGGTGGGCGGCTCCGGGAATCCGGGTGGGGGGCCCGTGGGCGGGATCGTCACGGGTGCGATCCTGCCCTACCGGGACGCAATTCGGCCGGTCTGTGCGATCACGGCGCGGTTGTTCAGGACCGGGAGGGTTT
>CAMDFY010000228.1 GCA_945897705.1 Bifidobacterium breve | reverse complement strand
TCGGCGCTGAGCCCCAACGCCGACGAGAACCACGACTTCTTCTCCGGGTCGGGCTCCTCGTATGTCATCGGCAAGGCCGTCAACACCGAGGACGAGGATTGGGACTTCTGACCCTTTCTTGCCCGGCCAGGGTGAACGTGCGGTGAACTCGCTGGCGTGATCGACACGCAGCGGTGAGACTGAGCGCCATGACAGGAAAGTCTCGTGCGGCAGCAGTTGTGAACTGGCTTCGCGCCGGTTACCCGAGTGGCGTTCCCGGCCCGGATCGGGTGCCGTTGCTTGCTCTGTTGCGCAACACCCCGCTGACCGAAGAACAGGTCCGCGAGGTGGTGCGGGAGATCGCCGTCGAAGAGGCCCACGCCCCCGCCGGGCACCTTATCGACCACGATGAGATCGAGAAGTTCATCGAGGGTGTGGCGCATCACGACGGCGGTCCGGAGAACATTCGTCGGGTCGCCGCCGTGCTTGCCGCCGCCGGGTGGCCGCTGGACAACCTCGACGATCACCTCGACGACGACTGACCCTGCGCAACGCCGCACGCCGGCTCAGCGCGGACGTCAGCGCAGCGATGAAGTGTCGATCACGAACCGGTAGCGCACGTCACTGGCCACCACACGCTCATAGGCCTCGTTGATGTAGTCCGGCTCGATCACCTCGACCTCCGAGGCGATCCCGTGCTCGGCGCAGAAGTCCAGCATCTCCTGGGTCTCGGCGATACCGCCGATGTTCGAACCGGTCAAGGTTCGCCGCATGCCGATGATTGAGAAGGCCGGCACCACCATCGGGTTCGACGGCACGCCGAGTTCGACGAAGACGCCATCGAGATCCAACAGACCGAGGAAGCGGCGCAGGTCAAGGTCGGCCGAGACGGTGTTGAGGATCACGTCGAACGAGTTGCGCAGCGTCTTGAAGGTATCGCGGTCGCTGGTGGCGTGATAAGCCTTGGCGCCCAAGCGAAGTCCGTCCTCCATCTTCTTCAGCGACTGCGACAGCACCGTTACCTCAGCGCCCATCGCGGCACCGATCTTGACCGCCATATGGCCCAGGCCGCCGAGGCCGATCACCCCGAGTCGGGTGCCCGGCCCGACCTTCCAGTGCCGCAGTGGTGAGTAGGTGGTGATCCCGGCGCACAGCAGTGGCGCGGCCGCATCCAACGGTATGGCGGCGGGGATCGTCAGCACATAGTTCTCGTCGACGACGATGCTGCCGCTGTAGCCGCCTTGAGTCGGCTGGCCGTCCTTGCCGACGCCGTTGTATGTGCCGATCATTCCGCCGCCGGTGCAGTACTGCTCGACGCCGGCCCGGCAGTTCTTGCACTCGCGGCAGGAGTCCACGAAGCAACCGACGCCGACGCGGTCGCCCACCGCGAATTTGGTTACCGCCGAGCCGATCTCGGTCACGATCCCGGCGATCTCATGGCCGGGCACCACCGGGTAGCGGGGTTGGCCCCACTCGGCCCGCACCGTGTGAATATCGGAGTGGCAGATCCCGGCGAAGTGGATGTCGAATCGGACGTCGTGTGCGCCGACGCCGCGGCGGGTGATCGTGGTCTTGGTCAACGGTTCGGTGGCCGACATAGCGGCGTAGGCGGTGACGGTGTTGGTGTCTGGGCTCATGGTCAGCAGACTAGGCAGGCCGGGAATCCCGGCGGCGTCCGCCCCCGGTTCGCCACCGATGAGGTTTCACAGTAGAGTGAAAGTTGTGAGCGTCAAGTCCCGGTTGGATGCCAAGCGACTCGACACCGAGGTGATGGACTTCGTCGAGCAGATGGGCGGCTACTTCGAATCCAACGGCCTGACCCGGCTGGCCGGCCGTCTGCTGGGCTGGCTCCTGGTGTGCGACCCGGAACGGCAGTCCTCGGAGGAGTTGGCGGTGGCGCTGAACGCCAGCAGCGGCGGCATCAGCACCAACGGCCGACTACTGATCCAGTTCGGGTTCATCGAGCGTCTCGCGGTCGCCGGTGACCGACGCACCTACTTTCGGTTGCGGCCGAACGCGTTCGCGGCGGGGGAGCGCCAACGCATCCGCACCATGGCCGACATGACCGCGATGGCCGACGCCGGTCTACGGGCCATGCGCGGGTCGTCGCCCGAACGCACTCGCCGACTCAAGGAAATGCGGACGCTGTCCTCTTACATGGCGAAGGTCCTCACCGAGGCGCTCGACGAGTTCGGCGATCCACGCCGAGAGGACACGCCGTGATCGGTCTGCTGAAGCGGTCGTGGATCCCGCTACTTCTTCTTGCTGTCCTGATCGTCGCTGCGTTCACCGTCGACCGGCTGCGCGGATTCTTCGGTGCCGAGGGCATCCTGGTCACGCCGAGGGTCTTTTCCGAGGACGCCGACTCGTTCGATCCGAAGGTGGTCCGATACGAGATCTTCGGCACGGGAAGCTACGCCAACATCAACTATCTGGACCTCGACGCCAAGCCGCAACGTTCCGACGGCGCGGCGCTGCCCTGGTCGCTCACCCTCGACACCACCGCGCCCTCGGCGGCACCCAACATCATCGCGCAGGGTGACGGCGGTTCGATTACCTGTCGCATCATCGTCGATGACGTCGTGAAAGATGAGAGGACCGTTACCGGCGTGAACCCGTTGACCTACTGCTTTGTGAAGTCAGCATGAGCGCACCGACGATGGACGCGCCGATCGACGCTCCTGAGCCCCCGCCGGTGCCCGCGGTCAAGAGATCCGTTGCGGCACGGATGATCCGGACCCTCGCCGTTCCGATAATCCTGGCCTGGATCGCGTTGATCGCATTCCTCAACATCAGCGTTCCGCAGCTCGAAGAAGTCGGGCAGATGCAGGCAGTGTCGATGAGCCCCGACGCCGCCCCGTCGATGATCGCAATGAAACGTATCGGCCAGGTCTTCGAGGAAGGCAACTCTGACAGCTCGGGCATGATCGTGCTCGAGGGCGAGGAGCCGCTCGGCGAGGCCGCGCACACGTTCTACGACCAGATGCTCGCCACATTGAAGTCCGACACCAAGCATGTGGAGTCGGTGCAGGACTTCTGGGGTGATCCGCTGACCGCGTCGGGCGCTCAGAGCAGCGACGGCAAGGCCGCCTACGTGCAGATCAAACTCGCCGGCAACCAGGGCGAGTCGTTGGCCAACGAGTCGGTGGCGGCAGTCAAGGCGGCCATCGATGGACTGCAGCCGCCGCCGGGCGTCAAGGTGTATCTGACCGGGGCGGCGGCCATGGTCGCCGATCAGCAGGCGACCGGTGACAGCAGCCTGCGGGTGACCGAGATGGTGACGTTCGTGGTGATCATCACCATGCTGCTGTGGTTCTACCGGTCGATCCTCACAGTGGTGCTGGTGCTGGTCGCGGTGGTGCTGTCGTTGGCCTCAGCGCGCGGCGTGGTGGCGTTCCTCGGCTACCACGGGATCATCGGGCTGTCGACATTCGCGACCAGCCTGCTGGTGATGCTGGCGATCGCCGCCGCGACGGACTACGCGATATTCCTCGTCGGCCGCTACCAGGAGGCGCGCGGGGCGGGCGAAGACCGAGAATCGGCCTACTACACGATGTTTGAGGGCACCGCCCATGTGGTGTTGGGCTCCGGTTTCACCATCGCCGGGGCGACGTTCTGTCTGAGCTTCACCCGGCTGCCCTACTTCCAGACCATGGGAGTCCCGTTGGCGATCGGGATGAGCGTGGTGGTGATCAC
>CAMDFY010000227.1 GCA_945897705.1 Bifidobacterium breve | reverse complement strand
CACGTCGGGGACGAGGACCGCGTAACCCAGCGTCGCCAGCCGGCTAGCCATCTCGCGAAACACCGGCCGGGCCCCGCCGGCGTCGGGATACATCACGATCCCGGGCCACGGGCCGGGCCCGTCCGGTGTGCACAGAGTGACCGGGCAGGACCCGTCCGGCGTGGTGATGGAGTCGGCGATACTCGGCATGGCACCGTTTCTACTCCCCAGCCTCAGACGTAAACTGACCCCCGTGCCCGTCCCCACCCCGTACGAGGATCTACTGCGCCTGGTCCTGGAGTCCGGCACACCGAAATCCGACCGCACCGGCACCGGCACCCGCAGCGTGTTCGGCCACCAGTTGCGCTACGACCTCTCGGCCGGCTTCCCGTTGATCACCACCAAGAAGGTCCACCTGAAATCGGTGGTGTACGAACTGCTGTGGTTCCTGCGCGGCGATTCCAACGTCGAGTGGCTGCAGCAACACGGTGTCAGCATCTGGGATGAATGGGCTTCTGGAACCGGTGACCTCGGGCCGGTCTACGGCGTGCAGTGGCGGTCCTGGCCGACACCGACCGGTGAACACATCGACCAGATCAGCGCCGCACTGGAGCAATTGCGCACCGACCCGGACTCCCGGCGCATCATCGTCTCGGCGTGGAACGTCGCCGATATCCCGAAGATGGCACTGGCGCCATGTCACGCGTTCTTCCAGTTCTATGTCGCCGACGGCAAATTGAGTTGCCAGCTGTATCAGCGCAGCGCTGACCTGTTCCTCGGGGTGCCGTTCAATATCGCCAGCTACGCACTGCTGACCCACATGATGGCCGCGCAAGCCGGCCTGGCAGTGGGCGATTTCGTCTGGACCGGCGGCGACTGCCACATCTACGACAACCACGTCGCGCAGGTCACCGAGCAGCTCAGTCGCGACCCGCGGCCGTACCCGGAACTCGTTCTAGCCCAGCGGGATTCGATCTTCGACTACACCTACGACGATGTCGAGATCCGCAATTACGATCCGCACCCGGCCATCAAAGCCCCAGTCGCGGTCTAGGAAATACCCATGACCGTCGGCCTGATCTGGGCCCAGTCAACCTCCGGTGTGATCGGTCGCGACGGCACAATCCCATGGCACCTGCCCGAGGATCTGGCCCGGTTCAAGAGGGTGACCATGGGCCACACCGTGGTGATGGGCCGGCGCACCTGGGACTCGCTGCCGACGCGCTTCCGGCCACTGCCCGGCCGACGCAACATCGTCCTCACCCGAAACAGCGGCCTTGAGGCCCCCGGTGCGGAGGTCGTCGGCTCCATCGATGCGATCAACGCCGACGATCAGACCTGGGTGATCGGCGGATCGGAGATTTATCACCTCGCTCTTGCCGCGGCCACCCGCTGCGAGGTCACCGAGGTCGAGATCGATCTGCGACTCGAAGACGACGACGTCCTGGCCCCAGTGCTCGACGAGTCCTGGACCGGAACCTCGGGTGACTGGCACGACAGCACCTCGGGTCTGCGCTACCGGTTCCACAGCTTCCAGCGGACCTAGTCGGGACGGTCCTGAACGCGGCGGCCCCGTGCGCGCATGCGGACCCTGCGTCGGATCATCAGCCCGTACGGCACGGCATTGATCACCGCGAGCACCCCGGCCGCACCCCACTGCGCAGCGCGGGTGAGGCCGGCGGGATAGATGACACCCCCGATGTAGTGCTCGATGAAGCCGCCGCTGTAGCCCCCCTCTCCGGCGGCGCGGCGCAGTGAGTTCTCCAACGGCGTCAGCGGACAGATCCCGCCAGAGGTCTCGATCCACAGTCCCCATGCCACCGCCGGCAGGTGCAGCACCGCTAACCAGGGCCAACGCCATACCGCAAGCGCGCCGAAAACGACCCACACCAGGAACAGCGCGTGCACCACGAGGACCGCATCAGCGAGAACCCCGGCGAACATCACCCCATGCTGCCACCGATCCCGCGCCCATCCCGCGTCGCTGCGGACCCCGCGGATCCAGCGAGTAATCTAAATCCCCGTGAGCAGCAGCGGATTCGATGCCGGTGCCCGGTTGGGCACGGTTCTGACCGCGATGGCTACGCCCTTCACCGCCGAAGGCACGGTGGACATCGAGACCGCCGGCCGCCTGGCTCACCGTCTTGTCGACTCCGGATGCGACGGACTGGTGCTGTCCGGAACCACCGGCGAATCGCCGACCACCTCCGATGCAGAGAAACTCACCCTGCTGCGGGCCGTGCTGGACGCCGTCGGTGACCGCGCCCGGATCATCGCCGGAGCCGGCACCTATGACACCGCGCACAGCGTGCACCTGGCCAAGGCCTGCGCTGCCGAGGGTGCCCACGGGCTGCTGGTGGTCACTCCGTACTACTCGCGGCCTCCGCAGAGCGGGCTGGTCGCGCACTTCACCGCAGTCGCGGACGCGACCGAGTTGCCGATCGTGCTCTACGACATTCCGCCGCGGTCGTTGATCCCCATTGAGTGGGACACTTTGCGAACCCTGGCGCGTCATCCGAATATTGTCGCGGTCAAGGACGCCAAGGGCGATTTGAACGGCGCCGCCGCCGTGATGGCCGAGACCCCCCTGACGTACTACTCCGGAGATGACGCGCTCAACCTGCCCTGGCTTGCCGTGGGCGCGGTCGGATTCATCAGCGTCTGGGGCCACGTCGCGGCAAGGGAACTTCGCGATATGTTGAGCGCGTTCAACTCCGGCGATCTCGCGACCGCGCGCAAGATCGCGGTCACGCTCAGCCCGCTGGACGCCGCACAGTCCCGCCTCGGCGGAGTCACCCTCGCCAAGGCCGGACTTCGGCTGCAGGGTTTCGACGCCGGTGATCCCCGGCTTCCGCAGATGCCCGCGACGGCTGCTCAGCTCGACGAGCTCGCTGCCGATATGCGCGCGGCAGCAGTGCTGCGATGACCCCACCGATGCTCGCGCCCCCACCGCTGGCCGCGGGTGCGCTGCGTGTCACCGCGCTGGGCGGCATCGGTGAAATCGGTCGCAATATGACCGTGTTCGAGCATCTGGGCCGGTTGCTCATCGTCGACTGCGGAGTGCTGTTCCCCGGGCACGACGAGCCGGGCGTCGACCTGATCCTGCCCGACATCCGCCATGTCGAAGACCGCCTCGACGACATCGAGGCGCTGGTGCTCACCCACGCGCACGAGGATCACATCGGCGCGATCCCGTTCCTGCTCAAGTTGCGCGGCGACATCCCGGTGGTCGGATCCAAGTTCACCCTCGCCCTGGTGGCCGCGAAATGCCGGGAGCACCGCATCAAGCCGAAGTTCGTTGAAGTGGCTGAGGGACAACGCAGTACGCACGGGGTCTTCGAGTGCCAGTACTTCGCGGTCAACCATTCGATTCCCGACGCGTTGGCGATCGCGATCCACACCGGCGCCGGAACGGTGCTGCACACCGGCGACATCAAACTCGACCAACTTCCCCCCGACGGCCGACCCACCGACCTGCCCGGGATGTCGCGACTCGGTGACGCCGGCGTCGACCTCTTCCTCTGCGACTCCACCAATGCCGAGATCCCCGGCGTCGGGCCTTCGGAGAGTGAGGTCGGCCCGACGTTGCACCGGCTCATCCGGGGCGCCGACGGACGGCGGGTGATCGTGGCGTGCTTCGCGTCCAACGTCGACCGGGTCCAGCAGATCATCGACGCGGCCGTGGCGTTGGGCCGGCG
>CAMDFY010000226.1 GCA_945897705.1 Bifidobacterium breve | reverse complement strand
ACGAAGCCCGAGTCGCGATTCATCAGTGCACGCTATCGCGTGCGCCGATCCGGGGTCAGAGGTCGGTGACCGACGACGCGTCGGCGGCCGCCGCGTCGAGGTCGAATTCGCGAAGTTGGACGATAAGATCCTCCAAGGCCGCCGGTGGCAGCGCCCCGGCCTGGTTGAACACCAGATGGCCCTTCTTGAATGCCATCAGCGTGGGAATTGCGCGAATTTCGGCGGCGGCGGCGAGCTGCTCCTGCGCCTCGGTGTCGACTTTGGCGAAGACGATATCGGGGTGCTTCTCAGCGGAGGCACTGAACGTCGGCGCGAACGCGCGGCACGGACCGCACCAGGACGCCCAGAAGTCGACCAGCACGATGTCGTTGCCGGAGATGGTGTCGTTGAAATCCTGCTCGGTGAGATCACGGGTAGCCATGTCGGTGCCAACGTCTGGGGCGGGTCCCGATATTCCCTGGCGCACTTGGCTTAACTCTTCGGCCGCAGCGCCAACGCCCGATCCGCCAGCGCGCCCATCACCGGGGCCAGAGTCAGGGAGTATTCCCGCGACAGGTGCCCGGCGTCGTAAAACACCATCACATTTCCGACGATGACCGGGCACTGCCCGCGGGCGCAGAACAACTCCGTGATGTCCGCGTACTGGCCGCCACCACCCTCCACCGCCGCCCGTTCCCGGGCGATGCCAGCTGGGCTCCCCCACCGGGGTATCGGGAAAGAGCACGCCAGCGGATTGTCGATATGCGCCGAGAGGCAAACCGGAACCAGCCCCGCCGACCCCGGGGTCGGCCCTACAACAAGAACCTGCGACCCGAGGGCGCGCATTTCGGCGGTGAACCGTCCCAGCCCGCCGACCCAGCCGGTGTCGAAGTGGTCGAACCCGGCCTGGCCCCAGATACCCAAGCCGTCATTGCCGTAGCCGCGCGCTGAACTGACCACCACCAGCGCGGGCCGTTCCGCGCGCAACCGGTCCATGATTCCCGCGCGCCAGTGCGCGCACCGACTGAACGCCTCGGCCATTGCGTTGAAGTGCGTCGCCGAGGGCAGATCCACGATCGGGCAGGCGACCTTGGCCAACCGCAGCAGGCGCCAGCCGCGCTCCTCGGTGAGCGCTTCGAAGGCTGGGTTGAACATCGCAGACTGGGAATCCCCAACCAAGGCCACCGTCACCGGGGAGTTCGGGTCGCCGGTCGCGCAGTCAGGGTGGGGACTGCTGTCTAAGGGAAGGACCCGCAGGCATCCCCCCGACTGCATCGACGCCACCTCCGAGGCCTGCCCGGTCAGTGCCGGAGTCAGATTGGGGGGCACCTCGGTCATCGACAGCGACGCGGAGACAGCGGCCTGCACCTGATCGAAGGTGCTGCGCACCGCGGCGTCAAAATCCTGGATCGGCGACCCCGCCGGCACCGGAGACGCCGTAACGGTCAGTGGCGTGGCGTCCGGACCGCGACCCGACGGCACCTGCACCGCAACAAGGGTGATCACGCCGGCGATCACGGCGGCTGCTGTCGTAACGCCACCCATCACCAGGCTCCTGCGAGGGGAGTCGCGCAGCGGGGGCGAAAAGCGCACCGGGTTCTCGACGAACCGCATCGTGAGGATGGCCAGCAGTAGAGACAGTGCAACCGCGGCGATGGTGGCACCCACACCAAGCCGGTGTCCCAGTGCGGCCGGAGCCAGAACCAGCACCGGCCAATGCCACAGGTACCACGAGTAGGACACCCGGCCGATCGCACGCATCGGCGCCGTACCCAACAGTGCACCGACACCCCGCGGCGGGGCCGCGCATCCGGCGGCGATCACCAGGGCAGCACCCGCGGTGGGCAGGGCCGCCACCACACCGGGATACGGCGACGTCCCATCAATCAGAACGTAAGCGGCGACGATCAGCGCCAAACCCACCCACCCCACCACTGCGGCGGCCACGGCCGGCAGCCTGCGCCACCACACCACGGTGAACGCCACGATCCCGCCCAGCGCCAACTGCCAGGCCCGGGTAGGAAGGGAGAAGTAAGCAAACGGGGGCAGCACATAGGTCAGCACCGCTGACAGGTAGAACGACACGACGGCGACCAGGACCAGTACCGCGAGGTACGGCTTCGGCGAGACGGAGTTGCCCCCTCCCCCGCTGCGGAGACGGCGAATCACCCACGCGGTGAACAGGATCAGAAGCGGCCACACCAGATAGAACTGCTCCTCGACGCCGAGTGACCAGTAGTGCTGAAACGGCGACGGCGCCAGCAGGTTCTCCCGGCCGAAGTAGTTGACGCCAGTGAAGGCAAACCAGTAGTTGGAGACATACAGTGCGCTGGTGATCGCGTCGATGCTGACGGTCTTGGCCTGCAACGGGGGCAGCAGCAGTGCGGAAGCAATGATGGTGACGATCCCCACCAAAACCGACGCGGGGAGAAGCCGCCGCGCACGAGCACCCCAGAACCGGCGCAGACTGACCGTCCCAGAGTTGGCAGTCTCACGCCACAGCATTCCGGTGATCAGGAACCCCGAGATGACGAAGAACACGTCCACGCCGACGAACCCACCAGGCAGAAACACCACCCCGGCGTGGAAAAGCACCACCGCGATCACAGCGACCGCGCGCAACCCCTCGATGTCAGGACGAAAACCGCCGTTGGCACTCGCCTCCGCTCGGGGGAAGCCCTGTTCGGTCCGGGCAGACGGCAACGTCGGCGGATACACATTTTCCCGCTCCGTGTGCACTCGCCGCCTCCGCCTCCCTCATTTCGGACCCGGCTGGACGCCGACGGGCAAACCCTAACGCGTAACTTAGCAAATCCGCGGGCGATTTCCTGGGGCTACTGACGCTGGATAATCGGGCAATCGCGAAGAGTCTGGCTAGACCGTGAAGCCCAGTGCGCGCAGTTGCTCGCGTCCGTCGTCGGTGATCTTGTCCGGGCCCCACGGCGGGTTCCAGACCCAATTGATCTTGATCTCGTTGACAAGCCCCGTTCCGACGAGGGCATTGAGCATCTGATCCTCGATGACGTCGGTCAGCGGGCAGGCTGCCGATGTCAGCGTCATATCGATAAGGGCCGCCGTGCCGGCCTCACCTTTCTCCACGGCGATCCCGTAAACCAAGCCGAGGTCGACGACATTGATGCCGAGTTCGGGATCCACCACGTCACGCATGGCCTCTTCGAGATCGGCGAGCTGCTCATCGGCGGTCACATCTGTCATCGCTTCTCCTCACGCAGGGATGCGGTCGCCTCGGCGGCCGCGGTTTTGAACGCCAGCCAGCCCAGCAGCGCACACTTCACCCGTGCCGGATACTTCGACACCCCGGCGAAGGCGATGCCGTCGCCCAACACGTTCTCATCGCCGGGATCGGTTCCCCGCGAAGACACCATCTCACTGAACGCCTGCACTGTCTTCAACGCGTCCCCGACGGTCTGACCGATCACCAGATCGCACAGCACCGAGGTCGCGGCCTGACTGATCGAGCAGCCCTGCCCGTCGTAGGAGACGTCGGTCACCCGCTCCCCGTCCTCGGACAGCGAAACGCGCAATGTCACCTCATCACCACAGGTCGGGTTGACGTGGTGCACCTCGGCGTCGAATGGTTCGCGTAGGCCGCGGTGATGCGGGTGCTTGTAGTGGTCCAGAATCACGTCCTGGTACATCTGCTCGAGTCTCATGCGCTCGGGCCCCGGTCGAAGAACGCGATAGCCCGCCGCACACCGGCGATCAGCCGGTCCACGTCATCGGCG
>CAMDFY010000225.1 GCA_945897705.1 Bifidobacterium breve | reverse complement strand
CGGCGAATTCGCGGATCTGGTCGCGCAGTGCGACGTTGCCGGAGAGTTCTTCGCGGTACTGCTCGGGGAATCCGCCCGGCAGCACCAGTGCCGCGGTGCGCTCCGGAAGCGTGTCGGTGATCGGATCGAAGGCCACCACCTCCGCGCCGGCCGCGTGCAGCAGTTCGTCGTACTCGGCGTAGCCGAAGGTGAAGGCCTTACCGGCGGCAACCGCGACCCTAGGGCGACCCGTGACCGGCTCCCCCGCCGCACTCTGTGGCGACCACACCGGACCCGCCACCTCAGATCCGGCCAGTGCGACGACCGCGGTCAGGTCGACGTGCCGGGCGACGAGCTCGGTCATCGCTGCCACCGCGTCACCCGCCGCGTCCCCGTGTTCGGTGGCGGTCACCAACCCGAGATGACGTGACGGCACCGAAAGCTCGTCGTTGCGTGGCACCGCGCCGAGCACTGGGACACCGACGGTCTCGCAGGCCTGTCGCAGGACCGCCTCGTGACGCGCCGAACCCACCCGGTTGAGGATCACTCCTGCAATGCGCACTCCGCGCAGGTATGTCGAAAAGCCATGCAGCACAGCCGCAATGGTCTGACTCTGCCCGCGAACGTCGATAACAAGCACTACCGGGGCACCCAGCAGTTGGGCAACCTGTCCGGTGGAACCGCGTGCCGGAAAAACGAACTGCTCGTCGATGCGGCCGTCGAAAAGGCCCATCACACCTTCGATTACGGCGATATCGGCGCCCGCCGAACCATGGCGGTACAGCGGGCCGATCAGATCCTCGCCGACCAGAACCGGATCGAGGTTGCGGCCCGACCGTCCCGCCGCCAGTGCGTGGTAGCCGGGATCGATGAAGTCCGGTCCGACCTTGAACGGCGCGACCCGCCGGCCGCCGCGGCGCAGCGCCCCCATCAACCCCGTTGCGATGGTGGTCTTTCCGCTTCCCGACGAGGGAGCGCCGATCACAACAGCGGGAGTGCTCGCCACGCCTACCACTCCAGACCGCGCTGGCCCTTGCGGCCGGCATCCATCGGGTGGGCGATCTTGGTCATCTCAGTCACCAGATCGGCGACGTCGAGTAGTCGCGGCGGGGCGTCGCGTCCGGTAATGACGACATGCTGCCGGCCCGGCCGGCCCAGCAACGTGTCGACCACCTCGTCGACGTCGACCCACCCCCACGCCAGTGGGTAGGTGAACTCATCAAGGACGTAGAAGTCGTGTTCCTGCGCGGCCAGGCGGCGCGAGATCTCCGCCCAGCCGGCGGCGGCGGTCGCGGCGTGATCGTCCTCGGCGCCCGGTTTCCTGACCCAGGACCAGCCGGCGCCCATCTTGTGCCACTGGACCGCACCACCGATTCCCTCGTCGTCGTGCAGGCGGCCGAGTCGTTCGAAAACAGTTTCCTCCCCGACCTTCCACTTGGCACTCTTGACGAACTGGAAGACCGCGATGTCCATGCCCGCGTTCCACGCGCGCAACGCCATTCCGAAGGCCGCGGTCGACTTCCCTTTTCCGACACCGGTGTGCACCGCGAGCACCGGGGCGTTACGTCGCTGTCTGGTGGTCAGTCCGTCATCGGGAACGGAAATCGGCTGGCCCTGCGGCATCGCGCGCCCCCTTCCCGGTGTGCACGCTCAGGCCGCCCGGCGTACGGCCTGCGCCAGATGATCCGCGCGCAACTGCTCAAGGCGCAACACCGGCGCCCCAAGTTGGCTGGCAAGTTCGTTCGCCAGGCCCAACCGGACATAGGACGTCTCGCAGTCGACCACGACCGCAGCGGCCCCCTCTGCGGCGAACCGCCGTGTAGCCAGGCGACTGCGCCCCAACGGATCCGGGCCGCCGGTCGCGCGGCCATCGGTGAGTATCACCACCAGTGGCCGACGAGTGCGGTCGCGGGCCCGCTCGCGGATCACCACGTCGCGGGCGGCCAGCAGACCCTCGGCCAGTGGGGTGGTGCCGCCGGTGTCGAGTCGGTGCAACCGCCGGGATGCCGTGTATGCCGATGCGGTCGGCGGCAACACCAGGCGAGCGCCGGTGGAACGGAACGTGATGACAGCGACCTTGTCACGACGCTGGTAGGCGTCACGCAACAGCGATAGCGCCGCGCCGGTCACGGCGGCCATCCGGTCACGGGCGGCCATCGATC
The DNA here is from genome assembly GCA_945897705.1 of Bifidobacterium breve. GTDB lineage: Bacteria > Actinomycetota > Actinomycetes > Mycobacteriales > Mycobacteriaceae > Mycobacterium > Mycobacterium aquicola. The sequence goes on along the minus strand of CAMDFY010000225.1, from coordinate 1,594 downwards.
CGGAGGCGTCGACGACGAAGATCACCAGGTTGCCTTCCCTGCCGATGCGCGCGGCGCGCCGAATGTCCTCGGCCTCGGGGCGCAGTGGGCCCGCGTCGACGCGACGGTTGGCGGCGGCGAGCAGCGTCGCGAACAGGTGCACACCGTGGCCCTGCTCCGGCGTCGCACTGGCGCCGATCATCGCGCCGACGGTGTTGCGGGCCGGTGAACGCCGACCGGCGTGGCCGTCGCCGACACCGGGGACCGTCAGCGCTCGGGTGCGGAATGCCGGGGACGGTGGTGCCGAAGGACGGGTCGGTGGCGACGAATTCGGTTGGCGGAGAGTGGTTTCCGCAGCGCCGTCAGCCGACTGTCCACCGCCCGGTGGATCGGGGTCGGGCTCGGATCCGTCATCGGCGGAGGCCGATAGGGATCCTTCGTCGGCGGTGGCCGATAGTGCTGCGTCAAGATCCCCCGGGTCGATTCCCGGGTCATCGAAGGGGTCGCGGCGACGCCGGTGTGGCAGTGCCAGTTCGGCGGCCACCCGGATGTCCTCTTCGCTGACGGAATCGGCTCCACGCCAGGCGGCGTGCGCCACTGCGGTGCGGGCTACGACCAGATCCGCTCGCATCCCGTCGACGTCGAAGGCCGCGCACAGCGCCGCGATCCGGTTCAGTTCCCGGTCGGACAACTCGACGTCATTCACCCTTGCGCGGGCGGCGGTGATCTTCTGCGCCAGGTCGCTGTCGTGCGCGGTGTATCGGGCGGCGAACCCGGCCGGGTCGGCCTCGTAGTCGAGGCGGCGGCGAATGACCGCACTGCGCACCGCAACCTCACGGGAGGCGTGCACGTCGACGGCAAGACCGAATCGGTCGAGGAGTTGCGGACGCAGTTCTCCCTCTTCGGGGTTCATGGTGCCGATCAGGACGAACCGTGACTCATGTGAGTGCGACACCCCATCACGTTCGATATGAACCCGACCCATCGCCGCGGCATCGAGCAGCACATCGACGAGATGGTCGGGCAGCAGGTTGACCTCGTCGACGTAGAGCACGCCGCCGTGAGCGCGGGAGAGCAGGCCGGGGGAAAACGCGTGCTCGCCATCGCGCAACACCTTCTGCAGATCCAGCGAACCCACGACGCGGTCCTCGGTGGCGCCGATCGGCAATTCCACCAACTTCGCGCCCGGATCCGCCTCGGTCAACACCGCGGCCAGGGCTCGAGCGGCGGTCGATTTGGCGGTGCCCTTCTCGCCGCGGATCAGCACGCCGCCGATCTCCGGGCGCACCGCGCACAACAGCAGCGCCAGTCGCAGCCGGTCATGGCCGACGAGGGCGCTGAACGGGTATCCCGGCTGAGTCACGAGTGTTGCATCCTGCGCATCGGAACGTGTGGAATGCCGTCCTCGAAGAACTCGTCGCCGTCCACCACAAAGCCGTGCCGGGCGTACATGTCGATCAGGTAGGTCTGGGCATTGAGCGCGCAGGGGTCTGCACCGACATCGGCCAGGGCGGCCTGCAGCAGGCGGGTCGCGTAGCCGTGGCCTCGGGCCGCCGCTCGGGTGCACACCCGGCCGATTCGAAACTGCCTGCGCCCGCCAGGGTTCCCTTCGATG
>CAMDFY010000224.1 GCA_945897705.1 Bifidobacterium breve | reverse complement strand
CTTCGGTCACGTCGTAGGCGCCCAACTCGACCTCGCCGCCGCCGGGCAGTGGCCGACCCTCGCTGCCGATCTTGGTTCCGGCCACGTTGGCGAGCACGGCCTGCCCGTCGGAGGTGGCGAAGAACTCCACCACCTTCGCGGGCTCGAAGACCTCCAGCAGGCGTCGCCACAATCCGGTCGGCAGGCCCGACCCCATGAACAGCCGGATCGGGTTGTTACCGGCCAGTGGACTCTTGCCGGCGGACGCGAAGCCGGGATCTTCGACGATCTCCCGCAACATCGACCAGGTGTAGGTCACCACGGTGACGCCGTACTGGCGGATCTCGTCGAAGAACTGGTCCGCCTGCAAACCTCGTGACAGTGCGATTCTCGCGCCGGCCACCACCGCACCACCCAGGCTGACCAGCAGGCCGGACTGATGGTGCAGTGGGGTCAGGCAGTAGACGGTGTCGTTTCGGGTGAGCGCGGCAGCCGAGGCGGTGCCGAAGGCCGACAGCGCCCACCGGTAGTTGGTGATCTGCTTGGGCTCGAGAACCCCGCCGCCTCTTGCGTTGAACACCACGAAGGCCACGTCGCGGGCGAAGCCGGGGTTGGGCCGGTACCACCCGGGCAGTTCCACCGCCTCGGGGTCGATCTTCTCCATGTCGATCACGGTGCTGCGCGCCGGCAGATCAAGATCGCGGTTGTCGCCGCCGCCGAGCACCAGCGTCTGCACCGGCAATCTGCTCGCGGCGGCCAGGTTCGCCGGGTCGGTGATCAACTCGGTGATACCGCCGAGTCGGGTGGCCGCGGCGAGGTCGCCGTCGGGGGGCATCAGCACGGCGACGCCGCCCAGACGAGACAGCGCGGCGATCGCCACCATCGCGCTGGGGCGGGTGTCCATCAGCACGCCGACGCGAGTGCCCTGACGCACGCCGACCGCGATCAGGCCGCGCACCACATTGTCGATGCGCCGGTTGACGGCGTCGTAGGTGTGCACGCGGCCGTCGAACAATAAGAACTCGCCGTCGGGCACGGACTCGGCTTGCTCGGAGATGATGCGCCCCAACGAGATTCGGGTGTGATCGTTGATCTGACCCAGCCGAACCAGGCGCGGCAGGGTGCGCACGGTCTCGATGGCCAGCGTGCGCAGCGACTTGTTGACACCGGCAACGGCATCGGCGGCTCCGCGGGCGATCGACACGGCCAACTCGGAGGCCTCGGCGACACCGTGCATGACGCGCGAGGTCATCGCCACGCCGGTCTGGCCGGAACCGGCCGTGGTGTCCGGCATCGGTGCGATGTTGTCCGGGCGGTCAGCGCCGCCGGCAAGCCACTGCACCCACGCCGCAACGGTGGGCCAGGTGATAGTGGCCGCTTTCGACCCGACGACCAGCCCGAAGTGACCGGCCCGGATCATCACTTCGTACGCCTCGGCTTTCGGCGCGGCGCGTTTGATGCCCCGCACCGAGGCTGGTTGGCCGATGTCGTCGACTTCCCCGACGAACGCCAACACCGGACAGGTGATGTCGGCCAGCGTCACCAACTGGCCCTTGATGGCGAACCCGCCGGTCATCATCCGGTTGTGCGACACGAACTGCTTGAGCAGTTCCGAGACCGCCGGGCCGGACCAGGCGATCCAGCCGTCGTTGTCGAGGAACCGGCGCTGCTGTTCGCGCGGCAGGAGCGCCTCCCGATCGTGTAACTGCAGTAGGAAGTCGACCTTCGACTTGGCCGACTTGACCGGATCGAGCATCTGGAAACCGGTGCGGGCCAACCAGCCCGGGATGTCGATCCGATTGAACACATGGTCGGCGAGGAACTCCGCGCCCACAACGCCCATGTTCGCCGGAATGCCCATCGGCAACGCCGCCAGGGTGTCCACCGGGGAGCCGAAGGCCACCACGCTGGCGACGTCCTTGGATCGTCGGTAGGCGGCTGTCTGATAACTGAACATGCCGCCCTGGGAGTAGCCGACCAGGTGGACGGGCTGACCGGTGGCGGCGACAACGATGTCGATGGCCTCGCTGAGCGCGACGATGTGGTCGGTGAGGGTGCGCTCCATGCCACCCTTGACCTTGTCCGGTGAGCCGTAGTCGATCACCCACGGATCGACGCCGGCGGCGTGCAGGATGCCGACCGCGCCGTCGGCCCGGCTGACGTCCCACATGTCCGCCGACATCATCATCGGGTGGACCATCAGCGCCGGCGGCCCGGCGGCCGGGCGGCCGGGCCGGTTGTCCGGCGGGAAATACCGTCGGAGCTTGTACATGCTGTTGCTCTCGACAATCTGGAAGGTCGACGGCACCGCGCCGGTCTCCAGGCCGCCCCAGCGGGCCACCTCGTAGCCGTTCTGGGCGGTCGCGACCAAGCGCTCCAAAGGCCGTGCGATCGCCGACAAATTCAGATCTACCACCGCTGCTCCCCGCTGAGACCCTCTACGTGTAAAACCCGGTACGTGTAACACCCTGTAGTCGTCAAGCCCTGTACTTACCCCACAGCCTAGGCTCTTGGCGGTGGCACATTTGCTTGGCGGCGAAACGCTGCGCCTGGCATATCCGAACCGGGTGGTCTTCGACTCCGTGACGGTCGGTGTGAACGACGGCGATCGCATCGGGATCGTCGGCCGCAACGGCGACGGGAAGTCGAGCCTGCTCGGATTGCTGACCGGCCGGATCACGCCCGACTCCGGGCGGGTCACCCGCCGCGGTGGCCTGCGGGTGGCAGCACTCGAGCAGGCCGACACCCTCGATCCGACGCACACCGTGGCCCATGCCCTGGTCGGTGATCGTGCCGAACACCAGTGGGCGGGAGATCCGAAGGTCCGCGATGTGGTGGCCGGCCTGGTGGCCGATCTCGACTGGCAGACGCCGATCGCCGCACTCTCCGGCGGTCAGCGCCGCCGGGTGCAGTTAGCCGAGTTGTTGATCGGCGACTGGGACGTGATCGCCCTCGACGAACCCACCAATCACCTCGACATCGAGGGCATCACCTGGCTGGCCGCCCATCTGAAGGCACGCTGGTCGCGCAGCGCCGGCGGACTGCTGGTGGTCACCCACGACCGGTGGTTCCTCGATGAGGTAGCCGCTACCACGTGGGAAGTGCACGGGGTTGGGCCGGAGGGAAGTGGCCGGGGCAGCGTTGTCGAACCGTTCGACGGTGGATACGCCGCGTATGTGCTGCAGCGTGTGGAGCGCGACCGGGTGGCGGCGGCCACCGAGGCCAAACGCGCCAACCTGATGCGCAAGGAGTTGGCCTGGTTGCGCCGGGGCGCTCCGGCGCGCACCTCCAAGCCCAAGTTCCGCATCGACGCGGCCAATCAGTTGATCGCCGACGTACCGCCGGTGCGCGACACCGTCGAGTTGGCCAAGCTCGCCACCAACCGGCTCGGCAAGGATGTCATCGACCTGCTCGACGTATCGGTGTCCTACCCGGGAAACGACGGGGCCGAGGTGCCGGTGCTGCGCGACGTCGAATGGCGGATCGCGCCGGGTGAACGCAGCGGCATCGTCGGGGCGAACGGCGCGGGCAAGTCCACGCTGCTGGGGCTGATCGCCGGAACCGTGACACCGGACAGCGGCCGGGTCAAGCGCGGCAAGACGGTGCGGTTGGCGATGCTGGATCAGCAGGCCGGCGAGCTTGTCGAGATCGCCGACGATCTCGTACGGGATGTTCTGGGCCGGCTCAAGGCCGGCTATCAGGTCGACGGCAAGGAACTGACACCGGCGCAGTTGTTGGAGCGCTTGGGATTTGGTCGCGATCAGCTCGCGACCCGGGTGGGTGAGCT
>CAMDFY010000223.1 GCA_945897705.1 Bifidobacterium breve | reverse complement strand
ACCGCGTCGCCGAGGCGGATCGGGTCGATCGGATGCGGGACCGCCGCCTCGGCGCGCGACCAATTGGCCAACCAGGCGTCGTCGGCCCGGCCGGTCAGCAGCAGTACCGGCGGGCATCCGGTGATCTCGTCCTTGAGCTGTTTGGCGATGCCCATGCCACCCACCGGGGACGCCTCGCCGTCGAGAATGACCAGATCGAACCCACCGGCGTCCATCAGTGAGATGACCATCGGTCCGGTGGCGACCTCGGTGTAGGACAGCTCCGGAAGTTCGGGGTGGATGCGACTGCCCAGGGCCAATCGGACCTGCTCGCGAGTGACGGCGTTGCTGCTGTAAACCATGATGTGCAATGGCTGCGGGCTGGACACACGGCGATGCTACGCCCTGGTGAAGACGGCTAGGTCTGCGCAGCGTAGCCGGGGTGGGCGATCGCCAGCCGATGGCGCACCAGTTCCCGCAGGCAGCTGATGACTTCGGTGTCGCGGCCATCGAGTTCGCCGGCGCGGATGGCGGCAGCGAGGGCGCCCTCGTCGGCGTAACCCAGTGCGGCCAGCGCGGCCAAGGGTGCCTCGGCGCCCGAATCGCGGAGTTCCCGTTCGACGATCCGCAGAGCGTTCGCCGCGACCAGGGTGTGGAAGTTGACCGCCCCGGTGGTGGCAGGCCTGACCTCGCCGTCGAGAAACTCGGCGACGGCGGCGACCAATTCGGCGGCGGTGGGCCTGCCAAATCGCCGGCTCGCGCTACCGCTTTCGCTCACCGCGCCTCCTGTAGCAAATCCAGGACATCCCATTCGGTCTCGCAGACCCGCCGGCCGATGGCGGCCAGTTCCACCGACCGGGTCTGACCGGACAGATGACGCTCGGCCTGATACCGGCAGATGATGCCCCACTTCAGCGTGCCCAGCACCTGCCACCAGCGCAACGCGGCCCGGTCGACGGAGGTGCCGTCGGCCCGTTCGTAGGCGGTGATGAAATCCTCGATGCTGCCCAACCCGCCCGCGGCGAGTTCGGCCGGCGCGCCGAACCGCCAGGCTCGCACACAGAACCAGGCCAGGTCCTCGTAGACCTCGCCGATGTGCACCGCTTCCCAGTCCAGTACCGCTGCCAGGGTTGACCCGTCGACGATCAGGTTGCCCATCCGGAAGTCGCCGTGCACCAGCCGGATCGCCGACGGCGCCGGACGGTTGGCCTCCAGCCAGCGAAATGCCCATTCGAACGTGGCCGTGGTGTCGCCCAACTCATCGAGCCGCTGGCGCCATTCGGCGATTTCGTCACGCTCGACGAGGCCGGCCGCGTCGGTCCGTGCTCGGTGGATGGCCGCCAGAGCCTGCGCGCACTGTTCCAGCAGCACGGCCCGACCGGTGTCGTCGAGGTTGCGCTGAATTTTTCGGACGATGGTCTCGCCGGCGACTTCATCGCAGATCAGGAATGGATTACCCAGTGCGGCAACGGAATTTGAGGCAGTGACGATATGCGGTACGGGCGCTCCGGCGTCGGCGGCGGCCTCCTGCACGGCCGCCTCGAGTTCCATTCCGGCAAAGCGGTTGTCCACCGGGGCGGAGCGCAGGATCAGCCGTCGGCGCTGTGCGCCGGTGACGGCATCGAAGGAGTAGGTGGTTCTGCTCGCGCCGCCGGTGAGCGTGTGCAGATTCTCGACGACCACGTCCTCACCGAGAATCGGCCGCAGAACGCCCGCGAGTTCGTCGATCACCCAGGTTCTTTTCGTGACTGGCCGAAGGAGAACATCCGTTGGGCGACCCGGCGCATCTGGATCTCCTCGGCGCCCTCGGTGATCCGGTAGCGGCGGTGGTGACGATAGATGTGCTCGAAGGGTTCGTGACGGCTGTACCCGATACCACCGTGGACCTGCATGGCGCGGTCGGCGGCCTCACACACCAGACGGTTGGCCCGGTAGTTCGCCATCGACACCTTGTCGGACACCTCGAGGTGGTGGTTGCGGTCGAGCTCCCAGGCGGCGTAATACACCAGCAAGCGCACCATCTGGGCTTCGGTCTGCAACTCCACCAGGGGCCACTGGATCCCCTGGTTGACCGCCAGTGGCTTGCCGAACGTCACCCGCTTGCGGGCATAGTCGACGGCGCGGTCGATGCAGTACTGGGCCGCACCCAGGCTGCTGGCGGCCTGCCGGATGCGGTTCTCGTGCAGGAAGGTCTGCGCCACCTCCAGGCCGCGATCCACCTCGCCGAGGACGGCGTCGGCGGGAATCCGCACATCACGCAACTCCACCTCGCCGTGGTCGCTGGGCATGTTGAACGTCCACCAGTAGAACGGCACCTCGAAACCCTTGGTGTCGCAGGGCACCAGGAAGGCGGTGATGCCCAGGGCCTGACCGGGCTCCCCGGAGGTCCGGGCGAACACCAGGTCGTGGGTGGCGCGATGCACGCCGGTGTTCCACCGTTTGGAGCCGTTGATCACCCACTCGTCACCGACCAGCTCGGCGCGGGTCTCCAGCCAGGTGGCGTCGCTACCGTGGTCGGGTTCGGTGAGACCGAAGGCCATCGATCGCTTGCCGGTGAACATGGCCTCGATCCACTCGGACTTCTGCGCCTCGGTGCCGAACCGGTCCATCATGATCACCTGGGGGAAGTTGCCGATGATCGAGGACTCGTCCTGAAGGTCGTTGTGCAGGCCAAGGCCCTTGTGCGCCAGGTGTTCCCGGATCACCGCCATGTCCAGGTTGGTGCCGTCCCGCCCACCGAACTTTGATGGCAGCCCGTAGCGCAACCAACCGGCCGCATCGGCGCGTCGGCGCATCTCGTCGAGCAGGTCCTCCCAGTCCCGGTTCGGCACGCCGCCGTTCTCGAGGTCGGTGCGGGCGAACTCCCGGCGCCGGTCGAAGTACTGCATGTGTTCGCGCTCGAGTGGTTTGATCTCGGCCTCGATGAATGCGTCCATCTCGGCCAGTAGTGCCGGAAGATGCTCGGGCACAGAAAAATCGGTCATAGTGAAATCTGCCTACTCTGTCGTCGGTTGGCCGTAGAGGGTTTTCTTCCAGATGGTGGACAGTGTGCTGACGGCGGCGGCGTCTGACAGTCCCTCGGACAGGCTGACGCTGGTGAACCGTTCGAACAGCAGGGCGATCGCCAGGGCGATGTGGTCGGCGTCCAGTTCGGCGGCGTACCCCTGCTGTTGGGCCCGGCGCACCGACGCGGCGACGATGTCGATACCGAACTGACGGAACTGGTCCTGCAGCCGGGCGAACCGCGGATCGCCGGCGGCAAGTTGGTCGACGGCGACCATGATGCCGACGTTGGGCTTGAACAGGTTCCAGTAGATACCGACCGCCGAGACGAAGAAGTCGTCATCGTCCGGAATTTTCGGCAGCTCGACTACCTCCGTCAGGAACTCCTCGGCCAGCGCGGCGAGCAGGTCCTCCTTGTCGGAGTAGTAGCGGTAGAACGCGGCCGGCGATTTCCCGACTGCGGCGGTGATGTCGGCGAGCGTGGTGGCGTGAAAGCCGCGCAGGGCGAATAACTCCCGGGCCGCGTCCTCGATTGCGTCGCGGGTCTGGCGGCCCTTGTTGCTCAGCGGCCGTTCCAGGGCGACCTCAGCCATGGCCGCGGTCGCCGGCGCGCAGCAGTGCGCTGGGCAGGTCGTGGCCGACCGCATCACGGGCTACCCGCGCGGCGGCGATCGCCGCGTCGAGATCAATATCGACGCCGACCCCGCTGTCGCGCAGCAGGTACACCAGGTCCTCGGTGGCGATGTTGCCGCTGGCGCCCGGGGCGAACGGGCAGCCGCCCAGACCGCCGACGGAGGCATCCAATCGGTTGA
>CAMDFY010000222.1 GCA_945897705.1 Bifidobacterium breve | reverse complement strand
GCGCAGCAGGTGCCCAGCGTTGAGGTGCGCCCGAACCCCGCACAGCCGGAACCGGCACCGGACCGCCCCTACGTGGTGTCCCTGCGCCTGGGCTTCGACAACTCCGGCGCGGTGGACATCGCACGGCAGTTGCGGGCGAAAATCGGCGTCGACGGCGACCAGCCGGGCGCGATCGACAACGGCCGGGTGCGGCTGTACGTCATCGGTCAGGGTGCGCTCGGCGCGGCCGCGCAGACCAGCACCAAAAGCGATATCGCCGCCGCTGAGCGGTGGAACCTTCCGATCGTTCTGATGGTGCTGGTTGCGGTGTTCGGGTCGCTGGCTGCCGCCGCGATCCCGCTGGCCCTCGGGATCTGCACGGTCGCAGTGACCATGGGTGTGGTCTACGCGCTCTCCACGCTGACCACGATGTCGGTGTTCGTCACGTCCACGGTGTCGATGTTCGGCATCGCCCTGGCGGTCGACTACTCGCTGTTCATCCTGATGAGATTTCGGGAGGAGTTGCGCGCCGGACGCGACGGCGACCAGGCCACCGATGCCGCCATGGCGACCTCAGGTCTGGCCGTTGTGCTCTCTGGGCTCACCGTGATCGCCTCGCTGACCGGCATCTACTTGATCAACACCCCGGTTCTGAAGTCGATGGCGACCGGCGCAATCCTGGCGGTGGCGGTGGCGGTGCTGACCTCAACCACCCTGACTCCCGCCATTTTGGCCACGTTCGGACGAGCGGCGGCGCGGCGCTCGCCCCTGCTGCACTGGTCGCGCCGACCCGAATCCGGTCAGTCGCGATTCTGGACCCGCTGGGTCGGCGCGGTGATGCGCAGGCCCTGGGCCTCGGCCCTGGGGGCCGCGGCATTTCTGTTGCTGGTGGCCGCACCTGCGCTGTCGATGACGCTCGGCAACAGCATGCAGCGGCAGTTCCCGTCCACCCACGAGATCCGCGGCGGGGTGGCCGCGGCCGCCGAGGCCCTGGGTCCCGGGGCACTGGGTCCGATACGCGTACTCGTCACCTTCCCCGGCGGGAACGCCTCGGGCAACACCGGCGAACTGGACGCGGTGGGCGCGAGGATTTCCGAGGCCCCCAACGTCGTGTCGGTGTCCCCGCCGGAGTTCGCCGACGACAACAGCAGCGCGCTGATCTCGGCGGTGATGTCGGTGGACCCCGAAGACCTCGCCGCCCGCGACACCGTCGACTGGATGCGCGCGGAACTGCCCGCCGCGGCGGCCGGGGCCCAGATCGACGTCGGCGGACCGACGGCGCTGATCAAGGATTTCGATGACCGGGTGTCGCAGACCAAACTGCTGGTCTTCGGTTTCGTCTCACTGATCGCCTTCGTGATGCTGCTGATCTCCATCCGATCGCTGTTCCTGGCACTCAAGGGCGTCCTGATGACGGTGCTGTCGGTCGCCGCGGCCTACGGCAGCCTGGTCGCGGTGTTCCAGTGGGGCTGGCTGGAGCGCATCGGGTTCGAACCGATCTCCTCCATCGACAGCACCATCCCACCGTTGGTGCTGGCCCTGACCTTCGGTTTGTCGATGGATTACGAGATCTTTCTGCTGACCCGGATCCGGGAGCGCTACCTGCAGTCCGGCGATACCCGCGACGCCGTGGCCTACGGCGTCGCGACCAGTGCCCGCACCATCACCAGTGCGGCGTTGATCATGATCGCGGTGTTCATCGGCTTCGCCTTCGCGGGTATGCCCCTGGTCGCCCAACTCGGCGTCGCCTGCGCAGTGGCGATCGCGATCGACGCCACCGTGGTCCGACTGGTGCTGGTGCCGTCGCTGATGGCGATGTTCGACCAGTGGAACTGGTGGTTGCCGGCCTGGCTGGACCGCATCCTGCCGTCGGTCGATTTCGAGAAGCCGCTACCCAAACTCGACCTCGGCGATCTCGTCGTACTCCCCGACGAAATCTCCGCTATCGCACCGCCCGCCGGTGACCTCCGCATGGTGGTCAAGAATGCGGCGCGACTCAAGGAAATGGCTCCCGACGCGGTCTGTGTCGCCGATCCTCTCGCCTTCAATGGCTGCGGCAACCGCCGGTCCGCCAAGTCCTCGCGGGGGCCCCGATCGGCGACCTTGCGCCCGATCCATCCGGTGACGATCTGGCGGGGCCGGCTCGCGGTGGCACTCGATGCACTGGGGACCGAGACCGATGTCGAGCGAAGCAGTCCCGTCGAGACCACCAACGTCCAGTTGCCCACCGGAGACCGGTTGCAGATCCCGACCGGGGCCGAGACCCTGAGACTGCAGAGCTACCTGGTGCTGTGCCGCAACAGCCGGTCGGACTACGCCGAACTCGCCGACCTCGCGGACGCGATGAACGTCGAGAACGCCGCGACCGTGCTGGCCGGCATCGACGCGTACTACAGTTCCGGGAACCCGCACCGGATGTGGATCGCGACCCAGTTGGTCAGGCGGCTGGCGGATCCGGTACCCGCCGACACCACCGATGATGATCGCTGGTACACCCCGGACGCGGCGGCACAGTGGGACGATGTGCGGACGCGGTGCCTGTCGCTGGCAGTAGCGACCCTGGAGGAAGCGAGTTGACGGTGGCCATCGACGAGCGACCCGTCGAGTTTTGGCCTACGTCTGCGATCCGCGAAGCGTTGGAGACCGGCGACATCACCATCTGGCAGCGCATTGTCGTCGCGATCAAACGTGACCCATACGGACGCACCGCACGCCAGGTCGAAGAAGTGTTGGAAGCCGCTGCGCCCCAGGGCATCTCCAAGGCGCTCCACGAAGTTTTGGTTCGCGCCCGCGGTCACCTGGATGCCAACGAACGCGCCGAGGCTGCCCGGCATGTGCAACTGCTCCTGGAGCGCTCCGGCCTCGGGCGGCAGGAATTTGCCTCCCGGATCGGCGTCGCGCAGGAAGACCTCGCGGCCTACCTCGACGCGTCGGTCAGTCCCGCGGCCTCGCTGATGATCCGGATGCGCCGACTGTCGGACCGGTTCGCCAAGATCCGCGCCCAGCAGACCAGCGAGCCCGAATCCGGCTGAGACGCAGTCCGTTTAGGCCGGCGGCGGTGTAGGAGTACCGTCGCTGCCGGTGGATCCGGTTCCGCCGCCGGTGCCGTTGGTGCCGCCGGTGCCGCCGTAGCCGCCGAAGCCGGACGTGGTGCCGCCATTTCCGCCGTTACCGCCGTTGCCGCCTTTGCCGGTGCCGCGGCCGTTGCCACCAGTTCCGCCGTTGCCGCCGTTCCCGATGGCGCCGCCGACGCCACCGTTGCCGCCGCGTCCACCACCGCGGTTGTTCGAGTTCGCGTTGCCGCCGTTGCCCCCGGCACCACCGTTGCCTGACGTAGTCGACGGCGCCGTCCCGTCGGCGCCGTCGGCGCCATCAGTGGCGCCGGAACCGCCGGTACCGCCGAGCGCAGGAGCGCCGGGGTCCCCGCCCTTGCCGCCACCGCCGCCGTCAAGACCGGCGCCGCCGAGGGGGTTGTATCCGCCGTTGCCCCCGCGGCCACCGGTGCCACCGGATCCCGAGTTGCCGCCACTGCCACCGGCGCCGCCGACGCCCGTCGTATCAACGAAGAACAGGATTGCCCCGGTTCCCGCGTTACCACCGGCACCGCCGGTGGCACCGCTGCCACCGTTGCCACCGCGCCCGCCGGACCCGGAACCACCGAGCCCTAACACCGGATCGGTTCCGCTTCCACCAACGCCGCCGTTTCCACCGCTGCCGCCATTACCACCGCTGCCACCGCTGCCGCCGTTACCGATCAGGGAGCTGCCGTTACCGCCATTGCCGCCGATACCACCTGCAGTACCGTTCCGGCCGTTACCGCCCGCGCCGCC
>CAMDFY010000221.1 GCA_945897705.1 Bifidobacterium breve | reverse complement strand
GTGATCTGGCTTTACTGGTCGTTCCTGTGGCTGCTGTTCTTCTTCCTGCTCGGTCGCGGGCGGGACTCACTGGGCCGCTACACCGGCGCGGTCGCTGTCGTCCAGGGCTGGGTCACCGGGGCCATCCCGGCGTTCCTGCTGCTGACCGACGGCTGGAAGGAATTCGCCAGTAAGAACCTCGCCATCGGTCTGGCCGTCTTCGGTGTCGTCGTCTTCGGCGCCCTGGCAGTCCTCGTCAAACCGGAGCGCAGCACGGCGCCGGCGACCACGTAAAAAATCCGACCGCTCCGGTCAACCCCACCAGGAAGGAACACCCCAAGTGCCGAAAAATCTCTTCCCCCTCGATGACAAGAAGTCGTTCCAGAACCAAAAGCATGTCGGCCACAACCGCTGGCACCCCGATATCCCGGCCAACGTCACGGTCAAGCCCGGAGACGTATTCCGCGCCGACTGCCGGGAGTGGTTCGACGGTGCGATCCGCAATGACGACTCCGCCGACGACGTTCGCGATGCGCCACTACCGGGCGTGCACGTGCTCTCCGGCCCGTTCCGCGTCGAAGGTGCAAAGCCGGGTGACCTGCTCGTTGTCGACATCCTCGACATCGGCCCCTGCGACACCGAGGACCCCAAGGGAATCTCGGGTCAGGGTTGGGGTTACACCGGCATCTTTCCCACCGAAAACGGTGGCGGGTTCCTCACCGAGTGGTTCCCCGACGCCTACAAGGTGATCTGGGACTTCCGCGGTGGCGTCGCCACCTCCCGGCACGTGCCCGACGTGTCCTACGTCGGCATCCAGCACCCCGGCCTGATGGGAACCGCGCCGTCGGACAAGCTGCTGGCGCGGTGGAACAAGCGCGAGGGTGCGCTGATCGCCACCGATCCCGACCGGGTTCCCCCACTGGCTTTGCCGCCCAACCCTGACAGCGCCATCCTGGGATCGCTGAAGGGCAAGGAATTCGACCGGGTGGCCGGCGAGGCGGCCCGGACCGCCCCGCCCAGGGAGAACGGCGGTAACCAGGACATCAAGAACTTCACCAAGGGAACGCGAGTGTTCTACCCGGTGTTCGTCGACGGCGCCAATCTGTCCTTCGGCGACCTGCACTTCTCCCAGGGCGACGGCGAGATCACGTTCTGCGGCGCCATCGAGATGGGCGGCTACATGGTGCTCGGCGTCGATGTCATCAAAGACGGTATGGCCAAGTACGGCGTGGGCGAGAACGCCATCTTCATGCCCGGAACCACCGACCCGCAGTACAGCGAGTGGCTGGCGTTCTCCGGCACCTCGGTGACACTGGAGGACGAGCAGCGCTATCTCGATCCGTTCCTGGGCTATCAGCGCGCGTGCCTGCATGCCATCGATTTTCTGGAGAAGTTCGGCTACAGCCGCATCCAGGCGCTGATGGTGCTGGGCACCGCGCCCATCGAGGGCCGACTGTCCGGCGTGGTCGACATTCCCAACGCCTGCTCGACGGTGTACCTGCCGACGGCGATTTTCGACATCGACTTGCGTCCAGGCCACGGCAAGGTGCCCCAGGTATCCGGAGGCAAGTCCGTTCCGAAGTCGCTGTGGAAGGACCACAAGGGCTGGGCGCCGCACCCCTGGAAGAAGTAGGCCGGCTGACGGACACCCTGGCTCAGGGACGCGGTAGTTTCTGCAGCCGCGGGTCCGGTGGTGCCATCGGGGTCGGCCGGCTGTTGATGCGGCCGCCTCGGGGAATGGATGTGACCACTTCGGGCCGATCCGATGTCTCCTTGGTGGAGTCGATGAGGGACATCCGGCTGCGATCCACCGCCGACAACATCGGTGAGGAGTAGACCCGCCGGGCAACCTCGCCGCACTGCGGGCAGTCCAACTGTTGCGGCGCGGTGCCGATCGGCAGAGCGACCTCGGTCGCTCCGTGATCCTCACAGGTGTAGCTGTATCTCGCCATCACGCACTCTCTGTTTGTGACGCTGGTTCTACGCCGGGTCGAGTTCCGCGGCGCGTTCCTCCGCGCGTTCGGCGGCATCGTGGAATTGCTTCTCCACGATGCCCATGGCCAGCCGGGCGTAGACCCATTGACTGGTGGTGGCCAGTTGGCCGCGACTGTTCGAGGAGAAGGTGATCATCCAACTCACCAGCGTGCTGACCCGGTTTTTGAAACCAACCAGATACACCAGGTGCAGGACGAGCCAGGACAGCCAGGCGAAGTAGCCGCTGAACTCAAGTTTGCCGACCTTGGCCACAGCGTGATGACGCGAGATCGTCGCCATGCTGCCCTTGTCGAAGTACTTGAACGGCACGCGGGTGGCCGGGTCGTCGGTGCCGGCGATCATCCGTTTGATGGTCTTGGTCGCATATTTCGCGCCCTGGATCGCGCCCTGGGCGACGCCGGGCACGTTGGGCACCGATGCCATGTCACCGAGGACGAAGACGTTCGGGTGACCCTTGATGCTCAGATCGGGTTCGACGACCACCCGGCCGGCCCGGTCGATCTCGGTCCCGTCGGACTGCTCGGCGAGGGTTTCGCCCAGCGGGCTGGCCTGCACCCCGGCCGCCCACACCTTGCAGGCACAGTTGATCCGGCGTTCTTCTCCGGATTCCTTGTCCTTGACCGTGACACCCAGGTAGTCGACTTCGGTCACCACCGAGTTGCCGTGGACCTCCACGCCCATCTTCTCCAACCGACGCTCCGCCTTGCGGCCGAGGTTCTCCCCCATCGGCGACAGCACGAACGGCGAGCCGTCGAACAGCATCACCTTGCACTCGGTGGGGTCGATGGTGCGAAACGCCCCGGGCAGTGTGCGCCGGGCGAGTTCGGCGATCTGGCCGGCCAATTCCACTCCGGTGGGTCCACCGCCAACCACAACGAAGGTCAACCGCCGGGTCCGCTCGTCCGGGTCGGTGGTGACCTCGGCCGCCTCGAACGCCCCCATGATCCGACCGCGCAACTCCAGAGCGTCGTCGATGGTCTTCATACCGGGGGCGAACGTGGCGAAGTGGTCGTTGCCGAAATAGTTCTGCTGCGCTCCGGCCGCGACGATCAGGCTGTCGAACGGCAGCACCGTCTCAGTGGCCATCAGTCTCGAGGTGACGGTCCGATTGGTCAGGTCGATGTCTTCGACATCGCCGAGCAGCACCTGACAGTTCTTGACCTTTTTCAGAATCAGCCGGGTAGTCGGAGCGATGTCACCGGTGGACAGGATCCCGGTGGCTAGTTGGTACAGCAGGGGCTGGAACAGGTGACTGGTGGTCTTGGCGACGAGTGTGACGTCGACGTCGGCGCGTTTGAGGTACTTGGCCGCATTCAGTCCCCCGAATCCGGAGCCGATCACGACGACGCGGTGGCGGGCGCCCGGTTCGGGACTTGCCATGGTGTTTCCTTCCGCGCAGGAGGGCAGGACAGGTGTGTAGGTTATCGCCGTTGCGAGGTGCACCGCGAGCGTTTCATGCCGCCCAGGTTGGGGAGCGAAGGTGAACATTGGGTTGCGGCAGGCCGGTCGGCCTGATCACCGCAGCAGGTTGTCCAATGCCGAGGCGGTCAGGATGTAGGCGCCGTGACTGCCGGCCGCGCTGATCTGGGCGTCGACCGGCCAGCGCCACGGCACCGGCGTGCGGCCCAGCACCGGGAAGGCCACCGACGTCATCGTGGTCAGCATGGTGCCGAAGATCAGGCTGGCGTACGGCTCCCGCAGGCGGTTGCGCAACAGCACGTGCGCCACTCCGAATGCCGATCCGTAGGTCCACCGCAGCGCCAGGGTGATCGCGCCGGCCTGGCGCGGGGTGGGCTTGGGCAGTCGCAGGAGTTTGGCCACGATCTGGCCGGGCACGATGCTGTCGTCATAGTC
>CAMDFY010000220.1 GCA_945897705.1 Bifidobacterium breve | reverse complement strand
TGGTCAGCATCGCTATATGCACCGGCTCCGTGTCGTCGGAATCGGCGGTCAGCCGGGCTGAGGAGGCGCCGAGCAATAGGCCGACCGTGAGGGAGACGATGCTGGTCAGAGCCATCGGGAGGCGTCGGCGCATGAACCCCTCCTCAGCTCGGTCGATCGTGTTGTGGGTCGATCGTGTTGTGGGTCGATCGGGTTGTGGGCCAATCGTGTTGTGGGCCGATCGGGTTGTGGGTCGATCGTGTTGTGGGTCGATCGTGCTTGGTGCGTGCGCAACCCCGCCGCGACTGTCCTCACCCTAACGTCTCGTTGGCCTGGTATGCCTCCTCTGACCGGGTGACATGCCGTTGACCGTGAACCCAAACGACGATTTCGCCGCTGGAACCCCATCTGGCACAATCTAAGGGGTCGGCCACGCCGGCCCCGGTCTGTGACCAGACCACCACCTCCACTACCGGCGATGTCAGGTGCGTGCGCCCAGGCAATGCCCGTAGTCCGAACCGTGAAGAAAGCCCTCTGACAATGAACACACTCGACTTCGTCGATCAGGCGTCGCTGCGCGACGACATCCCGACGTTCGGCCCGGGCGATACCGTCGAGGTCCACGTCAAGGTCATTGAGGGCAACAAGCAGCGCATCCAGGTGTTCAAGGGCGTTGTTCTGCGTCGATCCGGCGGCGGCATCCGGGAGACTTTCACCGTCCGCAAGGAGAGCTACGGCGTCGGCGTCGAGCGCACCTTCCCGGTGCACTCGCCCAACATCGACCACATCGAGGTCGTGACCCGCGGTGCCGTCCGCCGAGCCAAGCTGTACTACCTGCGCGACCTGCGGGGCAAGAAGGCCAAAATCAAGGAAAAGCGCTGAGCTTCCCCGGTTACGGGTGGGAGGCGGGGCATTCGGCCCGCGCCTGGCTACGCTGGGCGCTGTGACCGCGACTCCCGATCCGGATTCGGCGCCGGATCTACCCGGCGATAGCGCTGAATCGGACGACACGGCGTCCACGACCGGCACTGCGAAGCGCTCAGCGCTGCGCGAGGGCGCCCTGTTGGTGGGCATCGCCGTGGTCCTCTATTACGTAATGCTCACTTTCGTTGCGCGTCCCTATCTGATTCCCTCGGAGTCAATGGAGCCGACCCTGCATGGCTGCCCGGGCTGCGTCGGCGACCGGATCATGGTGGACAAGATCTCCTACCGGTTCGGCTCCCCTCGGCCGGGGGACGTGATCGTGTTCAAGGGCCCGCCCAACTGGAACGTCGGCTACAAGTCCATTCGCTCTGACAACGTCGCGATTCGATGGGTGCAAAACGCGCTGTCGTTCGTCGGGTTTGTTCCCCCGGACGAAAATGATCTGGTCAAGCGGGTGATCGCCATCGGCGGCCAGACCGTGGAATGTCGATCCGATACCGGCCTGACGGTGGACGGCACGGCGCTGACGGAGCCGTACCTGAGCGCAACGACGATGATGGCCGACCCGGAGGACAAATGTCTGGGGAATGAATTCGGGCCGGTGCAGGTGCCGGAGGGCCGGCTGTGGATGATGGGCGACAATCGCACGCATTCGGCGGATTCACGGGCGCGGTGTGCCAGCACCCCCGCCGACGCCCAGCAGGGCATCGTGTGCACCGGCGACCCGGAGGCGGGCACGGTGCCATTGGACAACGTCATCGGCAAGGCCCAGTTCATCGCCTGGCCGCCGTCGCGGTGGGGCGGTGTTTCCTCGCCCAACCCCCAACAGGGTTGACGATGCCCGTCACGAAGACTGCCCCGACCTGGCCGCCGCGTGCGGTGATCCGCCGGTCCGCAGGTCTGCGGACCCTGGAATCGGCCCTTTACCGTGTCGGATTGGGCCCGGTGGCCGGTGTGGACGAGGTGGGCCGCGGCGCCTGCGCGGGGCCGCTCGTCGTCGCCGCCTGTGTTCTGGGCCCGAACCGGTTGGAGAGCCTCGGAGCCCTCAATGACTCCAAAAAGCTCACCGCCAAGACACGGGAGGGGCTCTACCCGTTAATCCGCCGCTACGCGCTGGCCCACCACGTGGTTTGCATCTCGGCCGCCGAGGTGGACCGGCACGGCGTGCACGCTGCGAACATTGAGGGCATGCGTCGTGCAGTCGCCGGACTGTCGGTGCGTCCCGAATACGTGCTCTCCGACGGATTCCGGGTACCGGGCCTGCCGATGCCGTCGTTACCCGTGATCGGCGGAGACGCCGCTGCGGCCTGTATCGCCGCGGCCAGCGTGCTGGCCAAGGTCAGTCGTGACCGACTGATGGTGGCGATGGATGCCGAGCATCCCGGTTACGGTTTCGCGGCGCATAAGGGCTACTGCACGGCCGCACACGGTGCGGCCCTGGCGCAACGGGGCCCGTGCAGCCAGCACCGGACCTCGTTCGTCAATGTTGCGCGGTCGGCCGGGGTCGGCGACACGGTGGTTGAGTTCGCGCCAGAGGCGCGCCACGACGAAGGGTGGGACAAGATGGAGGCGTGCAACGGGACCGTTCGACGTGAAGGATCGCTGACCTGATGAGTGCCGAGGATCTCGAGAAGTACGAAACCGAGATGGAACTCTCGCTGTACCGCGAATACAAAGACATCGTCGGGCAGTTCAGCTACGTCGTGGAAACCGAGCGCCGGTTCTACCTGGCCAACAGCGTTGAACTGGTGCCGCGCAACACCGAGGGCGAGGTCTATTTCGAACTGCGTCTGGCCGACGCCTGGGTGTGGGACATGTACCGCCCGGCCCGGTTCGTCAAGCAGGTGCGGGTCATCACGTTCAAGGACGTCAACATCGAAGAAGTGGACAAGCCGGACCTGCGCCTGCCGGAGTAGGTCCGCAGTTCAGCGTGGCGTTAGGGCGGCGGTTCGGTCAGTACCCTGATCACCTCGCGCAGCGGTTCCGGCGACGTCCCGATCTCGCCGATGTAGGGGTGCGACAGTTGCATAACCAGGAACAGGTTCGCCGCCACCAACGCGCTGACCGTGGCGACCATCGGGTAATGCATCCCGGGTTTCTCAACGCCGTAGATGATCGCGCAGCCCAGGACCAGTCCGCTGGTCAGGAAGATCACCGCCCACAACGACCAGGGCGGGCCCTGATTGGTGCGGGCGGTCAGTACCCGTTCGGTGCGGGCCTGGCTCAGCGTGTTCAAATTCGCGAAAGACGTTGACAACAGGGTCTTCTGGGTGTCGGTTCGGGCTTGCACCTCCTCGTAGGCCAAGTACAACTGCCGCAGCGCTTCGTCGGCCGCCGGGACGGACTGGCCGTTGGCCGCTAGTGGCCACTCCGCTACCGCGGCTCGCTCATAGGCCAGCAGAGCCTGCCTGATCCGGTCGCCGTCGGCCTGGTCGAACACCGTCGAATCACGGGCCAATTGAACCCCGGCGGTGCCCTCGCTGCGGACCGCGGCGTCGGCGCTACTGATCTGACCCCACAGATTTGACACCAGGAAACCGAGAAAGAACGCGAAGACGAATGACACCACGCCGAAAACGAACTTCGTCACATCGTTGTGCGCATCGCCGGTCAGCGCCGGAAACCGGCGTCGGACGGAGGCCTGGACGGCGACCGACATTCCGGCTATCGCGAGCACCAACCCGAGCAGCAGCAACCACGGCGGGATGGTGGACACCAACCATCGACTCACCGCATGCTCATCGCCGTGCCGGAGATCGCCATGGCAGGAGCTTAGGCGTGAATCCGCTGATCGGTTGGCTGTGCATGGCCGCGGCGCTGGGGACAACCCCCACAACGGCGTGGGTTCCGGTCGGTTTCTGTCGCCGTCGCGGCCCACTGTGGGCGCATGACGACATCGCCCAAGGCTCGCCTGAGCCGAAATGAAATCGG
>CAMDFY010000219.1 GCA_945897705.1 Bifidobacterium breve | reverse complement strand
TCGTTGCGGTCCCGGAAGACGGCCGTTGCGGCCGCACTGCGGTTCGGCGGGCGCCCGGCCGGGTCGGCGGTAAAGAAGTTCGCGCTTCAGGTGGTCGAGCTGGCCTATGTCCGGGACCGGATCGACCGAGGTTTCGGCGACGAACGGGTGTTCGCACTCCAGCACGAGGAAGCGCACCGGGTGCTGGCCGCGCGCGCCGCCGCGGGACCGGCGTTGTATCAGCTCAGCGGGTATCGGTTCCCGGTGCAGTAGCGGCTATCAGCATTGGCAGTCCACTGACCGCACGGTCCTCAAGCGGATCAACCGGCTGATCGAGGAGATTCGTCGCTCCCCGTACGAAGGGATCGGAAAACCTGAGCCGCTCAAGTACGGCCTTGCCGGTGCGTGGTCGCGCCGCATCACCGATGAGCATCGTCTGGTGTATCGCGTCACCGCGGACCGCGTGGAGATCATCCAGGCGCGCTATCACTACAGAGCCGGGCACTACTGGTCCGGGCACTACTGGTCCGGGCACTACCGAGCCGAGCGACCGACTAGTGCGCCGCCGCGTCCCAGGTGCGGCCATATCCCACCGAAACCTCCAGCGGAACGTCCAGCGGATAGGCGCTGCCCATCTTGTCCCGCACCAATGCCTCAAGGGCGTCGCGCTCCCCCGGCGCGACCTCGAAGAGCAACTCGTCGTGCACCTGTAGCAGCATCCGGGACTCGAGGCCGGCCGCAGTGATGGCCCTGTCGACGTTGATCATGGCGACCTTGATGATGTCAGCGGCGCTGCCCTGGATCGGGGCGTTGAGGGCGGCGCGTTCGGCGGCCTCGCGGAGTTGCCGGTTGCTGCTATCCAACTCGGGCAGGTAGCGCCGGCGGCCCAGCACCGTTGAGGTGAAGCCGTCCTTGCGGGCCTGCTCGACAACACCCTCCAGGTAGTCCCGCACTCCGCCGAATCGGGCGAAGTAGGAATCCATCTGTTCCTTGGCCTCTTCGGTGGAGATCTTGAGTTGCGCGGCCAGGCCGTAGGCACTAAGTCCGTAGGCCAGGCCGTAGGACATCGCCTTGACCCGGCGGCGCAACTCGGCCGTCACCTCGTCGATGGGCACCCCGAACGCCCGCGAGCCGACGAAGGAGTGCAGATCTTCCCCGGTGCGGAAGGCCTCGATCAGCCCCTCATCCCCGGACAGATGCGCCATGATCCGCATCTCGATCTGGCTGTAGTCGGCGGTCATCAACTCCGGATATCCGTCGCCCACACAGAACGCGTCGCGGATGCGTCGGCCGGCCTCGGTGCGGACCGGGATGTTCTGCAGGTTCGGATCGGTCGACGACAGTCGGCCGGTGGCAGCGATGGTCTGATTGAACGTGGTGTGGATGCGGCCGTCGGGGGCAGCCGACTTCAGCAGTCCGTCGACGGTGACCTTCAGGCGGGTGACGTCGCGATGGGCTAAGAGGTGTTCGAGGAACGGGTGCGCGGTCTTGTCGAACAGGGTTTGCAGGGCGTCGGCGTCGGTGGTGTAGCCGGTCTTGGTCTTCTTGGTCTTGGGCATCTGAAGTTCGTCGAACAGCACGACCTGTAACTGCTTGGGTGAACCGAGGTTGATCTCCTTGCCGATCACCGCGTAGGCGGCCTGCGCGGCGTCGCGAATCTGATCACCGAACTCGCTCTGCAGCACCTCAAGCTTGTCGAGATCGACGGCGATGCCGCGGGATTCCAGCCCGGCCAGCACCACCTGGACGGGCAGTTCCATGTCACTGAGCAGCGCCGACGACTCCATCGCCGCCAGTTCCCCATCGAGTGCGTCGGCAAGATCGGTCACCGCGCGGGCCCGCAGGATGAGCGTCTGCACCGCTTGATCGTCGACACCATCGTCATCATCGAGAAGCGAAAGCTGTTGCTGCTCAGGGGCTTCGGCGCGTAACTCGCGCTTGAGATAGCGCACGGAAAGATCGTCCAGAGCGAAGCTGCGCTGTCCGGGGCGCACCAGGTAGGCGGCCAGCGCGATATCGGAGGTCACCCCGGCAAGCCGCCAACCCCGGCCCGCGAGATCGTGCATCGCACTCTTGGCCTCATGGAGCGCTTTCGGGGCCTTCTCGTCGGCCAGCCAGGCACCCAGCGCAGCCTCGTCTTCAGCCGTCAGCGTCGCGGTGTCGATATAGCCGCCCTCGCCGTCGGCGGTAGCGATGGCCAGCGCGGTGGCATCGCCGTCGTAGACGGCGTGAGTGCCGACCACCGCCAGTCCGGATCGCGCTGTGCCGTCGGCGTGTTCGGCCAGCCAGGACGCCACCGTGCCGGGCGCCAGGGCATCGCCGCGCACCTCGAACCCATCCTCGACCTCCGGTTCGGCCGTGGCCAGGGTGTCGAATAACCGGTCGCGCAGCACCCGGAACTCGAGGTCGTCGAAGAGTTGATGGATCTTGTCGCGGTCCCACGGCAGCAGCCCCAGCGTGTCGGGTGTCTGGGCCAAGGGAACGTCGCGCACCAGATGGGTGAGGTCTCGGTTGAGCAGCACCGTGGAGAGGTTCTCCCGCAACGAATCCCCGACCTTGCCGCGGACGGTGTCGACGTTGTCCACCAAACCCTGCAGTGACCCGTACTCGACGATCCACTTGGCGGCGGTCTTCTCCCCCACACCCGGAATGCCGGGCAGGTTATCGCTGGGGTCGCCCCGCAGTGCGGCGAAGTCGGGGTATTGCTCCGGGGTGAGCCCGTACTTCTCCATTACCGCCTCAGGGGTGTAGCGGGTCAGAGTGCTGACGCCCTTGATCGGGTACAGCACCGTGATGTCGGAGTTGACGAGTTGCAGTGCGTCACGATCGCCGGTGACGACCAGCACCCGGTACCCGGACTCGTCGGCCTGGGTGGCGAGGGTGGCGATGATGTCATCGGCCTCGAAGCCGGGCTCGGATAGAGCGGTGATGCCCATCGCGGTGAGCACTTCCCGGGTGATGTCGATTTGGCCGCGGAACTCATCCGGCGTCGCGCTGCGGGTGGCCTTGTACTCGGGAAAACGTTCGGAGCGAAAGGTCTGCCGGGAGACGTCGAAGGCGGCGGCGATGTGAGTCGGCGCCTCGTCCCGCATCAAATTGATCAGCATCGCGGTGAATCCGTAGACCGCATTGGTGGTCAGGCCGCTTTTGGTTTTGAAGTTCTCCGCGGGCAGTGCGTAGAACGCCCGGTATGCCAGCGAATTACCATCGAGCAACATCAGGGTCGGCTTCTCGCTCACGCCCTCACTCTAGGCACGGGTTACGCTACCCGGGTGCCAGGTGCGATAGACACTCCCGCGATCGACGGCTGGTGGGCCTCCGATGATTCCGGTGTCCCGCATCTGGTGGGCGCCAAGTGTCCGCGCTGCGGCACCTACGTCTTCCCGCCGCGGGCGAACAACTGTCCCAACCCGGCCTGCGAGGCCGACGAGCTTGAACCGGTGGCGTTGTCCCGGCGCGGGACACTGTGGAGTTACACCGAGAACCATTACGCCCCGCCGCCGCCGTACCCGGCCGCCGATCCGTTCGAGCCGTTCGCGGTCGCCGCTGTGCACTTGGAAGCCGAGGGCATCATCGTGTTGGGCAAGGTCGTCGAGGGCACCGGTGCCGCGGATCTGAAGGTCGGCATGGCGATGGAACTCACCACGATGCCGCTCTACGTCGACGACGACGGGATTGCGCGCACCGTCTACGCGTGGAAGGTCGCCGAATGACGGAAATTCTCCCCGGGTCGCTTCGCTCCTGCCCGCCGGAACCCGTCTACATCCTCGGCGCGGGTATGCACCCGTGGGGCAAGTGGGGGCGCGATTTCACCGAGTACGGCGTCGTCGCCGCCCGCGCCGCCCTGCGCGATGCCGGGATGGACTGGCGTCAGATTCAACTCGTCGCCGGC
>CAMDFY010000218.1 GCA_945897705.1 Bifidobacterium breve | reverse complement strand
AACGAAGGAGTGACATGAGTTTCGACACCCCCGCCGGCAGCCGCGGAGTTTCCCAACCGGGCATTGCCAAGCAGTTCCTCAAACTGTTCAACAAGTTCTCCGCCGTTCGGATCCGCAAGACCGGAAAGTTCGGTGAATTGCCATCACTGGTACTGACGACGGTGGGTAGCAAGAGCGGCCAGGAACGCAAGACTCCACTGGCCTACTTTCCGGCCGACGGCGGTGGCTGGTTGATCGTGGCCTCGTTCGCCGGAGCGAGGAAGAACCCCAGCTGGTACTACAACCTCGGCGCGCATCCCGATCGGGTGTCCATCGACTTCGCCGGACGGACGGAATCGGTTGTCGCTGAACAACTTCACGGATCCGAACGGGAATCCGCGTGGCGCCAGATCTCCGGCTCATCTGAGCGTTTCGCCGAATATCAGGAGAAAACCGACCGCGAACTTCCCATCATCAGGTTACGAACGCGCTAGGTAGACCTCTCAGCGGCCGCGCCAGTGAGGTTTGCGCTTGTCCCGCCAGGCCGCCATGCCCTCGGCAACATCGTCGGTCGCGCCGACGACCTTGCGCATGACCTCACCGAAACGGACAGACTCGATCCAGCCCATATCGGCGGTGCGCCAGGCCACCTCTTTGGTCGCCCGCTGAGCCAGGGGAGCGGCCTCGGTGAGAATCCGCGCCCATGAATGAGCCTGCTCCTGCAGTTGGTCCGGCGCGACCAACTTCCACACCAGCCCGGTCTCTTTCGCACGCTGTGCGTCGACGGGTTTGCCGGTGAGCAGTAGTTCCATCGCGTTGGCCCAGCCGATCCGCTGAGGGAGTCGAATGGCGCCGACGATGGTGGGGATCCCGATCGACACCTCGGGGAAACAGAAAGTGGCCTCGGTGCTGGCGATCACGAAGTCGCAGAACAGTACTCCGGTCAGCCCGTAGCCGATGCAGGGTCCATGCACAGCGGCAATGGTCGGCTTGAACAACTCCATACCGCTTTCGAAGGAGTTGATAGTTGGCTTCTCCCAGAACGTGCCGGCGAATGTACCGACCGAACCTGCGCCATCCTTCAGGTCGGCCCCGGCACAGTAGACATTGCCGTTGGCGGTCAGGACACCGACCCAGGCGTCCTCGTCATCGCGAAACCGGTTCCAGGCCGCGTTCAAGTCCTCGCGCAGTTCGCCGTTGATCGCGTTGCGCGCTTCGGGCCGGTTGAGCGTGATGGTTGCGATGTGATCGCGCAGTTCATAGGTGACAAGGCTCATGGCGCAACACTAATTTCATCCGGCGCGTGACCGACGCGAAGCTATAGTTGTCTTACATTTTGTAGTACAATTCTTGTATGGCTGACTCGATCACTTTTAGACCCGATGAGGACACCACGCGAGCATTGGCCGTTCTTACCCGGGACGGGACGCCAGTCTCGGCAGCTGTCAGGGCAGCGCTCATTGATGCCGCACGGCAGAAAGCCGTCGCGGCTATCCGAGCCGAAGCGGAGGAGATTGCGGCGGACGAGTCCGACCGAGTTGAGGCGATGCAGGTGCTGCGCGATATGGAGGCATTGCGTGCGTGGTGAGGTCTACCAGCTCAACGCTCCACGGCGCAGCAGTCGCCACGAACAATCCGGTTCGCGCTATGCGGTAGTGGTTCAATCCGACCAATTGCCGTTATCGACCTGGCTCGTGGCACCAACATCAACGTCTGCACGCCCAGCCAGCTTCCGACCCGAAATTTACATAGCCGGCCAAGCCACCCGAGTCCTTGCCGAACAGACAGCAGCGGTGGATCCCGAACGCCTCGGAGCGAGTGTGGGATACCTCAGCCTCGAAGAACTGCGTCGCGTCGATGCCGCGCTGCGTCTGGTCCTTAACCTCTAGGGGCACTCGGCTCAGCCGGTGACGTCGAGGATCTTGATCGCGAAGATCAGCGAGTCGCCGGGTTCGATCCCGGCGGCGGGCTGACCGTCCGGGTAGCCATCGGCGGAGACCATCGCGACCGCGACAGTGGACCCGACCGTCTGGCCCGCAATGGCCTTCTGGAATCCCGGCACCACACCGGTGAGCGGGAATTCGACCGGGGCACCGCGCTCATAGCTGCTGTCGAACACCGACCCGTCGCGACCGTTGACGCCCATGTAGCACACCGACACCGTCGCGGACGGTGCCACAACCGGTCCATCGCCGGCCTGCAGGGTCTTCACCTGGGTTTGGGTCACGCTGAACGGAGGGGAGACCTCGACGAGAGGGGCGGTCGTGTCCGTGGAGCCACTGACGGCGACGCTGCCGGTGGCGCCGGGCAGCGTCCACTCGGGTGTTCCGCCCGCCTGCGGCAGGGCCATCGGGCAGGGGCTGATCGGGACCGTGGTCTCGGTGACCGACGATGACACCTGGGAGATCGTGCTCGACGCGGAGGTATCGGTCTTGGAGGCGCAGGCGGAGAGCGTGATGGCAAGCGGCACCGAGGCGGCGAGGGCAATGGAGCAGACACGGGAGGAGTTCACGATCCGACACGCTACAGCGTCCCCCGACAGCGTCCTCCGACAGCGTCCCCCGACAGCGCCCCCCGGGAGCGTTCCCGAACTCAGGCCGTGGCGCCGACGAATTCCGCGACGATGTTGGCGAGACGTTCGCCTTGCTGCTCCTGAACGAAGTGGCCGGCGTCCGCGATGGTCGTGTGGTTTTGCCCGCGGGCACCGGGGACGTGCTGCTGGAACACCACATCCCAGCCACGGGTGGCCGGATCGCCGTCAGAGAAGGCTGTCAGGAAGGGCTGGTGCCATTCGTTAAGGGCCGCCATCGTGGCAGCGCCGATCTTGGCTCCCGGGTCATTCCTGGTGAGCGGAACGAGCGCGGTCAACTGCCGCAACCCAGCCTTGTAGGCCCGATCAGGGAAGGGCGCGTCATAGCCAGCGAGCACCGGCGCGCTGAGCGGACCGGCGACCGCATCGAGGAAAAGGCTCGGAACGATGTCCGGTGAGCGTTGGTAGAACGAGACATAGTCGAGCAGTGTTTCCTGCAGCAGCACTCGATCCTGATCCACACCGTGGTGGGCCCAGGTCAGTCTGCCCGCTAACCCCGGATCACACGTGTGCAGGATGGTGTTGGTCGCCACCACTCGGGCAAATCGGTCCGGTTCGCGGGCCAGCACACTCAAGCCGATCGGCCCGCCCCAATCCTGGACGACGAGGGTGACCGCGCGTAGGTCAAGACCGACGATCAGGCTGTGGGCCCAATCGATGTGCCTGGCGAAGGTGTAGTCAGTGGCATCGGCGGGTTTGTCGGATCGTCCAAAACCGATGTTGTCGGGGGCAATGACGCGCAGTCCCGCCTCAGCCAGCCTCGCGATGACGTCGCGGTAGAGGAAGGACCATGTGGGTTGACCGTGCAACAGCACGGCGACAGGGCCGTCGGAGGGGCCGGCGTCGACGTAGTGCCTGCGCAGTGGGGGCAGACCCGTGGCCGCGACATCGCGGTAATTCGGTTCGAACGGATATCCGGACAAGCCGACGAATCGTTCGTCGGGAGTCCTCAGCACGTGCACCAGCGAAGCGTAGCCGCCGTCGAGGTGCGGCTAGCCTTCTCAGTGCCGCTTTCGCCAGCGCTTCTGGTAGGCCTCGACCTCGTGTGGCTCGTCCATGTCGGATTTGATCGTTTCGCGGTCGCGTTTGATGGTCAGACGAAGCGCCGCCCAAATCAACCCGATCAGCACGACCGCTGAGAAAATAATCAGGAGGGGAACTGTGTCCATGATGGCGAGTCTGGCATAGGGGGATGTGTTCGGCGTTTCGATTTGGTGAACTTCACCGACGAACATTCGTTCTGATGTGCCCTCGGAGTTCCCGGGGAATGGGCTGTTATCTGGTGGGATGACCCGGTGTCGATAACTTGACATAATGTTCCTTATCGGCACAACCAGGAACTGGATGGATGGCCATGTCGCGGTATCCGCTGCCTACGCCAGCCCGGGCTTCGTCTCGTCGCTGGTCGTTC
>CAMDFY010000217.1 GCA_945897705.1 Bifidobacterium breve | reverse complement strand
CAGATACACGGTCTCCTGCCATGAGTCGTAGTCGTCGGCGGACATCAACACCGCATCTCCTGCTTTGGAGGTGATGCGTACCGGTTCGTGGTCGGTATTGACCTGTTCCAGGAGAGGGAAAAGGCGTTGGCGGGCCTCACTGGCGCTGATGCTCATGTCGGGGACTCCTTCTCGGCACGATTATCGTACCAAAGTCGTACGACTAATCCGTACTACTTGCGCCCCTGCCGCTGTCAGGGCGCCAACGACGGCACGCCCAGCCCGAACTCCCGCTTGAGCACCGTGCGGGCGGCGTAGTAGCCGCTCATGCCGTGCACACCGCCACCGGGCGGGGTGGCCGACGAGCACAGGTAGGCATGGGGCATGGGCGTCGTCCACGGGTTGACCCGCGGGGTCGGACCGAGCACGGCGCGCAGCACGGCGTTACCGCCCACTCCGATGTCGCCGCCGACATAGTTGGCGTCGTGATCGGCGAGCCGGTCAGCAGGAATGCTGCGGGCGGAGACGACGATGTCGCCAAAGCCCGGTGCGAACCGCTCGACGATGGCGGTGATGGTGGCGCGCTGATCCACCGATGATCCCGCGGGTACGTGCGCGTAGGTCCAGAACGGCCGCCGGCCCGCACTGTCGATACGGCTGGGGTCGGCGGTGAAGGACTGTGCGGCCAAGATCATCGGCCACTGAGCGTGCCGCCCCTGTGCGATCTCCTTCTCGGCGTGCGCCATCTGGCTGCGGCTGCCACCTAGATGCAAGGTCGCCGTCTGCGACAGCCGCTCGTCGGTCCACGGAATATCTTCGGAGAGAACGAAATCCACCTTGGCGACGCCGGGTCCGTACCGGTAGCGCCGCAGCGCGCGGGCGTAGCGCACCGGCAGCGAATCGCCGTAAATGTCCAGCAGGGCAGTGGGTGCTGTGTCGTACAACACGACACCGCGTGGTGGCGAGGTCACCGTGGTGTCGGTGTGCAGGACGCCGCCGTGGGCGCGCAGGTCGGCAATCAGCGCGTCGGCGATCGCCTGGCTGCCGCCCACCGGAACCGGCCAACCGACAGTGTGCGCCAGCGTCGCCAGCATCAGGCCCGCACCCGCACCGACGAAGGACGGCATCGGCGAAATGGTATGTGCCGCAACGCCGGTAAACAGCGCCCGGGCGTCTTCTCCGCGCAGGATTCCCCAAGCCGGAGTGCCCTGTTCGAGCATCCGCCTGCCCAGATGCACGGCGGCCGGCAGGTCGGGGGGAAGTGAACGTTTGTCGCCGATGAGCAGACCGACCACATCGCGCGCATCCGCGACCAGCGGGCCAAGCAGGTGCTGCCAGTCCGCGCCATGCTCCAGACCGGCGCAGGTGCGGTTCAGGTCGTGGAAAGCCAGAGCGGCCCGACCTCCCGGCAACGGGTTGGCGTAGGAGACCTCCGGGACTGCCAGCCCCACGCCGCGGGCGGCGAGGTCGAATTCGGCGAAAAACGGTGACGCCAGTGCCAACGGATGGATCGCCGAGCAGATGTCGTGGCCGACGCTGGGGGAGTCGGGGTCGGGCAAAGTTCGCGCGCCGCCGCCGAGGGTGGGCTGGGCTTCGAGGACCTGCACGCTCAACCCGGCCCGGGCGCAGATGACAGCGGCGCTGAGCCCGTTGGGGCCGCTGCCGACCACGGTGACGTCCATCTAGCGATTACACCTCAATCCCGGCCCTTTAGGCTGTCCCGGTGACTCTGCCCGTTGTACTGATCGCCGACAAACTCGCCCCCTCGACCGTCGCCGCCCTGGGAGATCAGGTCGAGGTGCGCTGGGTCGACGGCCCGGACCGCCCGAAACTGCTGGAGGCGGTCGTCGACGCCGACGCACTCCTGGTGCGATCGGCCACGACCGTCGACGCCGAGGTGATCGCCGCCGCACCACGACTCAAGATCATTGCGCGGGCCGGTGTCGGCCTGGACAACGTCGACGTCGATGCCGCCACCGCGGCCGGTGTGTTGGTGGTCAATGCGCCCACCTCCAACATCCACAGCGCCGCTGAGCACGCGATTGCGCTGATGCTGGCCGCGGCGCGGCAGATCCCGGCGGCCGATGCGACCCTGCATGAGCACACCTGGAAGCGCTCGTCGTTCAACGGCACCGAGATCTTCGGCAAGACCGTCGGAGTGGTCGGCCTGGGCCGGATCGGGCAACTGGTCGCCGCGCGACTGGCCGCCTTCGGCACCCACATCATCGCCTATGACCCCTACGTTCCGGCCGCCCGTGCCGCCCAACTCGGCATCGAACTGCTGCCGTTGGATGACGTACTGGCCCGCGCCGACTTCATCTCGGTGCACCTGCCAAAGACCAAAGAGACTGCGGGTCTGCTGGGCAAAGAGGCGTTGGCCAAGACCAAGCCGGGGGTGATCATCGTCAATGCCGCCCGCGGCGGCCTCATCGACGAGCAGGCCCTGGCCGATGCGATCACCAGCGGCCACGTGCGCGCCGCGGGCCTGGATGTGTTCGCCACCGAACCCTGCACCGACAGCCCGTTGTTCGATCTGCCGCAGGCGATCGTGACCCCGCACCTGGGCGCGTCGACATCGGAGGCTCAGGACCGGGCCGGGACCGACGTCGCGGCGAGCGTCAAGTTGGCCATGGCCGGGGAGTTCGTGCCCGATGCGGTCAACGTCGGCGGCGGCGTGGTCAGCGAGGAGGTCGCGCCGTGGCTGGATCTGGTGCGCAAACTGGGGCTGCTTGTCGGCGCGCTGTCGGCGGAGCCGCCGAGTAGCCTGTCGGTGACTGTCAGCGGCGAGCTCGCCGCCGAAGACGTTGGGGTGCTGAAACTCTCGGCATTGCGGGGACTCTTTTCGACGATGACCGACCAGCAGGTGACGTTCGTCAACGCCCCGAGCTTGGCCGCTGAGCGTGGCCTGTCGGCCGATCTGAGCACGCGCACCGAGAGCCCCAACCATCGCAGCCTGGTCGATGTGAAGGTGGTCGCGTCCGACGGTTCGGTGGTCAATGTTTCCGGCACCCTGTCGGGTCCACAGCAGACCCAGAAGGTGGTGGGAATCAACGGCCGCAGTTTCGATCTGCGCGCTGAGGGGGTGAACCTGATCCTGCACTACAGCGATCAGCCGGGTGCGCTGGGCAAGATCGGCACCCTGCTCGGCAGCGCCGGGGTGAACATCCTCGCCGCGCAGATGAGTCAGGACGCCAGCGGCCGCGGTGCCACGGTGATGCTGCGCCTGGATCGCGATGTGCCCGCAGACGCCCGGGCGGCGATCGGCGCGGCCGTGGACGCGGGGACGCTGGAAGTCGTCGACCTGTCATGAAACGCGCCGCCGACGATGCAGAGCGAAGCGATCAGGAGGAGCAGCGCAGATGAAACTGGCAGTGATCCCGGGTGACGGTATCGGCCCCGAAGTCATCGGCGAGGCCCTCGAGGTGCTCGACGCGGTGCTGCCCGGAGTGGACACGACCACCTACGACCTGGGAGCGCGGCGCTTCCACGCCACCGGAGAGGTGCTTCCCGAGGGTGTTCTCGACGAACTGCGCACCCATGACGCGATCCTGCTGGGCGCGATCGGTGACCCGTCGGTGCCCAGCGGTGTGCTCGAGCGCGGCTTGCTGCTGAAAACCCGGTTCGCTCTCGACCACCACGTCAACCTGCGTCCGAGTCGGCTTTATGACGGGGTGAGCAGTCCACTCGCCGGCGATCCGAAGATCGACTTCGTCGTGGTCCGGGAGGGCACCGAGGGCCCCTACACCGGTACTGGCGGCGCCATCCGGGCCGGCACCCCACATGAGGTCGCCACCGAGGTCAGCCTCAACACCGCCTTCGGCGTCAACCGGGTGGTCCGCTACGCATTCGCCCTGGCGCGCACGCGACGCAAGAACCTGACGTTGGTGCACAAAACCAATGTGCTCACCTTCGCCGGTGGGCTGTGGTCGCGCTTGGTGGCCGAGGTCGGCGCCGAGTACGCCGACGTCGAGGTGGCCTATCAGCACATCGACGCAGCGACCATCTACCTCGTCACCGATCCCGGCCGGTTC
>CAMDFY010000216.1 GCA_945897705.1 Bifidobacterium breve | reverse complement strand
GCACTGCTGGGCGGGGTCGACGCGATGGTGGTGACCGTCCTCGCCGCCGGTGCAGCAGTACCAGCCGCGGTGACTGCCGGGGGAGACGATGACAGCTGGAATGTCACACACCTTGCCGCGCTGGATATCCCGATCCTGCAGGGGTTGTGTCTGACCAGTTCTCGCGAGCAGTGGGAGGCCAATGACAGCGGTCTGAGCCCCCGCGACGTGGCCACCCAGGTTGCGGTGCCGGAATTCGACGGGCGCATCATCACTGTTCCGTTCTCGTTCAAGGAGATCGATTCTGAGGGTCTGATCTCCTACGTGCCCGATCCTGAGCGGTGCGACCGGGTTGCTGGCCTTGCAGTGAACTACGCCACCCTGCGCCGAGTCAGCGCGCCCGATAAGCGCGTCGCGTTGATGTTCTCGGCGTATCCGACGAAGTACTCCCGCATCGGCAATGCTGTGGGCCTGGATACTCCATCCAGCACGATCGCGTTGCTGAATGCGCTGCGGGACAACGGCTATCGCATCGGCGAGGTCCCCGGCTTGGCCAGTGGTGACGGCGATGCGTTGATGCACGCGCTGATCGAACGCGGGGGGCTGGACCCCGATTGGCTCACCGACACCCAGATGGCCTCTCGGGCGATCCGCGTCCCGGCGGCGCGCTACCGCGAATGGTTCGGCACTCTGCCCGCCGAACTGCGCGACGCGATGGTGCAACACTGGGGTGAGCCGCCGGGTGAATTGTTCGTCGACCGCAGCCGTGACCCGGACGGCGAGATCGTCGTCTCCGCTATCCAATCCGACAACATCGTCGTCCTGGTTCAGCCGCCGCGCGGATTCGGCGAAAACCCGATCGCCATTTACCACGACCCCGATATGCCGCCCAGCCACCACTACCTCGGCACCTACTTCTGGCTGCGGCACTCTTTCGGCGCCCACGCCGTCGTCCATATGGGCAAGCACGGCAACCTGGAGTGGTTGCCCGGTAAGAACGTCGGCATGTCGGCGAACTGCGGTCCCGACGCGGCACTCGGTGACCTACCGCTGATCTACCCGTTCCTGGTCAACGATCCCGGCGAGGGCACACAGGCCAAACGGCGGGCACACGCCACCATCGTCGACCACCTCATCCCGCCGATGGCCCGGGCCGAGAGTTACGGCGACACCGCCCGTTTGGAGCAGCTGCTCGACGAGCACGCCAATATCGCCGCACTCGACCCGGCCAAACTGCCCGCGATACGCCAGCAGATCTGGACTTTGATGAGCGCGGCCAAGATGGATCACGACCTGGGATTGGCGCAGCGCCCCGAAGACGACTCCTTCGACGACATGCTGCTGCATGTGGACGGTTGGCTCTGCGAGATCAAGGATGTCCAGATCCGCGACGGCCTGCACATCCTTGGTGTGGCACCGCGCGGCGAGGCCGAGCTCGATATGGTGCTGGCGATCCTGCGGGCCCGGCAGTTGTTCGGCGGCGAGCAGAGCATCCCGGGCCTGCGTCAGGCCCTTGGGCTTGCCGAGGACGGCACCGACGACCGCGCCGCGGTCGATGAAGCCGAGGAACAGGCCCGCGGGCTGCTGGCCGGTCTGCAGGCAACGGGCTGGGATGCCGGCCAGGTCGACTCGCTCACATCGGATCCGAGCGTCGCACAAATCCTGCGATTCGCCGCCGACGAGGTGGTCCCGCGTTTGGCCGGAACGGCGGCAGAGATCGCCCAGGTGCTGCGCGCACTGGATGGCCGCTACATCGCGGCCGGGCCCTCGGGTTCACCGCTGCGGGGTCTGGTCAACGTGCTGCCGACCGGGCGCAACTTCTATTCGGTGGATCCCAAGGCCATGCCGTCGAAGCTGGCCTGGGAAACCGGTGTCTCGATGGCTGATTCGCTACTCGAGCGCTACCGCGCCGATCATGGCGAATGGCCGAGATCGGTGGGGCTGTCGGTGTGGGGCACCTCCGCGATGCGCAACTCCGGTGATGACATCGCCGAAGTGCTGGCGCTGCTTGGTGCGCGGCCGATCTGGGATGAGGCTTCGCGGCGGGTGGTCGATCTTGAGGTGATCCCGCTGGCCGAATTGGAGCGCCCCCGCATTGATGTCACCGTGCGGATCTCCGGGTTCTTCCGGGACGCCTTCCCGCATGTGGTGACCATGCTCGACGACGCGGTGCAACTGGTGGCCGGCCTCGATGAACCTGCCGAGCTGAACTATGTCCGCGCCCACGTGCAGACCGATCTGGCTCAGCACGGTGACGAACGTCGTTCCACCACAAGGATTTTTGGATCCAAACCGGGTACCTATGGCGCCGGCCTGTTACAGCTCATCGACAGCCGCAACTGGCGCGATGACGCTGACCTCGCCGAGGTGTATACGGCCTGGGGTGGCTTCGCCTACGGCAGAGACCTCGACGGCCGACCGGCTGCCGAGGATATGTCGATGCAGTACCGCCGGATCGTGGTTGCGGCCAAGAACATCGACTCCCGCGAGCATGACATCGCCGATTCCGACGACTACTTCCAATATCACGGCGGCATGATCGCCACCGTGCGTGCGCTGACCGGTACCGCTCCGACGGCCTACATCGGCGATAACACTCGATTCGACGCGGTACGTACCCGAACGCTCACCGAAGAGACCGCCCGGGTGTTCCGGGCCCGCGTCGTCAACCCGCGGTGGATGGCCGCGATGCGCCGGCATGGCTACAAGGGCGCCTTTGAGATGGCCGCGACCGTCGATTACCTGTTCGGCTACGACGCTACCGCCGGGGTGATGGCCGACTGGATGTACGAGAAGATCACCGAGGCCTACGTACTTGACCCGGAGAACCGAAAATTCCTGGGTGAATCCAACCCGTGGGCTTTGCACGGGATGTCGGAGCGACTGCTGGAGGCGGCGGGCCGCGGAATGTGGGAGAGTCCGGATCCCGCCACCCTGGCTGGATTGCGACAGGTGCTGCTGGAGGCCGAGGGCGAGTTGGAGGGAAGGTAGATTGGAGCTATGGCAGCCACTTTCGACGAGGTGTCCAAAGCCCAGTACGTTTCGCTGACGACGTTCACCAAGGATGGCCGGCCCAAGCCGACCGCGATCTGGATCGCGCGCGACGGCGATCGCGCACTGGTGATCACCGAGAAGAACGCGTGGAAGGTCAAGCGGATCCGCAACACCCCGCGGGTCACCCTGGCCGTCTGCGATAGGCGCGGCAACGTCAAGGGTGACGCGGTCGAGGCGGTGGCAACGGTGCTCGACGACTCCGAAACAGAGTCCGTCTACCAGGCCATCATTAAGCGCTACGGCCTCGTCGGGCGGATCTTCAACTTCTTCTCCAAGCTCCGTGGCGGCAACGGCCGCACCGTCGGACTCGAGATCCGGGCTGCATGATCCGGGTCGCGTGATCCGGGGAGTCACCGGTCACCGCAACTAGCATCTGAGCATGGTGTTTCCGTTGACGTACGTGCGGATCTTTGTCGACGCCGACGGCATCTCGCACTTCGAGGACTGCGAGTTGCCGCTGGAAACCCGCGACTTCGCGCCGCCGACCACGCCACTGGAGGCGTCCGCCTTCATGCCGGCCGAGGGTTTCGCGGTCGTCCGCTTCGCTCCCGATTGGTCGGGGCCGTGGCATCCGTCGCCGTACCGTCAGTGGTTCTTCATGATGTCGGGCTCGCTGACGGTGACTGTCGGCGACGGAATGGAGCGCACCGTCTGTGCGGGCGACACGGTCCTACTCGAAGATATGGGCACCAAGGGTCACTTGACACGCACCAACGGGGGACAGCAGGCCCTTGCGGTCGGGGTGCGGGTTCCCGACGCCGCCTGATCCCGCAGGGGTTCCCGACGCCGCCTGATCCCGCAGGGGTTATCCCCAGCCCCGGATTAATCCCCAAATTCGTTCGGGGGGGATGTTCGTGTCGGGCCCCCGTCGTATTGTTTCGAACATGAGTTCGATTACTGAGGCGGTGGATGCCCTCGAGCGGGTGCTCGAGGTGCTGGGTGGCGCTGATTGGACTCAGGTGCCCGATGGTGAGCGGGTGGGTCTGCTGGATCGGTTGGAGACCTGCGCTCGTCGTCAGC
>CAMDFY010000215.1 GCA_945897705.1 Bifidobacterium breve | reverse complement strand
CGATGGGGTGGCTGCGGTCATCGAGAAACTCAAGGGCCACCCGCTGTTCGGCCACATCACCCTCACCCGCAGCGAACGGTCCCCGATCGCCGCTCTGGTCACCGAGATGCTCGAGGAGATTACTCCGGACGCGCTGCCGTAAACTTGCGTTGTGCTGCGTCGTCTGTTCGTTGCCGCGGCCCTGCTGTTGAGCGGCTGCGCCCCAGGATCCGACACCCCAGGATCCGACACCGCTGCACCTATTGACTGCGGGAAAGTCAAGTGCGTTGCCCTGACCTTCGACGATGGACCGACCCCCTACACCGACCGGTTGGTGGACGTGCTGGCGCAGTCGGATGCCACGGCGACGTTCTTCATGATCGGAAACAAGGTGGCGGCCAATCCGGACGGTGCCGCTCGGGTCGCCGAGGCGGGTATGGAGATCGGCAACCACACCTGGGAACACCCCAACATGACGACCATCGGGGCCGAGTATGTGCCGGATCAATTTGCAAAGGCCAACGATGCGATCCGCGCCGCCACCGGATCAACCCCGACGCTGTGGCGTCCGCCCGGTGGGCTGACCAATGACGCCGTGAACGCGGTGGCTGCCCAAGCCGGGCTCGCCGGAATCAATTGGGATGTCATCCCGTTTGATTGGATCAACGATTCGGATACCGCTGCCACCCGTGACGTGCTGATGACCCAGATCAAACCCGGCTCGGTGGTGCTTTTTCACGACAGCTACTCCTCGACCGTGGACCTGGTGGCCCAATTCATCCCGGTGCTCAAGGCCAACGGCTACCACCTGGTGACGGTCAGCCAACTGCTCGGTCAGCGCGCCCCGGGCAGCGTTTACGGTGGCCGGGAGAACGGCCCACCGGCCAATGCACTCACCGACATTCCGGCCGAGGACATTCCCATGCTGCCGGCCACCTCGTCCCCGCCGCCGATGCCGAATTTTCCGATCACCGACATCCCGGGTGCGAACTCGGGCGGTCCCACCAACGGCGCGTAGTCGCCCTCGTCACCGCGATGCACAGCCAGACCGCACTCGTCCTGATCGCGCTGGTCTTCTGCTACGCGCTGGTTTCAGGCCTTATCCGGCGCTGGTATGTCGCGCCGGCCCTGATCTTCATGCTGCTGGGCATGGCACTGGGCCCGTTCGCACTGAATGTGCTTGACGCAGGGCCGGGTACCGAGGGGTACACCACGCTTGCCCAACTCGCGCTGACGGTGATCCTGTTCGTCCAGGCTTCCCGACTCGATCTCGGTCGTGTCCTGCGTCGCGGACTGCTGAGTTTTCGGTTGATCGTCATCGGAATACCGGTCACGCTGGTGCTCGGAGCGCTGACCGCCGCACTGCTGCTGCCCGTCCTGCCCTGGTGGGAAGCGGTGTGCCTCGCCGCGATCATCGCACCGACCGAAGTCGTCCTGATCGAAGCGCTTCTGGAGGACGTTCGGATCCCGGCGCGGATTCGCCATGCCCTCTCCGTCGAGAGCGGGTTCTCCGACGGGATCGCCTTGGGCGTGCTGTTGGCGGCGGTGGCGCTCGCCTCGGCCCGTGTTGACCCGGACCCGGGTCATTGGGCGTGGTTCGCCTTTCGTACCGAAGTCGTCTCTGTCCTCATGGGCGTGGCGACCGGGCTGATTGGTGGTCTGCTCATGGTGTGGTCGCGACGGCGAGGCTGGATCAGTGATGTCTGGGCACAACTGGCCACGCTCGCCATTGCTCTGGTTTGCTTCGAACTTGGCGAGGTTGTCCACGCCAGTGGTTTCGTGACCGCTTTCACCGGCGGACTGGCGTTCGCGTCAGTGACGATCCGCGGTGCGGCCGCCGACCCTGACAGGACCGTCGGCGCAGCGGTGCCCAATCAGTTCTCCGACGCGGCTGCACAGCTGCTGGAATTGCTGGTTTTCGCCATGTTCGGCGCCTTCGCCCTGATCGATGGTTGGCGGCAGGTGAGTTGGCGAGTTGTCGTTTTCGTCCTGATCGCTGTCTTTGCGGTCCGGATGGTCGCGGTGTGGATCGCGTTCCTGCGCACGGATCTGGCCCTGCGCGAGCGCGCCTTCGTCGGTTGGTTCGGCCTGCGCGGAATCGGAACGCTTGTGCTCGGCCTGCTCGTCATCAACAGCGGTGAGATCCAGCATGAGGACGTCATCGCTCAGGCCGTGGTCGTGACCGTGACACTGAGTCTGGTGTTGCACAGCGTGACAGGGCGGCCGGGCATCCGGTGGCTCTCAGGCCGGGGACCCGCAAGAGTGCCCAATTCGGCCGGTGATTAGCCTTCGTCGCGGACCTTCGCCATGGCCAGCACATCGAGGCGGCGATCCATCTCCTCCTCGGAGAGCTTCTCGCCGATCAGCCCGCGATCGATGACGGTTTGCCGAATTGTCTTGCGGCCCTTGAGGGCTTCCTTGGCCACCGCTGCGGCCTCTTCGTAACCGATTGCCGAGTTCAATGGGGTCACGATCGACGGTGACGACTCGGCGAGGCGGCGTAACCGGTCCTCGTCGGCCACCAGGCCGTTGATGCAACGCTGCGCGAATAGCCGGGAAACGTTGGCCAGCAGGGTGAACGACTCCAGGAGATTGCGCGCCATCATCGGGATGTAGACGTTGAGTTCGAAGGCACCCGACATCCCACCTACGGTGATGGCGGCATCGTTTCCGATTACCTGAGCGGCCACCTGTGTCACTGCCTCGGGGATCACCGGGTTCACCTTGCCCGGCATGATCGACGAGCCCGGCTGCAGATCAGGGAGATGCAGTTCGCCGAGTCCGGTCAATGGGCCCGATCCCATCCACCTGATGTCGTTGGCGATCTTTGTCAGTGACACCGCAATGGTCTTGAGTGCTCCCGATGCCTCGACCAGTCCGTCCCGGGCGGCCTGGGCCTCGAAAGAGTTTCTCGCGGTGCGTAGCTCGGCCAAACCGGTCTGGGCGACGAGTACGTCGACCACCCTGGTGCCGAATCCGTCGGGCGCGTTCAGGCCGGTGCCGACGGCGGTGCCTCCGATAGCGAGTTCGCCGAGACGCGGAAGTGAGCCGCGCACCCTCTCTATGCCGGCCTCGATCTGGCGCGCGTAGCCGCCGAACTCCTGGCCGAGGGTCACCGGAACGGCATCCATCAAGTGCGTGCGGCCGGATTTGACGACGGTGCGCCACTGGATGGCCTTGGCCGCCAGCGATTCGTGCAACACCTCCAGGGCCGGAATCAGTTGACGCACAGCGGCTTCGGTGGCGGCGATGTGAGTCGAGGTTGGGAATGTGTCGTTGGAGGACTGCGACATGTTGACGTCATCGTTGGGGTGCACCTCGACGCCGTGGCGTGCGCAGATTGACGCGATCACCTCGTTGGCGTTCATGTTCGAACTTGTTCCCGAACCGGTCTGAAAAACGTCGATGGGGAAGTGATCATCGTGTTTACCGTCGGCGATCTCTCCCGCAGCGGCGATGATGGCGTCGGCCTTCTCAGCGGCAAGTAGGCCGAGATCCTTGTTCACCTGCGCGCAGGCGGCCTTCAGTAGAGCCATCGCCCGGACCTGGTTGCGATCCAGCCCGCGGAAGGAGATCGGGAAGTTCTCCACGGCCCGCTGGGTCTGAGCCCGCCACAGAGCTTTGGCCGGAACCCGGACCTCGCCCATGGTGTCGTGCTCAATGCGGTACTCGCCTTGGATGGTCATGTCTTCCTTGCTGTTGTTCTGATCGGTGCGGGTGAGGTATTCAGGGAAGCGGATGAATGGCGGCGGCGTCGCCGGTGAAGTCGACCGCAGAGTATTCACTGAGTTTTGAGAGCCGGTGGAAGGAATCGATGGTCCGAACGGTGCCGGACTTGGATCGCATGACGATCGATTGGGTGGTGCATCCGCCGCCGAAGAAACGAACGCCCTTAAGCAGATCCCCGTCGGTAACCCCGGTTGCGCAGAAGAAGACATTCTCGCCCGAAACCAGGTCGTTGGTGTCGAGCACCCGATTCAGGTCGTGGCCGCGGTCGATAGCCTTCTGGCGTTCGACCTCGTCGGTCGGTGCGAGTTGAGCCTGGATCGCGCCACCCATGCAGCGGATAGCCGCCGCGGTGATGAT
>CAMDFY010000214.1 GCA_945897705.1 Bifidobacterium breve | reverse complement strand
TCGGTGGCCAATAACGAATTCCACCAGAGCATCGACGAGACCAACGAGGTTGCACGGGCGATCGCGAATGAACTCGAGGCTCGGGGGTATCGCGCAGTCAGCCCGCCCAGCGGGTTCCCGATGGAGGCCGACCGGTTTCCCGGCAAGATCTGGACGATCTCGATGAAACCCATCGCGGTGGCCGCGGGCCTCGGGCAGATGGGAATTCACCGCAACGTCATCCACCCCAAATTCGGTAACTTCGTCCTGATCGGGGTGGTGCTCACCGATGCCGAGATCACTGACGATCAGCAGGCGCAGCCCATCGACTGGAACCCCTGCCTGGGCTGCAAACTGTGCGTGGCAGCCTGCCCGGTCGGGGCTATCAAGACCGACGGAGGCTTCGACTTCGCGGCCTGCACCACGCACAACTACCGGGAGTTCCTCGGGGGATTCACGGACTGGGTGGGTCAGGTCGCCGACAGCGCCGGACGCGCGGACTACAAACAGAAGGTGACGGCATCTGAGACGGTGAGTGTCTGGCAGAGCCTGTCGTTCGGCGCCAACTACAAAGCCGCGTACTGCATGTCGGTGTGCCCGGCCGGTGAAGATGTGATCGGAACCTACCTCGCTGACCGCCAGCAGCACGTGGCCGAGGTTGTGAGACCACTAACCGAGAAGGCCGAACCGGTCTACGTGGTGGCCGGCAGCGACGCCGAAGCTCACGTCCGCGCCCGCTTTCCGCACAAGCAGGTCCGGCAGGTCACCAGCGGTCTCGCCCCGGCGAACGTGGAGGCGTTCGTGGCCGGCTCGCCCTTGGTGTTCGCCGCCAAGGCGGCCAAGGACGTGTCCCTGCGTGTGCATTTCGCCTTCCGTGGCAGCAGTTCGCTGCAGGCCACCTATGTCATCGACCACGGGACGCTGCAGATCGAACCGGGCCGATCGGGCGATCCCGACCTGTCGGTGGATGCCGACGCCGACACCTGGCTGGCGATCACCCGCGGCGAGAAGAACCCGGTGTGGGCGGTGCTCACCCGGAAGTTGCGGATCAAGGGCGCGGTTCGTGACCTGAAAACGTTCCAGCGCTGCTTTCCGGTCTAGCGGTGCCACAGGCCTGAGGTCAGCCGCGGCGGACTGGGGTAGACGCGCGTCGCTGGAGTGTCTCTCCGGCGGGCAGGCCGCCGATGAAGCCCGCCAGTACGGCTCGGCAGGCCTTGAGGTCGGCTGGGTCGACGGTCGACTCGATGGCGGTGTGCAGCTGGTCTTCGATCTGACGCAGCCGGGGAAGTAGGTTTCGCGCGTGAGGGGTGAGTCTGATCCAGCGGGCACGCTCGTCATCGGGTGAGGGTTCGGTGGTGAGCAGGCCCGCGGTGACCATGCGGCTGACCAGACGGCTCGGGTGCTCGCCCTCGCACACCAGCAACAGTCCCAGCTCCCGGATCGTGAGCGGCTCCCGTTCGTCGAGCACGCTGAGCGCCTCGGCCCATGCCGGCGTCAGATTGAGTGGCTTGAGCGCCGCGGCGAACATCCGGTTGCCCTCACGCTGGGCGGCCAGGACCAGGTAACGGAGATGCTCTCCGGGCCTCATGCCCGCAACTCATCGCCGCCACCAGCGTGGTTGCGCGCGGCCGCGATCGCATCATCGAGGAAGTCGGTGATGGTGTGCCCGTAGAGGTCGGGGTGGGTGAAGCGGAACATATGGCCGGTGGCAGGCAGGACCACCTCGCGGGCATCGGGAATGCCGGCGAGCATCTCCTTGGCGGCATCCTCACCGACGAGCTTGTCGTCTTGCGGGGTGAGTAGCAGTGTCGGGACAATGACCCGGTCCAGCCGATCGCGGACATCGAAGTCGATAACCGAGGTGACTCGCGCGGTATAGCTGCGCCGGGGGGTGTTGGCGATGAACAGCCGGCGGTAGTCGTTCTGCGTCAGCGGGACTTCGGCAGCGGCGTCGAACCTCGAGGCAAGCTGGAATGCGTGGAACCGCAGTGTGCCCTGCCGGTAGAGCGGGCCGCCGGCAAAGCGTGACGCCCGGGCGGCGATCCCCTTCCACCGCGGGAGCGGGTTGGCGGCGAAACCGCCGGAGAGCACCAGCGCGACCAGACCCGTCGGCTGGCGGGTGGCCAGGGTCAAGGCGATCACCGCGCCGAAGGAATCGCCCACCAGCACATAGGAGTTGAGGTCGGCTACCTGCTCGGCGATGAAATCGGCGTAGGCCTCGACGTCGTCGAGGCCTACGGGAAGTCGCATCGTGCGAACCTCGCGGCCCGGGAACGGCGCGAGTTGCCGATCGTCCCACGGCGCTCCGGAGAAGCACGGGATCATCACGAGGGTGGGCTCGGTGGTGAGCATGATCGGGTCCTCACGTCGCAGTTGGGTGGTCCGCCGAGGCAGTATATGACACAGCATATATGCCGTGCCATATATACGCAGTGACCCTCCACTGGCAAGGCCGCTTTGTGCGTGACCCGCTTACGAAGCCGAGTTGCAGATCCCCGCCACGGCGAAGTCGAGCAAGGACTCCAATGCGCCGCTCCGCGCGGAACCCGACGGGAGATGCACGGCGCCGTCCAGGCAGAGCCGGGCGAAACCGTGCACGGTGACCCATGCCTTGAGTTCGGCACCCGTCCGGCCGGCCGGCGGGAGCACGCCGTGGGTGACGAGTTCGTCCAGTGCGCTGCCGAGCAAAGCGTAGGTACCGGTCTCGTCCTCGGCCGGGTCCCTCGGCGCTAGGGAGTGCGCCCCGCAGTGGCCGAACATCACCTCGAACAGTTCGGGGTGGGCCAGGGCGAACTCCACGTAGGCGCGGCCGGTGGCCTTGAATCGGTTGACCGCCAGACTGGCCGGACTCTTGCCGGCTCGGGTGGCATTCATCGCACGGCGCATCCGCTGGGCTAGTTGCGCGAACCCGTGCGCAGCGACGGCGTTCAACAGGTCGGACTTGTCATGGAAGTGCCGGTAGGCGGCATTGGCTGACACCCCGACCTCGCGGGCGGCGGCGCGCAGACTGAACTCGCCGAGTCCATCGTCTTCGATCAGGCGGACGGCCGAGAGGACCATGGCGTTGCGCAGATCCCCGTGGTGGTAGGCGTTCTTCAGCACCGTCATGAACTCCATGTTGACAGTGTGAACACGATGAGTAAAGTTCACGATGTGAACATGTGGGCATCGTGGGAGCCGATCCGCCGGGCGCGCTGCGTGGCCCTGACGACCTACAAGAAGGACGGCACCCCGGTGACCACGCCGATGTGGGTGGCCGTCGACGGGAATCGAATCCTCACTACGTCGGACTTCGACGCGTGGAAGCTCAAGCGCATCGAGCGTGACCCGCGGGTGCGGTTGGCGCCGTGCACGATTCGCG
This sequence comes from Bifidobacterium breve, assembly GCA_945897705.1. Classification (GTDB taxonomy): domain Bacteria; phylum Actinomycetota; class Actinomycetes; order Mycobacteriales; family Mycobacteriaceae; genus Mycobacterium; species Mycobacterium aquicola. The sequence goes on along the minus strand of CAMDFY010000214.1, from coordinate 727 downwards.
GCCGGGTGACCGGCGAGTTCGTCGATGGTCAGGCGCGGGTGCTGAGTCCGGCCGAGACCGACGAGGCCATTGCGGGCAAGAAGCGGCGCTATGCGCTGTTCCGCGTGATGGTGCGAGTCCGCAAACCCCAGGTCGGTATCGAGATCACCCCGGAGGACGCGTGATGAAAACACAAAACATCTATCTGCAGGGCAACTTCGCCCCGGTCGACGACGAGGTCACGGCCTTCGATCTGGAGGTGATCGGCCAGATCCCGGCCGAACTGGAAGGCCGGTATCTTCGCAACGGCCCCAACCCGGTGACCGTCGACAAACCCGAGCAGCACCACTGGTTCGCCGGACCCGGCATGGTCCACGGCGTGCGACTGCGCGACGGCCGCGCCGAGTGGTACCGCAACCGCTACGTGCGCAGCCAGGCGGTGCGCGCCGCGCTTGGTGAGGACGCCGCCGACGACATCGCCGACGACCAGCCCACCAGTTCGCCGAACACTAACGTCGCCGCGTGGGCCGGCCGGACGCTGGCGCTGGTGGAGGCCGGCGGTGCGCCGGTGGAAATCGGTTATGAACTCGACACCGTCGGGGCATGTCCGTTCGACGCTGTGCCGCCGGGCGGCTTCACCGCGCACCCCAAGTACGACCCGCACACCGGTGAGTGGCACGCCATGTGTTACGCGTGGGCGCAGTGGCTCGACCACATCAAGTACGTGGTCGTCGGCGCCGACGGAACG
>CAMDFY010000213.1 GCA_945897705.1 Bifidobacterium breve | reverse complement strand
GGACGGCTGGCCGGCGGTCGGCAGTACATGCCGTGGATCAGCCTCGATGACCAGATCCGCGCCCTGGTGTTCGCGATCGAGAACACCGCGCTGGCCGGCCCGGTCAACCTGACCGGTCCGGCGCCGGTGACCAACTCCGAGTTCACCGCCGCACTGGGTCGGGCGACAAAGCGGCCGACGCCGTGGCTGGTGCCCGGCTTCGCACTCAAGACCCTGCTCGGGGAATTCGCCGAGGAGGGACTTCTCGGCGGTCAGCGGGCGGTACCGGCCGCTCTCGAACGGGCCGGATTCACCTTCAACCACAACACCATCGGCGAGGCCCTCGCCTACGCCATGACGCGCGGTCCGTCCTAGGCCCCCCAGGAGTAGTCCCCCGGGAGTAGTACCGTCGTCGTGTGCGCCAGTCCATCCGGTCTAGTGCGACCCCGGTGCAGATCCGGCAACTGGGCAGCATCGACTACCTCGACGCCTGGCAGCTCCAGCGCGAACTCGCCGATGCCAGGGTCGCCGGCGGACCCGACACGCTGCTCCTCCTCGAACACGCGGCGGTGTACACCGCCGGCAGCCGCACGGAGGCCCACGAACGGCCACCGGCGGATACCCCGGTCATTGACACCGACCGCGGTGGCAAGATCACCTGGCACGGCCCCGGACAGCTGGTGGGCTACCCGGTGATCGGCCTGGCCGAGCCTCTGGACGTGGTCAATTACGTTCGGCGCCTGGAGCAGTCACTGATCAGCGTGTGCGCCGATCTCGGACTCGGCGCCGGACGTGTGGCGGGCCGGTCGGGGGTGTGGCTGCCACCGGGCGCCGGACGGCCGGCCCGCAAGATCGCCGCCATCGGCATTCGGGTCGCCCGCGGCACAACGCTGCACGGCTTCGCGCTGAACTGCGACTGCGACCTGGACGCGTACTCGGCGATTGTGCCGTGCGGCATCCCCGACGCCGGCGTGACCTCCCTGAGCGCCGAGCTCGACCGGCGAGTGAGCGTCGAAGATATTCGCAACCGGGTCGCCGAGGCAGTGTGTGACGCACTCGACGGCCGGCTACCCGTATCAACCCCCGTAACATCAACGAGGTGAGCGTCGAACCGCCAGACCGCAAGCTGTTGCGCCTGGAAGTGCGTAACGCCGAGACGCCGATTGAGCGCAAACCGCCGTGGATCAAGACCCGAGCCCGAATGGGCCCGGAGTACACCGCCCTGAAGGGACTGGTCAAACGTGAGGGTCTGCACACGGTCTGCGAGGAGGCCGGCTGTCCCAACATCTTCGAATGCTGGGAGGACCGCGAGGCCACCTTCCTGATCGGCGGGCAGCAATGCACCCGCCGGTGCGACTTCTGTCAGATCGATACCGGCAAGCCCGCCGACCTCGATACCGACGAACCGCGCCGGGTGGCCGAGAGCGTGGCCGCGATGGGTCTGCGGTACTCGACGATCACCGGAGTCGCCCGCGACGACCTGCCCGACGGCGGCGCGTGGCTCTACGCCGAAACGGTGCGAGCCATCAAAGAACTCAACCCCGGCACCGGCGTGGAGTTGCTGATACCAGACTTCAACGGCGAACCCCAACTGCTGCGTCAGGTATTCGAATCGCGGCCAGAAGTGTTGGCGCACAACGTGGAAACGGTGCCGCGCATCTTCAAGCGAATCCGCCCGGCGTTCCGGTACCAGCGCAGCCTCGACGTGCTCACCGCGGCGCGCGCCTTCGGCCTGGTGACCAAGAGCAACCTCATCCTCGGCATGGGCGAGACCATCGAGGAGGTACAGGCGGCGTTGGTCGACCTTCACAACGCCGGCTGCGACATCGTCACCATCACCCAGTACCTGCGTCCCTCGCCACGCCACCACCCCGTGGAGCGCTGGGTCAATCCGGAGGAATTCGTCGAACTCGCCGGCTACGCCGAAGGCCTCGGATTCGCCGGCGTGCTGGCCGGGCCCCTGGTGCGATCGTCCTACCGGGCGGGTCGGCTGTATGAGCAGGCGGCCCGGGCTCACCGGTTGGATGCGGGGACTGTGCCCGGCTAGATCCGGTTCTCCGTATCCTTAGGAGCTATGGCGAAATCCCGCACCCCCGCCCAAACCAAAGAGGCGAAGGCCGAAGCCAAGATCGCCCGTAAAGCCGCCTCCAAGCAGCGCCGGAGCCAGTTATGGCAGGCCTTCCAGATACAGCGCAAAGAGGACAGGCGCCTGCTGCCCTACATGATCGGCGCGTTCGCCCTGACCACGGCCGCAGCGGTGGCTGTGGCGCTGTCCATCGGCGGCTACGTGATGTACCCGATGATCGTGCTGGGGATCGTGCTCGGCGCGCTGGTGGCCTTCATCATCTTCGCCCGCCGCGCCCAGAAGTCGGTGTACCGCAAGGCTGAAGGCCAGGCTGGCGCGGCAGCCTGGGCGCTGGAGAATATGCGCGGCAAGTGGCGGGTGACGCCGGGAGTGGCGGTCAACGGCCACTTCGATGCGGTGCACCGGGTGATCGGCCGACCCGGGGTGATCTTCGTCGCCGAGGGCTCGGCGTCGCGGGCCAAGCCGTTGCTGGCACAGGAGAAGAAGCGCACCGCGCGACTGATCGGCGAGGTGCCGATCTACGACGTCGTGGTTGGCGACGGCGACGGCGAGGTTCCGCTGGCCAAACTCGAGCGTCACCTCAACCGGCTGCCGGCGAACATTCCGGTCAAGCAGATGGACGTCCTGGAGTCCAAGCTGACCGCCCTGGGCACCAAGAAGGGCCAGGCCGCGCTGCCCAAGGGCCCGCTGCCGCCTGCGGCGAAGGTGCGCGGGGTGCAGCGCAGCGTTCGGCGGCGTTGATCAGCGCCGCACCACTGCGGTGCCGGTCAGCCGGTCGTGAAAGCCGCGCCCGTCGGAATCGGTGAACAGCGCAGGAAGCACGAGAGCGATGAGCAGACCCCGGGCCGCCGCCCGGCCGGCGCCGACGTGCAGACGGTTGTCGATCGAGGCCACCCGCAGACCCAGAAGGTACTGGCCCGGAGTGAAACCGAACAGGCGCACCGATGCCACCCCGAGCACGAACCAGATCAGCAGCACGGCGGTGGCCAGGAATGACTGGCTCAGCAGCCCGGTTGCCAGTCCCAGCCCGGCGAGACCATAGGCCATGAGCCAATCGACCATCAACGCGGCCGTCCGGCGGCCCAATCCGGCCAGCGAATCAGTCCCCTCGGCCGGCATTCCCAGCCGCTGGCCCGGATATCCACCACCGGGACCTAGCGATTGCGGGCCGGACAGCCAGGAACCGATTTCGCGTGCCATGCCTCCCAGGATAGGGGGCTGCGGCGATGCGTAACGTCAGCGCAACATTCGGTTGACGGACGTGCAACATCGCATCCCTACCGTCAGCCGCGGACCCCGGACAATCGGGCCCACACGCGCAACGGGTGATACCGAAGGAGTTAGTACGTGGCGAAGCACAACTCAGCCGACGACATCATGAAGCTGATCAAGGACGAGAACGTCGAGTACGTCGACATCCGGTTCTGCGACCTGCCCGGTGTGGTCCAGCACTTCTCGATCCCGGCCTCGGCCTTCGACGAAAGCGTGTTCACCGACGGCCTGGCGTTCGACGGCTCCTCGGTGCGCGGTTTCCAGTCGATCCATGAATCCGACATGATGCTGCTGCCGGACCCCGGCACCGCTCGCATCGACCCGTTCCGCGCCGCCAAGACGGTGAACCTGAACTTTTTCGTGCACGACCCGTTCACCCGCGAGCCCTACTCGCGTGACCCGCGCAACGTGGCCCGCAAAGCGGAGAATTACCTGACCAGCACGGGCATCGCCGATACCGCCTTCTTCGGCGCCGAGGCCGAGTTCTACATCTTCGACTCGGTGGCGTTCGACTCGAAGATGAACGGCACCTTCTACGAGGTCGACTCCGAGTCGGGCTGGTGGAACACCGGCGAGCCGTTCGAGGCCGACGGCAGCCCCAACCTGGGCTATAAGGTTCGGCCCAAGGGCGGCTACTTTCCGGTGGCGCCGTACGACCACTACGTCGACCTGCGCGACGAGATGGCCACTAATTTGCAGAACGCCGGTTTCACCCTGGAGCGCGGCCACCACGAGGTGGG
>CAMDFY010000212.1 GCA_945897705.1 Bifidobacterium breve | reverse complement strand
GCACGGGAGGTGACGCCACGGCTCACATCGAGGCCGCGGTGATCCGGTTCCAATCGGCGCTATGCGCCGAAGCCGTCGGCGCGATGGACGAGTCGTTGCGGTTGACCACCGACTACCTCAAGGCGCGAAAGCAATTCGGCGTACCGCTCAAGACCTTTCAAACCCTCACCCAGCGCGCGTCCGACATGTACGTCTCATTGGAACTGGCCCGCAGCATGAACTTCTATGCCGCGATGTGTGTGGCCGATGGGCGCTTCGACCCCGTGGTAGCCGCGCGAGCCAAGTTGCAGATCGGCCGGTCCGGCCGCCATATCGCGCAGGAGGCCATCCAGTTGCACGGCGGCATCGGCGTGACGGCCGAGTACCCGATCGCGCATTACGCCGCCCGATTGACCGCCATCGACCAGACCTTCGGCTCATCAACCGATCAGTTGCGCTATCTGAGCGGCCAGGTCGGCAACTACGGGGTTGCCGTTCTCTAGCGGGCCAAGCCCTCTAGTGGACCAAGCCCTCAGCTCACCTTGACGATCTTCGGTGGCTGCCACGCGCCGTCGAGTGCCTCGGGCTTCGGTGAGTAGAGGCGCATGTAGAGGGTGAAGGGTCCGGCCGGTGACGGCAGCCAGTTGGGCTCCTTCTCCGGTCCGGGCGAGCTGTTCTGAATGTAAATCTTCAGCCCGCCGTCCGGGTCTTTGACCAGATTGGGCAGCATGGGCGAATTGATGAGATAGCGGTTGATCGGATTGGCGACCAGCAGGCTCTCGGGAAGCTTGTACATCGTGACCGACCAGAACGCATTGACCGGCGGCAATTCGCCCGGTGCGAACCGCAAGGTGTAGTTGTTCGCACCGTTCAACGGTGCACCGTCGGAGTCGGTCGCCAGCACGGGATACATCGCTTCGGTGCTGGAGTTGCCGTAGATACCGAGAACCGCGCCGGCCATCCGATACAGGTAGTTGTCGCCGAGTTGCTCCCGGGTGCCGAACACCTGACCAGAGGTCACCTGCCCGGTATCGACCCTGTCCTTTTTGAAGGTGGTGAATTCGGCCCACGCATCGGCCATGCCGGCCTCAACCGCCGCGCGCATCTCAGGGCTGAGCTTCTCCGCGTTGAAGTCGCCGTCTGCGGCAATACCAAGACTGGCGAACCGGTCCCGCAGGGCTTGCTCCGAGGGCAAGACAGGGGCGAATCGCAATGCGAAGTTGAGGATCTCGAAAAACTTCGGAGAGGTCTTCTGCTCATCAGCGGTAAGCGGCGTGATCCAGTCAACCGGTGGCGCCGACGGTGGGGTGGGCTGGTTGAGAAAGGTCGACAACGGCTGAACCTGGTATTGGCTCTGGATCTTGGTGACGTTGTCGAGGTCGTCCGGACCGAACAGTTGGGTGCGGTACAGCACAAAATCCAGGTCGGTTTCCGAGCGGATCACCTTGTCGATACCGACTGGCTTATCGCCCGTCCAACCCGGTCCTGCCAGCAGGTAATTGCCACCTGCGTTACCGGTCGTTCGGGTTCCGACATAGTCGAAGTTGTAGGTGTATCCGTCGATGAATTGCAGCGAGTAGAACCGGTCGTCATCGATCGGTGGGACCGTCAGCACCAGCGGCTCAGCCCGCAGATCAGCACCTAGGAATGAATACGGCGTATCGGAGTTCGGCGTCTGGAGGGCGGTGTCTGCCGGAGTGGCCACCCGCGCGGTGTTGTGGATCTGGTTCCAGTCGCCCTTGTACTCGGGATTGTTCTTGTCCACGAAGTAGGAGTACTGAACGCGGTAGCTGTCGACCATCGGGAAGCCGTAGATATACGCCTCCTTGGCGATTGCGCGGGCCTGCTCCGCAGTGACCCCGGCGTTTGGCGTCGACGACGAGTCGGTCTTGCTGCATCCGGACAACGACGCCATCAAGAGCAAAACGACTACCACGACAAGTTTCCGCACCGCATCCTCCAATTTCCGACGTGATTCTAAGTTGGAATGCCCATCAGCGCATCGATTGCCGTACCGAGCGCAGTCGGCGCCGAAGCATCACGGCCGCCGTACTCCAGCGAATCCGTCACCCACCCATCCACTGCCGCGAGGGCCATCGGGGTATCGAGATCATCAGCCAGATATCGCCTGAGCCGAGCGATCACGTCGGCGGCGTCCGGACCCGTCGGCAGGTTCAGTGCCGTGCGCCAACGCTGCAACCGCGCACCGGCCTCGGCCAGCACGTCGTCGCTCCAAAACCGGTCACTGCGATAGTGACCTGCCAGCAGCCCCAGCCGAATCACCGCCGGGTCCACACCGGCTGCCCGAAGTTGCGAGACCAGAACCAGATTGCCGCGACTCTTCGACATCTTGTGGCCGTCCCATCCGATCATTCCGGCGTGGACGTAGTGCCGCGCGAATCGCCTCTCACCGGTGACCGATTCGGCGTGCGCGGCGGAGAACTCGTGATGCGGGAAGATCAGATCGCTACCGCCACCCTGAACATCAAAACCGAACCCGATGCGGCTCAGAGCAATTGCGGAGCATTCGATATGCCAACCAGGCCGGCCCGGACCGAATGGGGAGGGCCAACTCGGCTCGCCCGGCCGCTGAGCCCGCCACAGCAGCGCATCCAATGGCTCGGCTTTGCCGGACCGCTCCGGGTCTCCTCCACGCTCGGCGAACAGCCGTCGCATCGTGTCATGGTCGTAGTTGGATTCATAGCCGAACTGATTTGTGGCATCGGCGCGGAAGTAAACATCGGGGTGATCGAGGTCCTCGACGACATAGGCGGCACCGGAAGCGAGCAGCTTTTCGATCACCTCGACTACCTCGTCGATTGCCTCGGTAGCTCCGATGTAATCCTGCGGCGGATGCACTCGCAGTGCGGTCATATCGTCGCGGAACAGTTGGGTTTGCGCTGCGCCCAATTCACGCCAGTCGACCCCGTCGCGGGTGGCCCGTTCGAAGAGTGGGTCATCGACGTCGGTGACATTCTGGACGTAGTGCACCCTGTGGCCGTTGTCCAGCCAGACCCGATAGATGAGATCGAATGCCAGATAGGTGGCAGCGTGACCCAGATGGGTCGCGTCGTAGGGCGTGATTCCGCAGACGTACATCGTCGCGGTATCCCCGGGTGCGGTGGGCCGCACCTGTCGGTCGGCGGTGTCGTAAAGCCGCAGCGCAGGTCCGCGCCCCGGCAGATCAGGGATCTCGACAGCGGGCCAGGATCGCATATCAGCTGGCCAACCACATGGCGTCGAGCAGAACATCAGCCATCTCGGACCGACACATCAACAGGTCGGGCAGATAGGGGTTGGGTTGGTTGTAGCGCAACGGTGATCCGTCGATCCGGGTGGCGTGCAGACCGGCTGCCTGCAGCACGCCGGCCGGTGCCGCAGAGTCCCACTCCCACTGCCCGCCGGCGTGGATATAGGCGTCGACATCACCGCGCACGACGGCCATCGCCTTGGCTCCGGCCGAACCGATCCGGACGAACTCGATGTCGAGCCGGTCCCGCAGCCGCCACAGCACCGCGGGCGGACGGTTGGAGCTGGCCGTGATGCGGATCGGACCCGGCCGCGCCATCGGCGGTGCTGTCACGGTGTCGCTGCGGTGCACCTCACCGACAGCAGGCAGAGCGACCGCGGCGTCGGTGATCACGCCCTCGGTGCCGCTGGTGCGCTGCCACAGTGCCACGTGCACCGCCCAGTCATCGCGGTACGGCAGCGAGTACTCCCAGGTGCCGTCCAGCGGATCGATGATCCACACCCGATCGGCCTGCAGGCGCTTGAGATCGTCGTGCGCCTCCTCGGACAACACGGCATCACCGGGTCGCTCAGCCCGCAGCCTCTTCAGCAGCATCGCATTAGCCCGGATGTCGCCGGCGTCACCCAACTCGTACGGAAAGTCGTGGCCGACCTGTTCGCGCACCGTCAGCAGAAGCCGCCCGGCCTCCTCGGCCAGTTCGGCGGCCAACTCGGCGTCGGTCAGACTCACCCCGCCAGTATCCCTGAGGGTCAGGCCTCGACGATCCGCGCCCTACCCCGGTAGATTGCCGGGTATGCGGGCGGCATTCGGTATCGGTGCGCTGGGAGCCGTCGTCGGGCTGGGCGCCGTCG
>CAMDFY010000211.1 GCA_945897705.1 Bifidobacterium breve | reverse complement strand
TTCTTGTTGGCGCTGTACGCGGCCGCCAGAACGTTGTAGGCGGCGATGAACTTCTGCACATCGTTGGCCATGGTCGCCCGGTCAAAGTTGTTCGGTTGCTTCACCGGCCGTTCGATCCAGCGCCCTTCCGACAGCGAGTACTGCCCGATTCCGGGACTGGGCCGGTAGTTCTCGGTCCGTTCGCCGTGGAACGTCACCTCAACCACCACCCCGTTGAACGTGATCCGGCCCTCCTGTCGGCGCTCCACGTAGTCGTTGAGTAACCGAAGCGTTGTATTTTTCCCGTCCGGCGTCAGGGCGGTTGACTGCACGAATGCATGGATGCCGAAGTCGGAGGTGTCGTCGTACTCGTAGGACGCGTTGCTGCCGAACAACTCCACGGCGTCGATGTTCAGGGCTGAGATACTCCAGTCCGCGGTGATGCGCTCCACGATCGCCAGTGACCTCTCCCGCACCTCAGGTTTGAGATCGGAGCCGTTCCAAATTCGCGGGTCCAGTTCGTCGGGAAAGGTGGTGATGGCCTCGACGGCTGCCGACACCGTCGCATCCGATCCATCCGCCAGGGGTACGCCCCCGACGTCGCCGCGCGGAGTTGAGGCGCAGCCGGCCATCACGAGCATTGCGGCTGAGAGTCGCGCAATGGCCAAGGCTGCCATGGGTCTTCCTTCCGGGGCTATACGCTCGCAGGCGTGCTGCTCTCTGATCGTGACATCCGCGCCGAGATCGCCACCGGGCGGCTCGGCATCGACCCGTTCGACGACACCCTGGTACAGCCGTCGAGCGTGGATGTGCGCCTCGACAACCTGTTCCGGGTGTTCAACAACACCCGCTACACCCACATCGACCCGGCACAGCAGCAGGACGAGCTCACCAGCTTGGTGCAGCCGGCCGACGGGGAGCCCTTCGTGCTGCACCCGGGGGAGTTCGTGCTGGGCTCCACCCTCGAATGCTGCACGCTGCCCGACGATCTGGCCGGTCGGCTCGAGGGGAAGTCCTCGCTGGGACGGCTCGGCTTGCTGACTCATTCGACCGCGGGTTTCATCGACCCCGGCTTCTCCGGACACATCACCTTGGAGTTGTCCAACGTGGCCAACCTGCCGATCACGCTGTGGCCCGGGATGAAGATCGGTCAGTTATGTCTACTCCGGCTGACCAGCCCCGCCGAACACCCCTACGGCAGCGCGACCGTGGGGTCGAAGTACCAGGGCCAGCGGGGTCCCACCCCGTCGCGGTCCTACCAGAACTTCATTCGGACCTCCGGACCGCTGTAACGACAGTCCCGGCGTCGGCGATGAACCGTGAGCGGTTCAACCAACGGAGGGGCACGTGGACGTCGTTCTCGGTGTGTCGATGGCACCTACGGCTGTTCGGATGGTGCTGGTCGAGGGTGAGGACGCCCACGGCGCCACTGTCGACCATCGCTGTTTCGACCTCACTACCGATGACGCGGCCGCGTCGGCGCTGGCCGGCATCCTGGGCACCAGGGACAGCGCATCCGAGGGCGGCCATCGCATCATCGCCACCGGGGTGGTGTGGAATGACCCCGTCGCCGCCGCCCGGCTGAAAAGTGTGCTGCGGGCCGCCAGCATCGACGATGTCATCCTGGTATCCGAACTGCACGCCGCCGGCGCACTGGCGCAGGCAATCGGGCAGGCGGCCGGTTACGGACACACCGCGCTGATGTTCCTCGAACGTGATACCGCCACGCTGGCGGTGGTACGAGCCGCCGACGGAGCGGTGGTCAAAGTTGCCAGTCGGAGCCTGCACGTCCCCGACGCCGCGGCCGAACTGCGGACGATGGTGGTCGGCCTCGAGACCCTTCCCACCCCTCCCCAGGCACTGTTCATGGTGGGTTCGGGTGTCGACGTCGAGGCGCTGGAATCACTTGTTGCCGTGGGCACGACGTTGCCGGTACACATCCCCGAAGACGCCGCCCTGGCATTGGCCCGCGGCGCGGCACTGGCTGCGGTCAACGCTCCCCGATACGACGCCAGTACCGTCGGCCTGGCGCCGAACGACGTCACCGTCGGCTTGACCCCCCACGATGACACCTCGACGGTCGTCGGGATCATCACCCAGCAAGCCGCCATCGGGTACATGGCGCCGCGGGGCTACAGCGCCGTGCCCGACGAGTCGGCCGGTGCGGATCCCGTCGAAAACCTGACTGATCTCACCGAGACGGCCATGGGATCCGAGCCTGACCGGGACCCGTTCCTGCGCGTCGGTAGCGCACTGCTGTCGCTGTTCGTCATCGGAGTGTTCGCACTGGTGGCGTCGCTGGTAGTCACTATCCGACCTGTTGCCGATCAACCGGCCGACCCTGACCAGAGTGCGGCAGTATCCAGTGTCCAGCCGCCGGTGCCCGCGGCGCCGGAGACGATCGCCAACCCGCTTCCCGTCGCGCAGGAGGCGCCGGTGCTCGCGCCTCCGCGGGCCGCCGCACCGCTCGCACCCGCAGCGGCGATCGTCCCTCAGGCCCAGGTGCCCGCCCCAATGGCACCTGCCCCAGTGGTCCCTGTCCCGGTAGCTCCTGCTCCGATGGTCCCTGCTATGGCGCCCGTTCCTGTCGCACCGGCCCCTGTCGCACCGGCCCCTGTCGCACCGGCCCCTGTCGCACCCGCCCCGGTGGCTCCCGCGCCGGTAGTGGTCATCCCGCCGATCCTGCCGCAGGTCTTGCCACAACTTCTTCCACAGCTTCTTCCGCAGATCGCCCCGCCGCCGGTTCGCGCAGTCCCGGTACCGAGATCCCCGGTCGCCACGTCCACGACGTTAGCGACTCCTGCTCAGACCTCACCGACGCAGTCTCCTGTTCCCTCGGCGGCGCCGTCATCGACAACCGCACAGTCGTCGGCGCCTGTCGAATCCACCTCGAGCGCAACCGAATCCGCGCCCGACAGCTCAAGTGGCTCAGCGGCAGTATCGACGACACCACTACTGCCGACCAACCCTGCAGCGTAAATTGGCTGGCGTGGATACTGCTGCCGCTCTGATCGCTGAGAACAACGCGTTCGCGGACCTCCTTCGTGACGCGGATCTGTCGGCTCCGGTGCCGACCTGTCCCGAGTGGACGCTCAACCAATTGATGCGCCACGTCGGACGGGGCGACCGATGGGCTGCCCGGATCGTGGCCGAGAAGTCGACCGAGAGTCTCGACCCACGGACTGTCGCCGGCGGCAAGCCACCGGCCGGGCGGGACGGCGAACTCGGCTGGCTGCAGGACGGCGCACCTGCACTCATTGCCGCCGTCGAGAAGTCTGGCGCCCAGACCCCGGTCTGGACTTTCCTGGGTCTGCGACCGGCGTCGTGGTGGATCCGTCGACGACTGCACGAGACGATCGTCCATCGCGCCGACGCCGCACTGGCACTGGGCGCAGCTTTCACGATCGACCCGGCTACCGCCGCCGACGGAATCACCGAGTACCTGGAACGGGTGATGATTAGGGCCGCCGAGAACGATCCGGGCTGGGGTGGCCAGGCACTGAGCGACGGGCAGTCACTGCACCTGCATGCCACCGATGCCGGCCTCGGCACGGACGGCGAGTGGACCATCTTCGGCCGGGCAGACGGCATCGGGTTCGAACATGGGCACGCCAAGGCCACCGTGGCGTTGCGCGGCCCGGCCCGTGACCTGCTGCTCGCGATCGTCCGACGCGGCACTGCCGCCGATCTCGGCCTCGAGATCTTCGGTGATCAGCCGGTCTGGAACACCTGGTTGGCCCGCACACCGTTCTAGACCGGTACTTTTAGTGGCCATGAGCACTTCGGAAATCGCCACCGTCCTTGCCTTCCACGACGCACTGAGCAATGCAGACATCGGCACCCTGGTGTCACTGGCGAGTAGCGATATCGAACTCGGCGACGCTGGCGGTGCTGCCCAGGGGCACGCGGCCTTGCGGGACTGGGCGCGACGAACGGACGCGACCGTCGACGTTGGCGACATCTACTACCGCGACGGCGTTGTCGTCGTCGAGGAGAAGATCACTTCCGGAATCGGTGAAGTCAGCACCGCGGCATCGGCGTTCCGGGTCGTGCACGACCATGTCACCTCGGTGTTTCGTCATGACAGCCTCGCCGCCGCCCTGGCTGCCACCGAATTGACCGACGAAGACTTCCAGGCCTGAATTC
>CAMDFY010000210.1 GCA_945897705.1 Bifidobacterium breve | reverse complement strand
GAGCCATTCACCAGCTTGCCGATCTGGTCATAGCTCGGGAAGAAGACGTCATAGTCGACGCTGCCGGCTCGGATCTTAGTGATCGCCTCGTCGGTGTCGTTGAAGGTTGAGACCGCAACGGTGGCGCCGTACTTCTCCTCGAATGACTTCACGGCATCGGGCGAGACGTAGTCGGCGTAGCTGTAGAGCTGCAGCGTCGCGGACTTCTCCGGAGCGAGGCCATCGGCGATGGGTTCGTTGTCCTTGAGAATGTCCCAGGTAACCGGTTTATCTGGTGAGGCGATCTTCAGGCTCGGTGCCGACGACGACGTCTCCTCGGCCCTGGCGCAGGCGTTCAGGAACGCCACCATCGCGGGCGTGCCGCCGGCAAGCAGTGCGGCGCGTAGCAGGAACTGTCGGCGGCTCGAACCGGAATGGTTGGCGGCTGGCATTCGGACCTCCGGACTCAACGGTTGCTCGGTGTCTGGACTCTTACACACTTTGCGGGTCGCTGCCCGCCGTTGCAGCGATCTCCGCGTTTCGGGCCTTGTCGTCGAGCACACCCTGACATAGACTGAACGCTCAGTCAGGATTTGTCCGGTCCGCCTCCTCCCAGGTAAACCAGGCAAACGAGTGGAGGTTCTCGTGGCATCGCCGACAATCGCACGACCGGTTCGGGGCGATGTCGACGCCCTGATCGCACATGAGGAGCAGGTGTTCCTGCGCCGCCAACCGCGCAGCACCGAACTCATCGCCCAGGCCGGAGAACATCTGGCCGGTAGCGCAACTTCGAACTGGCAGATCGCCCAACCACAGGCAGTGTGGATGAGTCACGGCGCCGGGTCGAAGGTGTATGACGTCGACGGCACCGAGTACGTCGACATGCACGGCGGTTACGGCGCGTCCATCGCCGGACATGCACACCCTGCGATCGTCGCCGCGGTCAGTGACCGGGTACGCCGCGGAACCCATTTCGCGCAACCCACCGAGGACGCCATCTGGAATGCCGGCGAGCTTGCCCGCCGTTTCGGCCTGCCGCAGTGGCGATTCGCCAACTCCGGAACCGAAGCCACCATGGACGCCGTGCATCTGGCCCGGTCGGTCACCGGACGCGATCTGATCATCAAGGTCGAGGGTTGTTACCACGGCCACCACGATTCGGTGCAGGTGTCAGTGCTCCCGGAAGCTGATGAGATTGGCCCCCGCGACCACCCGAACGGCGTTCCCGGTAACAGTGGAATCCCCTCTGCCATCAGGGATCTGGTCGTGATTGTTCCGTTCAACGACCCCGAGGCGGTCGCCCGGGCACTCGCTGAGCATCCGGGCCGGATCGCCGGCATGATCGTTGAACCGGTGATGATGAATGCCGGCATCATCGCGCCCGACGATGGTTACCTCGCCGCGATCCGGGAACTCCTACATGCGGCCGGCGCGCTGCTGATCTTCGACGAGGTAAAGACCGGGTTCACCACCGGACCCGCCGGAGTCACCGGACTCTACGGTGTGACACCGGACATGGTTTGTCTGGCTAAGGCATTGGGCGGCGGCATCTCGGTCGCGGCAATCGGCGGCACCTCCGCGGTCATGTCGGCGATCGCCGACGGTCGCTACGAACAGGTGGGCACCTTCAACGGCAACCCGCTCGCGATGGCCGCCACCCGGGCCAATCTCTCCGAAGTGCTCACCCCGGACGCGTACGCACATCTCGATCACCTGGCCACCCGGCTACGTTCCAGTCTCGAAGCCACCATCGCCGAGCACGGCTATGGCTGGCACATTGTGAGCGTGGGAGCCAAAGGCTGCGTGACCTTCCGCAGTGAACCCGTCCGGGAGTTCCGCGATTTCCTTCAGATCGACACCGGGATCGGTCACCTGCACTGGCTCATGCAACACAACGGCGGGGTTTTTCTGCCGCCGTGGGGCAAGATCGAGCAATGGCTTCTGTCCGTCCAGCACACCGATGCCGATGTGGATCGCTTCGCCGCGAACTTCGCGCGTCTGACTCACGCGGTGGCAGTCTGACCGCACTCCGGACAGTCCAGTGAGCGGCGGCGCAATCCGGCTGGAAAAGCTGGTCAAGACCTATGACGGAGTCCCGGCGGTCTCCGGCATCGACCTGGATATCCCGGCGGGAAAGTTTTACTCCCTGCTGGGCGCATCCGGATGCGGCAAGACCACCACCCTGAGAATGATTGCCGGTTTCGAGAGGCCCGATTCGGGCCGAATCGAACTCGACGGCCGAGATGTCATCTCCGATCCCCCGCACAAGCGACCGGTCAACACCGTGTTCCAGTCCTATGCACTCTTCCCCTTCATGACCGTATGGGACAACGTCGCTTTCGGGCTGCGGTATCACAAGGCGACCAAGGCCGAGACCACAGATCGCGTCGGCGCCGCCCTCGAACTCGTTCAGATGAACAGCTTCGCCAAGCGCAAGCCCGCCCAACTCTCCGGCGGGCAGCAGCAGCGCGTCGCTCTGGCGCGCGCACTGGTTCTGCGCCCACGGGTGTTGCTGCTCGACGAACCGCTGGGCGCGTTGGACGCCAAGCTGCGCAAGCAACTGCAACTTGAGCTTCGATCAGTCCAGCGCGAGGTCGGGATCACCTTTGTCTACGTGACCCACGACCAGGAAGAGGCGCTCACCATGAGCGACCAGATCGCAGTGCTGGCGCACGGACGAGTGGAGCAGGTGGGCCCGCCGCAGGAGATTTACACCGCGCCGGCGACAACGTATGTGGCCGGCTTTCTGGGCGCGGCGAACATCTTCGATGCCGACGTGCTGGATTACAGCGCTGGGGTCGCCGTGTGCTCGGCAATGTCGACGCGGCTGCACGCGGCGGTCGGCGGCAGCTGTACCTCCGGCCCCGCCGCGGTGGTGATCCGTCCCGAACGCATCACCGTGCAGTTACCCGGTGAGCCGGTGGCCGACGGGTGCAACGCGATTTCCGGCACCGTGTCCGAGGTCGTCTACCTCGGCGCCTCCACCCAGGTGCACGTCAATGTAGGCGAGCCGGCCGACCTGGTGGTGGATGTCCCCAATCATTCCGGTCCACAATCATCCGGTTTCCACCCCGGTATGGCGGTCAATTGCGTGTGTGCAGCCGATGCGATTCGGGTGCTGCACCGCAGTCCGGCCTCGACGGTAGCGGAATCCGGCTGATCTCAGCGGGCCTGCCGACGTCCGCGCCGCTGTGCGGTGGGCAGATTGAGTTCACGTTCGGCGAATCGCATGGCGATGTCGTAGGCCACTTGCGAGTCGACCTCGGGATCGTCGAGCGCAACCTGGATCGACAAGCCGTCGAGCAGTGCGGCGAACTCGAGTGCGAACATCGAGGGGTGCACCCCGGTTCCGGATCCGGTGGATTCGATCGCGTCAACGATCATCCGTCGCCAGCGCGCATCGCGTTCCACCCGGCCGGCTTTGACCTCCTCATGCCGGAAGGCCTGCGCCCACAGGTCGAACCAGAGTCCCCATGCACCCGGGATCTCGCCGGCGCTGGACGGGACGCAGGTCCACTCGATCAGCAGCGAAATCCGCTCCCGCACCGACGGCACCTCGGCAAGCATGCGCTCAGCCGCCTCGTAGAACGACTCCTCAGAGAACCGCAGCGCATCGACCAGCAGTCGATCGCGGGTCCCGAAGTAGTAGATCACCAAGGCTGAACTCACGCCCGCACGCTTGGCGACGTCGGAGATCCGGGTCTCGGTGAATCCGCGCTCACAAATCAGTTCGGTCGCCGCGCGTAACATCTGGACTCGCCGCGCTTCGTTGTTCTCGGTAGCGGTCGCGGGTTCTGCCATAGTTTGCGTGCTCTCTATTCGGCGCCGGCACTTGTACCAAGCCTAACACCTGGTTAGATTGAACAGTCAGTCAGGATATTCGCGAGATCACCGGAGGCGCTCATGTCCAGTAACTACGACGCCATTGTCATCGGCGGAGGCCACAACGGGCTGGTCTCAGCCGCCTACCTGGCTCGCTCAGGCGCGCGGACGCTGGTGCTGGAATCGCGCGGATCCCTCGGCGGTTCGGCGACCACCGAGTCGCCGTGGGAGGACGCCCCTCATCTGCGGGTGACGCGGCTCTCCTACGTAATGAGCCTGATGCCGCCGACCATCGTCAAGGACCTCAGTCTGGAACGGCACGGCTACAAGGTGCACCC
>CAMDFY010000209.1 GCA_945897705.1 Bifidobacterium breve | reverse complement strand
CATTCATATATCGAACATATATTCGATAAGCTGTTCCGATGGGATGGAACGACGGGCCGCCGACCTGGGCCGAGATGGCGCGGGTGCTCAACGGCGAGCTGCGGCCGCCCGACGGCAGCGACGCCCCGGCCTGGTCCCGCAAGCGCGCGGCGTACCAGCCACCGCCGGGGGTCGAGCGCCCGCACTCCGCAGTGCCCTCGGCGGTGCCCTACGCCGAACTGCACGCCCATTCGGCGTTCAGCTTCCTCGACGGCGCCAGCACGCCGGAGGAACTGGTCACCGAGGCCGCACGGCTGGGCCTGCGTGCGATCGCGCTCACCGACCACGACGGGCTATACGGCGTGGTGCGCTTCGCCGAGGCGGCTCGTGAACTCGGTATGCGGACCGTCTTCGGCGCGGAGTTGTCACTGGGCGAGACCCACCTGCTGGTCCTGGCCCGCGGGCCGGAGGGCTACCGAAGACTGTCTCGTCAACTGGCTGCCGCGCACCTGGCCGGTGGCGAGAAGGGCAAGCCCCGCTACGACTACGACGCTCTCACCGAAGCCGCCGGCGGGCACTGGCACATTCTCACCGGGTGCCGCAAAGGCCATGTGCGGCATGCATTGTCGGCCGGTGGTCCGGTTGCTGCCGCCGCGGCGCTGGCTGATCTGGTGGACCGGTTCGGCGCCAACCGGGTCAGCATCGAACTGACCCACCACGGTGACCCGCTCGACGACGAACGCAACGCCGCGCTCGCCGGGCTGGCGACTCGCTTCGGTGTGGGTGTGGTTGCCACCACCGCGGCGCACTTCGCCGAGCCTTCTCGTGGCCGGCTGGCCATGGCCATGGCGGCCGTCCGGGCGAGGCAGTCCCTCGATGATGCGGCCGGTTGGCTGACGCCCCGGGGTGGTGCGCACCTGCGATCCGGGGATGAGATGGCGAGCATCTTCGCCCACTTCCCCGAAATCGTCACGGCAGCAGCTGATCTTGGTGAGCAGTGTTCATTTGAACTGGCGCTGATCGCCCCGAAACTCCCGCCCTTCGAGACCCCCGAGGATCACACCGAGGACAGCTGGCTGCGCGAGTTGGTCATGGTCGGAGCGGCCGATCGGTACGGACCGCGGGCCAGCGCACCGATGGCCTATGCGCAGATCGAACGAGAACTCGAGGTCATCTCGGCGTTGAACTTTCCCGGCTACTTCCTGGTGGTGCACGACATCACCCAGTTCTGCCGCCGTAGCAATATTCTGTGTCAGGGCCGTGGATCGGCGGCCAACTCGGCGGTCTGCTACGCGCTCGGCGTCACCGCCGTCGACCCGGTGGCCAATGGCCTTCTCTTCGAACGGTTTCTGTCGCCGGCCCGCGACGGGCCGCCCGATATCGACATCGATATCGAGTCCGATCTGCGTGAACAGGTCATCCAGTACGTCTACACCCGCTATGGCCGTGACTATGCCGCCCAGGTCGCCAACGTCATCACCTACCGCCGGCGTAGCGCGATCCGGGATATGGCCCGGGCACTGGGCTTCTCCCAGGGTCAGCAGGACGCCTGGAGCAAGCAGGCCGAAGACATCCCGGCGTCGGTGACGGACCTGGCGGCCCAGATCCAAGACCTTCCTCGGCACATGGGCATTCACTCCGGCGGCATGGTGATCTGCGATCGCCCGATCGCCGACGTGTGTCCGGTCGAGTGGGCCCGGATGGCAGGCCGCAGCGTCCTGCAATGGGACAAAGATGACTGCGCGGCAATCGGTTTGGTGAAGTTCGATCTACTCGGCCTGGGTATGCTCTCCGCGTTGCACTACGCCATCGACCTGGTGGCCGAACACAAGGGCGTCGACGTCGATCTGGCTCGTCTCGACCTGTCCGATGAGCGTGTCTACGAGATGCTGCAACGCGCCGATTCGATCGGGGTGTTCCAGGTGGAGTCCCGCGCTCAGATGGCCACCCTGCCCCGACTGAAACCACGGGTGTTCTACGACCTGGTGGTGGAGGTTGCTCTGATCCGACCCGGGCCGATCCAGGGCGGTTCGGTGCATCCCTACATCAAACGACGCAATGGTGTGGAGCCGGTCACCTACGACCACCCCTCGATGGAGCCAGCGCTGCGAAAGACATTAGGTGTGCCGCTCTTCCAGGAACAGCTCATGCAGTTGGCGGTGGACTGCGCGGGATTCTCACCCGCTGAAGCCGATGAGCTTCGGCGGGCCATGGGTTCCAAGCGATCCACCGAGAAGATGCAACGGCTACGCGAGCGGTTTTACACCGGAATGGCGGGCCGCCACGGCATCACCGGTGATGTCGCCGACCGGATTTACGAGAAGCTGGCGGCCTTCGCCAATTTCGGTTTCCCGGAAAGCCATTCGCTGTCTTTCGCCTCGCTGGTGTACTACTCGTCCTGGTTCAAGCTGTATCACCCGGCGCCGTTCTGTGCGGCACTGCTGCGGGCCCAGCCGATGGGCTTCTACTCACCACAATCGCTGGTGGCCGATGCCCGCCGGCACGGTGTCGTCGTGCACGGTCCGTGTGTCAACGCCAGCCTCGCCCACGCCACGTGTGAGAACCGCGGCCTGGAGGTCCGTCTCGGACTTGGTGCCGTCCGCACTATCGGTTCCGATCTGGCCCAGCGCATCGTCGATGAGCGTCAGAGCGCAGGCGCGTACTTGTCTCTGCTGGATCTGACTGGGCGGGTGCAGCTTTCAGTGCCCCAAACCGAGTCGCTGGCCACCGCTGGCGCGTTCGGATGCTTCGATGTCACCCGCAGGGAGGCGCTGTGGTCCGCCGGGGCCGCCGCCGCCGAACGTCCCGACCGATTGCCCGGGTCGCCGCTGACGGTCCCGACTCTGCCCGGGATGAGCGATGTGGAACTGGCCGCCGCCGATGTCTGGGCCACCGGTGTCTCTCCGGACAGCTATCCGACCCAGTTCCTGCGTACCGATCTTGACGCGCTGGGGGTCACCCCCGCTCAGGGCCTATTGCTGGTTCCGGACGGCAGTCGGGTGCTCATCGCCGGTGCGGTGACTCATCGCCAGCGGCCGGCCACGGCTCGCGGGGTGACGTTCGTGAACATCGAGGACGAGACCGGCATGGTCAACGTGTTGTGCACGCCAGGATTATGGACGCGTTACCGCAGGGTGGCGCAGAGTGCGTCGGCGCTGTTGATCCGCGGCCGGGTGCAGAACGCCAGTGGCGCGGTGACGGTGCTGGCCGAACGAATGCGGCCCATCGCTTTGGCGGTCGGCTCCCGGTCCCGGGACTTCCGGTGATCCTGGGTAGTCTCGCCCCATGAAGCTGAACCTGACCGCCGATGAAGTCCTGAACACCACGCGTTCGGTGCGCAAGCGCCTCGATTTCGATAAGCCGGTACCCCGTGAGGTGCTGATGGAATGCCTGGAGATCGCACTGCAGGCGCCCACCGGATCCAACGCCCAGGGCTGGCAGTGGATGTTCGTCGAGGATCCGGCCAAGAAGAAGGCATTGGCCGATATCTACCGCTCCATGGGCACGCCCTACCTGAGCATGGAACCGCCGGTTCGTGGTGACATCCGCGACGAGCAGATCGGCGCGGTGGTGAGCTCGGCGAAGTACCTCAACGAGAACATGGAGAAGGCCCCGGTCTTCATGATCCCGCTACTGGAGGGTCGTCCGGAGGGCACCGACGCCGGCGTGCAGGCGTCGTTCTGGGGTTCACTGCTTCCCGCCGTCTGGAGTTTCATGCTGGCGCTGCGGGAGCGCGGCCTGGGCTCGGCGTGGACCACGCTGCACCTGATCGGAGACGGCGAGAAGAAGGCGGCCGACCTGCTCGGTATCCCATACGAGCGGTACACCCAGGGCGGGCTGTTCCCTATCGCCTACACCAAGGGCACCGACTTCAAGCTGGCCAAGCGACTCCCGGCTGAGCAGCTGACCCATTGGGACACTTGGTAAGTCACCGGGTCTGATTCAAACCGCGCCGGTATCTGATGTCGCCGGCCCGGCGGCGCCGCTGAAACCGTTCTGCCGCCACGCCTCATAGGCGGCCACGGCAGCGGCATTAGACAGGTTCAGTGACCGCCGGCCCGCCAGCATGGGGATGCGCACCTGTGCGGTGATGTGTGGGTCGGCCAGCGTCGCCTCATCCAGACCGGTGGGTTCCGGGCCGAACATCAACACGTCGCCCGGCTGATACTCGATGTCGGC
>CAMDFY010000208.1 GCA_945897705.1 Bifidobacterium breve | reverse complement strand
CCGGCGACCCCTCCCATCCGGCGTGCCGTCGGGTCGTGCACGGTGCCGCGCAGAGGCCGGCCGATGTTCGGATTGATGCCCGGAGTGTCCTCGTCGCGTGCCGTCGGAGCGACGCGAGCCAGCACATCGGTGCTCCAGGTGTCGGCGGGGCAATCGACGGCTCGCGCTGCGCGCGGATCGAAAGCGAGTGCGGTGCCGCTGGCTCGGTATGGACCACACGCGTTGGCCGCCGGCAGATAGCGGGTGTCTGTCATATCGAGTGGTTCGAAGATGTTGCCTCGGGCGTAGACGTCTTCGGGTTCGCCGGTGATCTTCTCGATCATGGCGCCGAGGAGAATGAACCCGATGTCCGAGTAGTGGAAGAGTTGTCCGGGAGCGAAATCCAATCGTGCGTTGAGTGCCCGGCGGATTCCCTCCGCTTTGTCGGCCTGCTGCAGTCCCCATGGGCCGTCCAGGCTCAGATCGCCGGCAAGGCCTGAGGTGTGCGTCAGCAGCATGCGCAGCGTCACTTGGGCCCGTCGCGGGTCTTCGGTCGGGTTGAACTCGGGCAGGTAGGTCTGCAGGGGCTTGTCGATCGCCACCTTGCCCCGTTCGGCGAGTTGGAGGACGGCCGTCGCCGTAGCAAGACTCTTCGTCAGTGACGCCAGGTCGAAGATCGTGTCCTCGGTCATCGGCTCGGCGGTAGTGGCGGCACCGTCCAGTCCCGGTTCACCGGGGAGCTTGCGTGATCCGAACGCTTGTCGGAAGACGACCTTGCCGCCGTGGCCGATCTGGACGACCGCACCGGGCATTCGGGGAGCAGCAATCGCGGCATCGACGAGTTGGACGACGGGTGTGAAGTCACCTGCGGGAACGACGGGCGGTGTGATCGGCGGAGCCGGCGTGGTCGCTGCCGGTGGGCTGGTTTCCGGGCGTGGTGCTGGCTCGGTGCGACCGCACGCGGGCGCCAGCGCAAGACTGAGCACGACGATCGCTGCGGTGCGGGCCCGCGCGATCGGCGATCGCGACGTTGTCACCAGACGACGGTAGCCGAGTCACCCCTTGTCCCGGGCACGCCAACTGCGATACCCGCGGTGCGCGGCGAATGCGCCGATGATCGCGGTCAGGCACCAGACGACAATGGCCGCGTAGGCCACTGGCGAGTTGAGGTCGGAGATCGACGCCCCCAGCGCGGTGTAGACGAACGCCCGCGGCGCCGATCCGATAGCAGCCCCGATTGCCATCTGCCACAACGGCACTCCGAACGCACCGAAGGTGTAGGACGCCAGCGCATCGGAGACGCCGGGGATGAAACGTTGACCGACGACCGCCCACAGGCCGCGCCGCTGAATCTGGCTGTCGATGCGCTCTGCCCACTGCGCCCCGATCAGCGCCCGAGCGCTGTCGCGGCCCGCGTGTCTGCCGATCAGGGCGGCGATCGTCGCCGTGAGCACCGTCGAACCCAGAGTGACGAACGTCCCGAGTGCCGGCCCGAACAGAAACCCGCTGCCGGCCGCCAGCAGGGGGCCGGGCACGAAGATCGCGGCCAGTATCGCCGAGATCGGCATGTATACCAACGGGGCGGCGGGCCCGAACCGGGCGATCGTGGCGCGAACCTCTTCGACGTCGACGATTCGCCGGACCGCGACCAGATAGAACAGGACGAGGAGAAACGCGGCGAATAGCGCCAGTCGCACAACATGTGTCCGCCGGCTACCGGCCGCGGCACCCGCGTTGTCACTCACAGCACTCGTCTTTAATCACTCGTCGTCAATCGCAGCGGTGTCAGCGGAAGCGGACGTCCAACGTCGCCAGGCCGAAGATCTTCCGGTTTTCGGATTTGGCGGACACCAAAATGACGCCGGTGCGAGATTCGGGATCCAGTGACTTGATCCGGCCGCTGAACTCGATGTCGGTACCTTCGTTGGCCGACACGATGGCGGGCGCGGATAGTCGCACCGCGTAGCGCGTCACTGCGCCCGGATCCCCGGTCCACGCCGAGACGAATCCGGCGCCCAACCCCATGGTGAGCATGCCGTGGGCGATGACATCGGGTAGTCCGGCCAGTTTGGCGATGCTCTCGTCCCAGTGGATCGGGTTGGCATCGCCGGCAACTCCGGCGTAGTTCACCAGATCGCCGCGGGACAGCCGGGTGTGGCGCACGCCCAATTCGTCGCCGACGGTGAGTTCATCGAAGTTCGCCGTACCGGGCGTTCGCGACAAGTCGTCGGCAATCCGGATCTGGCCCTCGGGGCGCACTGTTTTGGTGTACTCGCCTTCGCCGACGGCCATGATGTCCATGTCGTGCATCATCATTTTCGACACGGCTGCCTTGACCGCCGGGTTGATGTCCTCGGAGGTGACGCCGACGACGGTGGTGTGCAACGTATGCACGCGATCCCCAGCGGCATCGGTGAAGGTGTTCGTCACGGTGATCAGGTCCCTGCCGGCGATTCGGCGCACCGCAGTCAGTTCGACATCGATATGCAGTTCGTCACCGGCCACGATGGGGCGGTGCTGCTCGAAGACCTCTTCGGTCTGCACATAGGTGTCATAGCCGACGACGACGGACTCAAACATCAGGCGGTTGCAGGACATCCCCGGGGTCGAGGTGAAGGTCAGCGGTGCCACCAGTTCCGAGTAGCCCAGCTTTGCCGCGGCGTCGACATCCCAGTGCGCAGGGTGGTAGTCCTGCACGGCGCGGGCGTACTCGCGGACCTTCTCGCGGCCGACCAGATAGGTGCCGTCCATCTGGTAGTGGTGGCCGATCCGGGATTCGAGATCCGGCGTCTCTGATGCTGCGGTCATGAATTTCGCCCAACTGTCTGTCGGCCTGTTCGCGCAAGCCGAATCTCGTCACCCTAGCCGCGCTACTGCTCCAACTGGACGACGGTGCGCGATTGAAGATTCGGGGCGATCATTTCCGCGAGAATCCGCTGATGTTCCGGATGATCGCGATAGGCGATGAAGGATGCACGGTCGTCGAATGTGCCGACCACCGCGAAGTCATCGGCCCCCGGCGTGAGGCCGACGTCCGACCCACACAGATAGCTGCGCACTCCATCGAAACGTGCGACCAGACCGCGAAGTGCATCGGCGATCCCGCGGTCGTCGTAGTCCTCGTCGCGCCACTTGAAAGTCACTACGTGAGTGAAAGCCATGGGTTCCACTGTAGAGACCATGGGTATCTGTGGGTCGGCTCCACGGGTGCAACGATAGAGCGATGACCGCAACGCTGGTCGCCAAGAACCTGGCGGGCGGATTCGCCCACCGCACCCTGTTCGAGGGCCTGGACCTCACCGTCGCGCCGGGCGACGTCGTCGGTGTCGTCGGTGTCAATGGTGCCGGCAAAAGCACACTGCTGCGGATCCTGGCCGGCGATGTCGAGCCACTCGATGGCACGGTCAGCCTCGCACCGGCCGATGCGTTCGTCGGGTGGCTTCCCCAAGAGCATCAGCGGGTACCCGGTGAGACCGTCGCCGGCTACATCGCGCGGCGCACCGGGTGCGCCGCGGCGACGATTGCGATGGATTCCGCCGCCGCGGCATTGTCGGGCTCGGCACCGGCAGGCATGGATCCGTCGGGCTCGGCTCCGGCAGGCGTGGATCCGTCGGGCTCGGCTCCGGCAGGCGTGGATCCGTCGGAGGCCTACTCCGTGGCGCTGGATCACTGGCTGGCCACCGGCGCGGCGGATCTCGACGAGCGACTGCCTGCAGTTCTGGCTGACCTCGGACTCGACCACGACGTGGTGGCGCCTCAGTCGACTCTGATGACCGCATTGTCGGGCGGGCAGGCGGCGCGGGTCGGATTGGCGGCCCTGATGTTGTCGAGGTTCGACATCGTCCTGCTTGATGAGCCGACCAATGATCTGGATCTTGACGGCCTGGCCCGACTGGAGGACTTCGTGCGTGATTTGCGCGGCGGGGTGGTGCTGGTCAGTCACGACCGGGAGTTCCTCGCCCGCAGCGTCACTCGCGTGCTGGAGCTGGATCTAGCGCAAAACACCACCACCGTCTTCGGCGGCGGATACGACAGTTATCTGGAAGAACGTGAGATCGCCCGCCGGCACCGCCGGGATGAGTACGACGAGTTCGCCGATAAGAAGGCCGATCTGGTGGCGCGCGCACGAACTCAGCGGGAGTGGTCGAGTCAGGGTGTTCGCAACGCGATGCGCAAGGCCCCGGACAACGACAAGATCCGGCGG
>CAMDFY010000207.1 GCA_945897705.1 Bifidobacterium breve | reverse complement strand
GTGCCCTCGGTGAGATTCGAACTCACACTGCACGGGTTTTGAATCCGTTTCCTCTGCCAGTTGGGATACGAGGGCGGCGCGCGACGCCTCACGATAGTGGATGCCGCCCGGTATGGCGGTGGTCGGTAGCGACACAATGAATCCATGACCGACCACGTCGTCGCCTCTGACCCCGACCCTGCCGGGGCACCACCGCGCCGAGTAGTAATCGCCGAGGACGAGGCGTTGATCCGGCTGGATCTGGCCGAGATGCTGCGCGACGAGGGATCTCAGGTGGTCGGGGAGGCCGGCGACGGCCAGGCGGCAGTGGATCTCGCCGAGAGCCTGCGCCCTGATCTGGTGATCATGGACGTCAAGATGCCGCGTCGTGACGGCATCGACGCGGCGGCCGAGATCGCTGCCAAGCGGATCGCGCCGATCGTCATCCTCACCGCATTCAGCCAGCGTGATCTGGTCGAGAAGGCCCGCGACGCCGGCGCGATGGCCTACCTCGTCAAACCCTTCTCGATCAGCGACCTGATCCCGGCGATCGAGGTGGCGCTGAGCCGATTTGCCGAGATCACCGAACTCGAGCGCGAGGTCGCTGACCTCGGTGAACGGTTAGAGACCCGGAAACTGGTCGAGCGCGCCAAGGGTCTTTTGCAGGCCCGGCACGCGATGACCGAACCCGAGGCGTTCAGTTGGATGCAGCGGGCCGCCATGGATCGGCGCACCAGCATGAAACGGGTGGCCGAGGTGGTCCTGGAGTCCCTTGACATCCCGGGTCGCGATTCGTCGGCTCGCTAAACCCCGACGGACACGCGATTCTCGGTGATCTTGGCTATGTTCTAGCGAAGGTTCTACCGAAGGTTCTACCCAGGTTCTACCCAGTAGGCGCAGGCCTGGATCCCGACGAAGGAGGAAACGTGCGCGGCGAGACTTCGAGGTATGTCGTAGCAATCGGCTCAGCAGCACTGTTGGTGGCCGGAGTCGCCGGATGCAGCCAACCGGCCCCGGGCGGCGACTCGGCGAAGGGCACCTCTGCCGAGGCTTCCGCCCCGGCGCCCACCGACCTGAACATCGCCGCGAAGGTCCAGATCGATGAGAACGGTGCCGAGGTCAAAGCCGAAGGCGTCGTTGCCCCGGTCGATCCAGCTGGCGACGGCACGGCCACCTGCGAGCCGGTGACCATCGCGATGGCCGGTGCGCTCAACGGCCCGGACGCCGCACTGGGCATCAATATCAAGAACGGTGTGCAACTGGCCCTCGATAAGCACAATGCCGCCAACCCCGGTTGTCAGATCGCGTTGAAGTCCTTCGACACCGAAGGCGATCCGCAGAAAGCCACCGCCATCGCGCCCCAGATCGTTGACGATGCGTCGATCATCGGATTGGTGGGGCCGGCGTTCTCCGGTGAGACCAAGGCCACCGGCGGGGTGTTCGACCAGGCGGGCCTGGTCGCCGCCACCGCGTCGGCAACCAACGTGACGCTCTCGGAGCAGGGGTGGAAGACCTTCCTGCGTGGTCTGGCCAATGACGGGGTCCAGGGCCCATCGGTCGCTAACTACATGAAGAACACTCTCGGCGACAAGAAGGTCTGCGTCGTCGATGACAGCACCGACTATGGGACAGGCCTGGCCAAGGCGGTGCGCGACACCCTGGGACCGGTCGCCGCCGAGGCGTGCAATATCTCGGTCAAGAAGGGCGATAAGGACTTCTCCGCCGCCGTTACGCAGGTGAAGGGACAATCACCCGACTCGGTGTTCTACAGCGGTTACTACGCCGAGGCGGCCCCGTTCGTGCAGCAGTTGCGCGACGCGGGCTTCGCCGGCAGGTTCGTCAGCGCCGACGGCACCAAGGATGAGGAATTCGTCAAGCAGGCAGGACAGTCCGCGCAGGACGCCGTGCTGTCCTGCCCGTGCGGTCCTGCCTCGCCGGAGTTCGCTGCCGAGTACACCGCCAAGTTCAACCAGGCTCCCGGGACCTACAGCACCGAGGGCTATGACCTGGGCACCATCCTGGCAAGGGGCATCGACTCCGGAGCCGTCACCAGGGAGGCACTGTTGAACTTCGCCAAGGCCTACGAAGGACAGGGAGTGGCGCGCAAGTACCAGTGGACCGACACCGGTGAACTCACCACGACCCTGATCTGGATCTACCAGGTTCAGTAGCCGCATCGGATGATCCAGGAGTGTCTCGGGCAGTACGCGTGCCTAGCCGGCGACATCGGTTTCAACGTCGACAATCTGCGAGCGGGCTTCTGGCAGTTGACGATCGACGGATTGGCCTGGGGCGCTATCTATGCGCTCGTCGCGGTGGGCTACACCCTGGTGTTCGGGGTGTTGCGGCTGATCAACTTTGCGCACTCCGAAATCTTCATGCTGGGCATGTTCGGAGCGTACTTCTGCTTCGACATGATTCTGGGCTTCGCTCCCAGCGGGAACGCCTACAACCGCGGAGTGTGGCTGACCGTGCTCTACGTGGGTATAGCCATGCTCTTTGCCATGGCGGTATCCGGTTCTGCCGCAGTCGGATTGGAGTTCGTCGCGTATCGGCCGCTGCGACGCCGCAACGCCCGGCCATTGACCTTTCTGATCACCGCCATCGGAATGTCATTCGTACTGCAGGAGTTCGTTCATTTCGTGCTCCCGAAGATTCTCACGGGTTACGGCGGTAGCAATGCCCAGCAGCCGATCATCCTGGTTCAGCCCCGGACCCAGTTTGAGATCTTCGGGGCCTCCGTCACCAACGTCACATTGGTGATCATCATCGCCGCCCTGGTGCTGGCCCGGCTGACCTATCTGTTCGTGCACCGCACTAAGTTCGGCCGCGGGATCCGTGCGGTCGCCCAGGACCCCACCACCGCCACTCTGATGGGGGTCTCGCGCGAGCGGATCATCGTTACGACGTTCCTCATCGGCGGCATGCTGGCCGGCGCCGCCGCGGTGCTCTACATGCTGCGGGTACCGCAGGGCGTCATCTACTCTGGCGGCTTCCTCCTGGGCATCAAGGCCTTCTCGGCGGCGGTCCTCGGTGGCATCGGCAACCTGCGCGGCGCCCTGCTCGGCGGACTGCTGCTGGGCATCATGGAGAACTACGGCCAGGCGTTGTTCGGCACCCAATGGCGCGATGTGGTCGCCTTCGTTCTGCTGGTGCTGGTCCTGCTGATCAAACCCACCGGGATCCTCGGCGAGAGTCTCGGAAAGGTCCGCGCATGAGTACGTGGATGGCGCCCGGTGACTCGCTACGCGAGTGGTGGTCTCAGTTGGGCCGGGTCCAGAAATGGGGATTCGGAGCCCTCGGGTTCGGTGCGCTTGCCTTACTGCCGCTCTACACCCCGGCCTTCCTCGACACACCCGGCATCAGCTTCGGCGGAGTGATGGCCCAGTTCGCGATGGTGGCGATCATCGCGATCGGACTCAACGTCGTGGTCGGGCAGGCCGGACTGCTCGATCTGGGGTACGTCGGTTTCTATGCTGTCGGCGCCTACACCGTCGCGTTGCTCACCAGCCCGGACAGCCCGTGGAATCGGGTCGGGTCCGACGGCTGGTTCTCCGAGAAGTGGGCCTGGCTGGCCTGCGTGCCGATCGCCATGGCCGTCACCGCCCTGACCGGTCTGATCCTGGGTATTCCGACCCTGCGTCTCCGTGGTGACTACCTCGCCATCGTCACCCTGGGCTTCGGCGAAATCATCCGGTTGCTCGCCGACAATCTCGGTGAGGTCACCAACGGCCCGCGCGGCCTCAACGAGGTGGCCTTCCCACACGTGGGAGAGACGGCCGAATTACCCCGCGGGGTGTTCTCCAGTGGCAACTCCACCGGCGATGCGAATTACGGCACCTGGTGGTTCTGGCTCGGCCTGATCCTGATTCTCGCGATCCTGCTGCTAGTGGGAAACCTGGAACGTAGCCGCGTGGGACGAGCCTGGGTAGCCATCCGGGAGGACGAGGACGCCGCAGAGAGCATGGGCGTCAACACCTTCCGATTCAAACTCTGGGCATTCGTGATCGGTGCGGCCATCGGCGGACTGTCCGGTGCGATGTACGCCGGCCAGGTCCAGTTTGTTGCTCCGCCGACGTTCAACATCATCAACTCGATGCTCTTCCTTGCGGCGGTCGTGCTCGGCGGGCAGGGCAACAAACTCGGCGTGATCTTCGGGGCGTTCGTCATCGTCTATCTGCCCAACCGCCTGCTCGGGGTGGAAGTGGC
>CAMDFY010000206.1 GCA_945897705.1 Bifidobacterium breve | reverse complement strand
TGGGCAACCTCGAGCTACGCACCCGAATCGAGACGGAGACCGGTGTCCGGGTCCGTTCCATGGACATCACCACGATTCGCGGGTTGGCCGAGAGCCTGTGCGAAACGTTGGCCGGTGTTCTCACGTCAGCTCGCTAACAGGATCGGATGCTGACCAGAACCGACTGAGGGAGCGAGTGCACGGTGGTTGCGCTGACGGCCATCCATGACTGGGTGGATGCGCCGGGTTCAGTGGTGTCGTGGGCACCCTCGCCGGCCTGCGCGGCCAAGGTCGCACTGGCTCCGGCAACTGACGTGCCTGCCAGCTATCAGCAGGAGCAACACGTCCGCACCTTCCGTGAGCACTCGGCGAACGGATTGGAGATGGCGCGGCTGCTGATTCCGTCGTGGAACATCCCGGGCCGCTGCGATATCCGGGCGATGACCTATGTGATCAACGCCTATCTTCGGCGGCACGACACCTATCACAGCTGGTTTGAGTTCGACGACAGCGATCGGCTGGTCCGGCATACCGTCAGCAATCCGGCGGATATCGCGTTCGTCGCGACCAAACACGGTGAGATGAACGCCGCGCAGTGGCGGGAACACATTTTGGCCACGCCGAGCCCACTGCAGTGGGATTGTTTCACCTTCGGTGTGATTCAGCGCGCCGATCACTTCACCTTTTACGCGTGTATCGACCACGTACACGCAGATGCGATGTTCATGGTCAACCTGTTCGTGGAACTCAACATGAACTACGCGGCATTGATCGAGGGCGGGGCACCGATCCGGCTACCGGAGACGGGCAGTTACAACGACTACTGCGTCCGGCAGCGCGAATACACCGCGGCACTGTCCCTGGAATCACCAGAAGTCGCGGCGTGGGTTGATTTCCTGCACCGCAACGGTGGCACGATGCCGAAGTTCGGACTCCCACTGGGGGATCCGTCCGTGCCGTGCACAGGCGACCTGATCACCGTGACGCTGATGGACGCTCATGACAGCGACCGATTCGAGTCGGTGTGCACCTCGGCGGGGGTACGGTTCATCGGTGGTGTCTTCGCCTGCGCCGCACTTGCCGAACGCGAACTGACCGGTGCGGACAGTTATCACGTGATCACCCCGACCACTACTCGCAGTACTCCGGCCGAGCAGGTGACCACCGGCTGGTTCACCGGCGTGGTTCCGATTTCGGTTCCGGTTGCCGGGCTGTCCTTCGTCGAGGTGGCGAGAGCGGCTCAGGGGGCGTTCGACTCCGGTATGCCACTGGCCAATGTCCCGATCGAGCGGGTGATGGAGTTGGCCGCCTCGGT
Source organism: Bifidobacterium breve (assembly GCA_945897705.1). Taxonomy (GTDB): domain Bacteria; phylum Actinomycetota; class Actinomycetes; order Mycobacteriales; family Mycobacteriaceae; genus Mycobacterium; species Mycobacterium aquicola. The sequence continues at coordinate 2,942 of CAMDFY010000206.1, read as the reverse complement.
TCCGGGCATCCGAAAGCCGGGCGCCGGCATCCCCATGCTGTCGTATCTGGACATCGGCCTACCGCCGCTGAACCCGGTGGTGATGGGTCAGTGGCAGCAACAAAACGGACAGCTCTACACCGACCTGGGAGCGGCGAATCAGATCGGTATGTGGGTCAACCGCCGCGATGCCGGGACCGCCATCACCGTCGCCTACCCCGACAATCCCATCGCCCGGGAGTCGGTGGCCCAGTATGTCGATCTGATGAAGATGGTCTTCCTGCGTGCCGCGGAGGGCCGTGCCGACTCGGTCACCTCGCCGCGCATCCCGAAGGCCTCGGTGTGACCCGCCTCGATGGTCCGGCGGAGGCCGCTGCGAAATCCGACCCGCAGCACGTGGTGCCCTATCCGGATCAGGCGCTGTTCCTCGCCCTGCGCGGCGCCGGCCAGGAGGCGGTCATGCAGGGGCTGTGGATCTATCGCCACCCCGTCGACCTCGATGGTGTGCGGCGCTTCCACCGCAACCTCTTCGGAACCCTGCTGGCGCGCCGGATCGAACCGTCGCCGCTGCCGTTCGGGCGGCACCGCTGGGTGTCCCAGCCGTTCACCGATGCCAACCTTGAGCTGGCTCACCGGCCCCGGCCCCGCGATGAGATGTACACCTGGGCCGATGAGCAGGTCGAACTGCCACTCGACCCGGAGTGGGGGCCCGCCTGGCGACTGGGTGTCCAACCGTTCGACGACGGCACGACTGTGGTGAGCCTGGTGGCTTCACACTGTGTGGCCGACGGCGCGGGCAGCTTCATGGCCATCGCACAGGCAAGCACGGGGGCGACCCGCGATCTGGGGCTTCCTCGGGCGGGTTCACGCACGCGACGGCGCGCGATACGTGAGGATCTCCGTCAATTCAGAAGCGACCTGCCGGAGGTCGTCCGGACGCTGCGGCGGGCCGCCACAGTCGCCGTACGCCGTCGCGCCGAACTCGGCCGGTCGGCGCCACACCGATCAGCCACGGGCACCGGATCCCGGACCGTTCGGATGCCGACTGTCTCGGCCTTCATCGACGCGACGCAGTGGGATTTGCGTGCTGAATCTCTGGGCGGCAACAGCTTTTCGTTGGTGGCTGGTTTTGCGGGCAAGCTCGCTCAACGTCTCCACCGCGCCCGCGTTTCGGACGGTGCCGTGACGCTGATGCTCCCGGTGAGCGAGCGTGCCGATCTCGAGGACACCGGCGGCAACGTGGTGTCGATCGCTCATGTCAGCTTCGATCCCGGCCCCGTCACCGCTGATCTGAGCGGCCCGCGCGCCGCGATCCGGGAGGGTCTGAAGAACGCGCGCGACGTTCCCGACGAGGTGATGGAACTGCTTCCGCTGATCCCGTTTCTGCCTAGGCGCGGGATTGCCCGGATCGCCGACGCGGCCTTCGGGTTCACCGCGGATCTGCCGGTGTCCTGCTCCAATTTTGGTGCAATGCCGGCGGAAGTGACCGTTGTCGACGGCACGCCGGCGGAATACATGTGTTTTCGCGGCGTGGATCGCCACGTCACCGCCGATAATCTCGACCGCCGTCGCGGTGCCATGACAGTCACGTCCGGAAAAGTCGGCGAGAAGATGACGATCACCGTGATCAGCTATCAGCCGGGGATGGAAAACTCGCGCGCGGAGCTTCGCGGGGTAATGACCGAAACCCTGAAAGACTTTGGACTTTCCGGCGAAATAGTGTGAGGTGAAATTGAAATGACGACACAAGCCCGACCAGGCGGCGGACTCTTTCGTCGGTCTCGGGGCGAGCAACCTTCGGAGCACCGTCTCGCGTTCCTCGATCACGCCGCGCTTGAACTGCTGCGCGCGACGGGTCGCAATCAGCTCATTCAGATCGTTTGGGTCTACGAGCGCCCGCTCGACGAGGACGGGCTGCGTCGTTTCCACAAAAACCTCTACGCCTCACTGGGCAGCAGGCTGATCGAACGCTCGCCACTGCCGTTCGGGCGGCCGCGGTGGGTGCAACCGGTTGGTGCGCTTCCGCCCATCCGCCGTGCTGAGCATTCCCGGCCGCGCGCGGAGTTGATGGACTGGGCCGATGAACTGGCCCGGCTCCCTATCGACCCCGAACGCGGGCCGGGCTGGTATCTCGCTGTTCAACCCCTCGACGACGGCTCGACGGCTGCCAGCATCATCGCCTCGCACGTGATCGGCGACGGGGTTGGTGCCCTGATGGCGGTCTTCGAGGCAATTACCGGCAATATCCGACAGACCGGCTATGACCGCCCCGGATCCCGTACGCGCTTCCAGGCCGTTGTCGCTGACCTGCGGCAGGCCGGCCGTGACCTGCCACTGACCGCGCGCACGGCGGTCAAGGCCGCCAAGATGGCCCGTGCCAAGCGTGATGACTTCACCCGCGCGCGGGCTGCGCGGACCGGAACTCCGGATAACCGCCATGTCGTGGTTCCATCTGTTGCGGTCTACTTGGACATCCCCGAGTGGGATGCCAGGGCCGAATCCCTTGGCGGAAACAGTTATTCGCTACTGGCGGGGTTCGCGGCGAAGCTTGGTGAGCACCTGGGTCGGCGGCGCGCCTCCGACGGTGCGGTCACCCTGACCATCGCGATCAACCTTCGCGAGAGCCTCGATGACGACCGTGCACTGGCGATGGCCTTCGCCAGTGCATCCGTCGACCCGACGAAAGTCTCGGTTGACCTGACTGAGGCCCGCAATGCGGTCCGCGAGTCGCGGGAGAGGGCGAAGTCTGAGCCCGATCCGGCCATGGAGATCATGCCGCTGATGCCGTGGTTGCCGCGCGGTGCCGTCAAGGGTGTCGCCGATTTACTCTTCGCCTACTCCGAGGATCTCCCGATTTCCTGCTCGAATCTCGGCGACCTGCCGGAGGATCTGGCGCGTCCCGACGGCAGCCCGGCCGACTTCGTCTTCATCCGGGCACTGGACAGCGACGTCACGTTGGGGGA
>CAMDFY010000205.1 GCA_945897705.1 Bifidobacterium breve | reverse complement strand
GGAGGCTGGTCGATCAACGACAAGCGCGGGCAGGCCTATCCGCTGATGAGCCGGATGGTCGAACTCGGCTGGATCTGCGTGCCGATCAATTACAGCCGCAGCCCGCGTTCGGCGTGGCCGGCCCACATCACCGATGTCAAGAGGGCGATCGCCTGGGTTCGCGCCAACATCGCCGACTACGGCGGCGACCCGGATTTCATCGCCATCACCGGAGGCTCCGCCGGTGGCCACTTGACCTCACTTGCCGCTCTGACGTCCGGCGATGACCGCCTGCAGCCGGGTTTTGAAGACGCTGACACCAGCGTGCAGGCGGCCGTGCCGTACTACGGGGTCTACGACTTGACTGAGTTCGAGTCCATGCACGAGTTGATGCTGCCACTCTTGGAACACCTGGTGATGCAGGCCCGATTCGACGAGAACCGGCAGTTGTTCACCGACGCCTCACCGATTTACCGGGTACACCGCAATGCGCCCCCGTTTTTCGTCCTGCACGGCGAGAACGATGATGTGGTGCCGCATTCACAGGCTCGGGCGTTCACCGGGGCGCTGCGGGCGGCGGGTGTCCGCACGGTGTCCTATGCCGAGATTCCCAACGCTCACCACGCCTTCGACGCCATCGGCACCCTGCGCTGTCAGGTGACAGCGGAGGCGGTCGCCAGTTTCCTGGGCATCGTCTACGGGCGTCATATCGCGGCGCGCGGCAGGCGCCGGAGGGCGGCCCGCACGGCGGGGTGAGCCGCAACGGGTCGGATATTCGACTCCGCAGGCGCTTTTGTCGGACTAGCGTGGTGAGACGACGATGAAGGTGAAGTTCACGTCGAACCACAGGGGGTCCGGACCGATGAGGAGGCGTCGATGAGCGGGCCTGCGGACGCCACCGGCCCGTCATCGGAACTCGGGGCCTTCGATCTGTTGATGCACCGCGGCGAAGCCAACCCGAGGACGCGATCGGGCATCATGGCCCTGGAGATCCTCGACTCGACCCCCGATTGGGAGCGGCTTCGCACACGCTTCGACAACGCCTCCCGCAAGGTGCTGCGCCTGCGCCAGAAAGTCGTCATGCCGACGCTGCCGACGGGTCCGGCCCGGTGGGTCGTTGATCCCGATTTCAACCTCGACTTTCATGTTCGCCGGGTGCGGGTGCCCGAACCGGGCACACTTCGCGAGGTTCTCGACCTCGCCGAGGTGATTCTGCAGTCGCCGCTGGACATCTCCCGGCCGCTGTGGACGGCCACCCTGGTCGAAGGCCTCGAGGGCGGTAAGGCGGCCACCCTGCTGCATCTGAGCCACGCCGTCACCGATGGCGTCGGCGCGGCGACCATGTTCGCCGAGATCTACGACCTCGAGCGCGATCCGCCGACCAAACCCCCGCCACCGATGCCGGTGCCCCAAGACATCAGCCCCAACGATCTGATGCGCGAAGGCCTCAACTCCCTTCCGGGAGTGCTTGTCGGCGGATTCGTCGATACCCTTTCCGGCGGGCTTGGCCTCGTCGGGCGAATGGCCCGCAGTCCGGGCTCGGCGTTGATCGGTGCGATCGACTACGCGCGATCCGGGCGCCGAATGGTGCGCCGGGCCGCCGAACCATCGCCGCTGTTACGCCGCCGCAGCCTGTCCACCCGCACCGAGGCCATTGAGATGACGCTGCGCGACCTGCACCGGGCCGCGAAGGCCGCGGAAGGCTCCATTAACGACGCCTACCTGGCTGGGTTGTGCGGTGCGCTGCGGCTCTATCACGAGGCGCTCGGTGTCCCGATCAACTCGCTGCCGATGGCGGTGCCGGTCAACTTGCGCGCGGAGGCTGATCCGGCCGGCGGTAATCGCTTCGCCGGTGTGAACCTGGCCGCCCCGATCGGTGTGACTGATCCGGCGGTGCGGATCCAGAAGATTCGCAAGCAGATGATCCAGCGCCGCGAGGAGGTGGCGATCGATATGATCGGTGCTGTTGCGCCGTTGCTCGCGCTGCTGCCGGACGCCGCACTTGAGGCGGTGAGCGGCTCGCTGGTTGCCTCGGACGTTCAGGCCAGCAACGTTCCCAACTATCCCGGTGACACCTACATCGCTGGTGCGAAAGTGTTGCGGCAGTACGGAATCGGACCACTGCCCGGTGTCGCGATGATGGTGGTGCTGATTTCGCGAGGCGGCTATGCGACCGTCACCGCGCGCTACGACCGCGCTTCGATCGCTCGCCCCGAGCTTTTCGCGCAGTGCTTGAGGCGGGGTTTTGACGAGGTGCTGGCACTGGCTTCAGACCCGCGACCGCAGGTGGTTCCCGCATCGTTTCCCGACCACGAGGAGCGAGGCGTCAGATCGATGAACGGATCGGTGGCCTATTCATGAGCGGCGGTAACTCTTCTCGAAACGCGAGACTCCCTGGTTCGGTGGCCGAAGTGATGGCCAGCCCTCCCGGGCCCAAAGTCGGTGCCTTCTTCGACCTCGACGGCACGCTGGTCGCGGGTTTCACCGCCGTCATCCTCACCCGTGAGCGGTTTCGCAGCCGCGATATGGGTGTAGGGGAATTGATCAGCCTGATCGCCACGGGCCTTGAGCATCAGTTGGGGCGATTGGAGTTCGAGCAACTCATCGGACGTGCCACCGAGGCCCTTCGTGGCCGATCGCTGTCGGACCTCCAGCAGATCGGTGAACGCCTTTTCGCCGAGAAGATCGAGAAGCGGATCTACCCGGAGATGCGCGACCTGGTTCAGGCGCACATGGATCGCGGCCATACGGTGGTACTCAGTTCGTCGGCCCTGACCATTCAGGTGGAACCCGTTGCGCGGTATTTGGGGATCCCCGACATTTTGACCAACCGATTCGAGGTTGACGACGACGGCACGCTCACCGGCAAGGTGATCCGCCCGATCCTTTGGGGTCCGGGCAAGGCCGATGCCGTCCAACAATTCGCCGCGGCGCATGACATTAATCTCCAAGACAGTTACTTCTACGCCGACGGCAATGAGGACGTGGCACTGATGTATCTGGTCGGCAACCCTCGTCCGACCAACCCCGGGGACAAAATGGCCGAGGTGGCGCGCAAGCGCGGGTGGCCGATCCTGGAATTCTCCAGCCGTGGCAGTGGCGGACTGATGGGGCAGGTGCGGACTCTGCTCGGCGTGGGATCGGCAGTGCCGGCGGTGTACTCGGCCGTCGGCTGGGGACTGCTGACCCGCAGTCGCCGCCGCGGAATCAACGTTTTCACAACGGCATTCCCGCAACTTCTTTTAGCTGCCAATGGCGTGTCCCTGAATGTGCTGGGCCAAGAGAACCTCACCAAAAAACGGCCGGCGGTGTTCATCTTCAACCACCGCAACAATTTCGATTCGGTGATCGTTGCCGCACTGGTCAAGGACAACTGGACCGGGGTGGGCAAGAAGGAACTTGAGAGTGATCCCATCGTCGGCACTCTGGGCAAGCTGCTGGACACGGTGTTCATCGACCGGGAGGACCCCAAAGCGGCCGTTGAATCGCTTCGGCAGGCCGAAGGTCTTGCCAAAAAGGGCCTCTCGGTGGTCATCGCGCCGGAGGGCACACGGCTTGACACCCGGTCGGTAGGCACGTTTAAGAAGGGGCCGTTCCGCCTCGCTATGTCTGCCGGCGTGCCGATCGTGCCGATCATCATTCGCAATGCCGAGGTGATCTCCGCGCGCGATTCCTCGACCCTGCACCCGGGGACAGTCGATGTCGTCGTCTACCCGCCGATTTCGCTCGACGACTGGACTCTCGATGACTTGCCTGAGCGGATTGCCGAGGTCCGCCAACTCTACGTCGACACCCTCAAGGACTGGCCGGTCGGCGAGCTGCCCACGATGAGTCTGTACTCGTCTCGTCCAGCTGCCAAGAAGGCGCCCGCCAAGAAGGCGCCTGCCAAGAAGGTGCCTGCCAAGAAGGTGCCTGCCAAGAAGGTGCCTGCCAAGAAGGTGCCCGCCAAGAAGGTGCCCGCCAAGAAGGTGCCCGCCAAGAAGGTGGCGCCCGAAATGCCCCGAGTGAAGGGCCGCAAATGAACGCTTCCGGTTACTCCATGGACTCCGGTTACCCCATGGACTTCAGTACCACCGACGATGCGCTGGTGCTGGCTTCGGTGTCGTCCAAGGCGGAGTCAGACCTGCTCGACGAGTGGCTGCGGACACAACGTCGCGCCCATCCCGACACCAGGGTCGAGGTACTTCGGCTGCCGCACGAGGATGCGCCACCTCAGCTCATCGCCCGGCTCATCGACGAACTCGCGGCCGGCGAGGACCGCAGCGTGGTGCCGGTACGGGTCTTCTGGGTTCCCGGCGGACTGCCCACCCG
>CAMDFY010000204.1 GCA_945897705.1 Bifidobacterium breve | reverse complement strand
TACGGCGTGCGGCCACCGAAAGCGGTGATCCTGTTCGGGCCGCCCGGAACGGGCAAGACCAGCTTCGCCAAGGCGGTCTCGTCACGGCTGGGCTGGCCCTTCGTCGAGTTGTTTCCGTCCCGGTTGGCGGCGATCGGAACCGGCGGGTTGGCGGCCTCGCTGCGAGAGGCCTTCGCCGAACTCGCCGAACTCGACGAGCTGGTGTTGTTCATCGACGAGGTCGAGGAGATCGCCACCGCCCGGTCGGGTGCCTCCACCGCCGAGTTGGGCGTGACCAACGAACTGCTCAAGCTGATCCCGGCGTTCCGCCAGTACGACAGCCGACTCCTGGTCTGCGCCACCAACGCGGTGCACTCGCTGGACTCGGCGTTCCTGCGGCCGGGCCGTTTCGACTACGTCATCCCGATCGGTCCGCCCGATCTGCCCGCTCGCAGCGCGGTGTGGGCGCGCTACCTGGGTGCGGCCAACGCCAGCGTCGATGTCGAACGGCTCGCCACCGCCTCGGAGTTGTTCACCCCCGCCGACATAGAGTTCGCCGCACGTAAGGGCGCGCAGGCCGCGTTCGAGCGTGAGATGCGCGACGGCGGCGGACGGCCGGCCACCACCGAGGACTATCTGACGGCGATCGGTGAGGTCAGGCCCACGCTGAGCGCCGACATGCTGGCCGAGTTCGAACGCGGGAAGGCCGACTTCGCCCGGCTGTAGGGCGTTATCTCACGTCGAAAGAGGCGTTATCTCACGTCGAAAGAAACCGTGTGCCAGCCGGTTGCCCCGTCCGGGATCACGCCCATCTGATCGCCGGTCTGCACCGCGCCGGTGTTATCGGTGGCGCGCACGGCCAAGGTATGCGGACCCGGCGTCGCGTTCCAGCCGAAGCTCCACAACCGCCAGGTGTCGTTGGAGTAGGCCGCACCCAACTGCGCCGACTGCCAGGGGCCGTCATCGATGCGGACCTCAACGGCTTTGATTCCGCGGTACTGCGCCCATGCCACCCCGCCGAAGGTGGTCGGGCCCGGACCGATCCGCGCGCCACTGCGGGGGACGTCGATGCGTGACTGGGTCTTGATCGGGGCCTGCGCCGACCAGCCCAACTTGGTCCAGTAGGCCTCGGCCTGATCGAAACGGGTCAGCTCCAGGTCGACCACCCACTTGGTCGCCGACACGAATCCGTAGAGGCCCGGAACGACGAGTCGCGCCGGGTAGCCATGCTCGACCGGCAGCGGGACACCGTTCATCCCGATCGCCAGCAGCGAATCTCGCTCGTCGGTGAGGGCCTCAACCGGGGTGCCGATGGTGAACCCGTCGATCGAGGTGGACAGCACCATGTCGGCGTCGGCGGCAATCCCGGCGTCGCGCAGGATGTCCCGCACCCGATATCCGGTCCAGGTCGCGTTGGAGATGAGGTCGCCGCCGACCGGATTGGACACACACGTCAGCGTCACGGTCTTCTCGATCGGCTCGAAGCGCTGCAGATCATCGAAGGTGTAGGTGACTTCCTGGTTCACCTTGCCGTGGATCCGTAACCGCCAATCGGCACGCGAGAGTTGCGGCACGCTCAGCGCGGTGTCGATCCGATAAAAGTCGGCGTTGGGGGTGATGAAACTCGGAAGGTTGACCCCGGCCGGGGTGACGTCGGCCGGCGGTGGCGGCGGTGCGGCCACCGGCGTGGGCAGGGTCAGGGCGTTGCGGTCGCCGGATACCGAGCGCAGGCGGCGAGTGATCACCGCACCGGCGACCCCGGAGACGAGGCCGGCGGCGGCGAAACCGAAGGTCGCCAGGGACAGCCGCCTGCCCCCGTCGACCCCGTCTGCCCCGTCGCGGATGCGCCCGGAGGTCAGCAGGCGCAGCACCGCGATCGCGCAACCGACCCCGACCACGGTCGGCACCAGATCGGCGGGTCCGGCGCCGGACCGGGCCAGCACTGCCGCGCCACCGGCCAGGCCGGCCGCGACGAAGGCCAGACTGCCCACGGGGATCCGCGAGCGTTCCCAGCGCGCCGCCCCAGCGGCCAGAGCCGCGATCACGGCCACCACCATCACCGACAGGAACAGCTTGTCGGAGGTGCCGAAAGTCTGGATCGCCCACTCTTTGACCGGTCCGGGGGTCAGGTTGATCACCGCCGTACCGACGGAGGTGCGCACGTCGGCGGCGGGGGAGAAGAAGGAGGCCAGCAACTGCGCCACGCCCAAGCCCACCGCGGCGGCGGCCACGCCCGCACCCATCCGCAAACCTGTCGAGTTCCCAGACATGGGAAGAACTTACCTCCGGTAACGTTCGGGTCAGGACGCGGCACCGCACCGACCGCACCCATCTCAGGAGGAAAGCAATGCCCATCGCCCTCACCGACGATCACCGCGAACTCGGCGACGTTGCTCGTTCGTTCCTGACCGCACAGAAGGCCCGGTTGGCGTCGCGCGCACTGCTCGACGCCGACTCCGAGACCCGACCGGCCTTCTGGGCTGAGTTGGCCGGACTGGGTTGGCTGGGCCTGCACATCGAAGAGCAGTACGGCGGATCGGGCTATGGGCTACCCGAGCTGGTCGTTGTCATCGACGAGTTGGGCCGCGCGGTCGCGCCCGGCCCGTTCGTACCCACGGTGGTGGTGTCATCGGTGATCGCCGCCGTCGGCACCGACGAGCAGAAAGCGCGTCTGCTGCCCGGCCTGGTCGACGGAACCCATACTGCTGCAATCGGTTTCGGTGGCAACCTGACGGTGTCGGGTGGTCGGATTTCCGGTGACGCCGGCGTGGTGCTGGGCGCGGGACTGGCCGACGTTCTGTTGCTGGCCAGCGGTGAGGACATGCTGGTGGTGGAGCGCACGGCTGCCGGTGTCGCGATTGACGTGCCGGAGAACCTGGACCGCAGTCGGCGCTCTGGGCGCGTTGTACTGACCGACGTTGCCGTCGGCGACAACACACTCCCCGGGGCGCGCAACGCCGCACTGGCCCGCACCCGCACGCTGTACGCGGCCGAGGCCGTCGGCGGTGCGTCGGATTGCGTGGACAGCGCTGTCGAGTACGCAAAGGTGCGCGAGCAGTTCGGCCGGACCATCGCCACGTTCCAGGCCGTCAAGCATCACTGCGCCAACATGCTGGTGGCCGCGGAGTCGGCGGTCTCCTGCGTGTGGGATGCCGCCCGCGCCGCCGACGAGGACGAGGAGCAGTTTCGGCTGATCGCCGCCGCGGCAGCGACGCTGGCGTTTCCGGCCTACGTCCGCAATGCCGAACTCAACATCCAGGTGCACGGCGGGATCGGGTTCACCTGGGAGCACGACGCGCACCTGCACCTGCGGCGCGCGCTGACCGTGCAGGCGGTGCTCGGCGGCGACCAGTCAGCCACCGACGTGTTCGATCTGACCGCTAAGGGCATCGCCCGAGCCAACAGCCTTGACCTTCCGGCCGGATCCGATGAGTTGCGCACCGAGATCCGCGCCGAGGCGCAGCGCATTGCCGGGCTGGACGAGAAAGCCCAACTCGACGAACTGATCGCCACCGGTTATCTGATGCCGCACTGGCCCAAGCCGTGGGGCCTGGCGGCCGGTGCGGTGGAGCAACTGCTGTGCGAGGAGGAGTTCGCCGCCGCCGATGTCAAGAAGCCGGACTACGGCATCACCGGCTGGGTGATCCTCACCCTGATCCAGCACGGAACCCCTTCGCAGATCGAACGATTCGTCGAGAAGGCACTGCGCCAGGACGAGATCTGGTGCCAGCTGTTCTCCGAGCCGTCAGCGGGATCGGATGCCGCGGCGGTCAAGACCCGCGCCACCCGCGTCGACGGCGGATGGTCTATCACCGGCCAGAAGGTGTGGACCAGCGGTGCGCACTACTGCAAGCGCGGGCTGGCGACGGTGCGCACCGACTTCGACGGTCCTAAGCACGCCGGCATCACGATGGTGATCCTGGATATGAAGGCGCCCGGCGTTGAGATACGACCACTGCGCCAGATCACCGGCGGTTCGGATTTCAATGAGGTCTTCTTCACCGATGTGTTTGTTCCCGATGAGGATGTCGTTGGCGAACCGAACGCGGGTTGGACGGTGGCACGGGCCACCCTCGGCAATGAGCGGGTAAGCATCGGCGGCGGCGGTGGGGGCATCGCACCCGCATCGGCCTGGTTGATGCACCTGGCCCAGACCCACGGTGATCGGGTGATCGGCTCCCTGCAACGGGTCGGCCGTTTCCTGTCCGAGGACCACGCACTGCGACTGCTGAACCTTCGGCGGGCGGTCCGCAGCATTGAAGGTGCCGGCCCCGGCCCGGAGGGCAACATCACCAAACTCAAACTGGCCGACCACTTCCAGGAGCAGGG
>CAMDFY010000203.1 GCA_945897705.1 Bifidobacterium breve | reverse complement strand
GGCCAACTCGGCGTCGGTCAGACTCACCCCGCCAGTATCCCTGAGGGTCAGGCCTCGACGATCCGCGCCCTACCCCGGTAGATTGCCGGGTATGCGGGCGGCATTCGGTATCGGTGCGCTGGGAGCCGTCGTCGGGCTGGGCGCCGTCGTCGGGCTGGGCGCCGTCGGCTGCGACGCGGCCGCGGCAACAGATCCGATCGTCGGTACAACGTGGCAGCTACTGGAAATCGAGTCAATGACCAGCGAGCAGCCCAGTACGAACATTGCCGACCCGTCGAAGTACACGGTGATGTTCGGCGACGACGGTCAAGCCGTCTTCCAGATCGACTGCAACCGAGGGTCGGGAACCTTCCAGACGGCAGCCGCCGCTGATGATTCGGGCAGCCTGACCTTCGGGCCGATCGCGTTGACCCGAATGTTCTGCCCGCAACCCTCCGACGACACCAAGGTCGCCGCGGCGTTGGGCTACGTGCGCAGTTATCTGTTGTCGAACGGGCAGCTGCATCTTTCGCTGTTGGCCGACAGCGGGATCATGCACTGGGAGCCGCTGCCGAAAGATCCGTAGCCCGGGTGGTCGATTGTCCGCACCGGCTAGCCCCCGAGGCAGCCCGGGCCGAGCAGCGCCTTGAGGTCACCCATCAATGCCGGTGATGGCGTCACCCGTAGTGATTGATCGAGTTCCAGCGTGGTGATGCGATCACCGCTGATCAAGCGCAGATGCACCTGAGACACACCCGGATGTCGCGCCAGCACCTGCTTGAGCGCGTTGACCTTGTCGAGTGTGCATTGGCGAGTGGGCAGACTCACCGCCAGCGGTCGATCAGGTGCCCCACTGGAAAAGTCGGGCACCACAAGATCATTGGCGATCAGGCTGATGCGATCATCCTGAATGCGCACCCTACCGGCGACCAATACCACCGCATCGTCGGCGATCTCCGCACCGACCAGTGCGTAGGTCTGCGGGAAGAACATCACCTCAATACCGCCGGTGAGATCCTCCAGCTGTGCCGAGGCCCAGGGCACGCCGCTCCGGTTGACCCGCCGGTTGACCGAGGCCAGGATGCCGCCGACGCGCACCTGCACATCGTTGGCGACGTCTCCGCCCAGGATCGCCGGAATCGCGTGATCCACCTGCGCGGCGAGCAGGTGCGCCACCGAGTTGAGCGGATGGCCCGAGACGTACAGCCCGAGCATCTCGCGCTCGAGGGCGAGCTTGTGTTTGTCGTCCCACTCCTCTTCCGGCACTTTTGTGGTGAATACGGCATCGCCGGCGCCACCATCGTCGGCGCCGCCGCCGAACAGGTCGAACTGTCCCATCGCCTCGGCCTTCTTGGTGCCCAATACCGAATCGACGGCGTCGGTGTGCACCAGGAACAGGCCTTTGCGCGGATGGGACAGCGAATCGAATGCCCCGGCCTTGATCAGGGACTCGGTGACCTTCTTGTTGCAGGCCGCCACATCAATCTTGTTGAGGTAGTCGGAGAAGTCGGTGAATTTGCCCTTCGCCTTGCGGGTGGCGATCAGCGAACTCACCACATTGGCCCCGACGTTGCGCACCGCCCCGAGGCCGAAACGGATATCAGTGCCCACCGAGGCGAAGTTCAACCCCGACTCGTTGACATCCGGCGGCAACACGGTGATCCCGAGTTTGCGGCAATCGGCCAGATACACCGCAGCCTTGTCCTTGTCGTCACCCACCGAGGTCAGTAGACCGGCCATGTACTCGGCTGGATAATTCGCTTTGAGGTACGCCGTCCAGTACGACACCAGCCCGTAACCGGCAGCGTGGGATTTGTTGAATGCGTAGTCGGCGAACGGAAGGATGGTGTCCCACAGCACTTTGATGGCACCGGCCGAGAATCCGTTGGCCTTCATTCCTTCGGAGAAACCCTCATACTCCTTATCGAGGACATCTCGCTTCTTCTTGCCCATGGCCTTGCGCAAGATGTCGGCTCGGGCTAGCGAGTAACCCGCGACGCGCTGCGCGATGCGCATGATCTGTTCCTGGTAGACGATCAGGCCGTAGGTTTCCGACAAGATGTCGGCCAGTGGTTCGGCCAACTCCGGGTGGATCGGCGTGATCGCCTGCCGGCCGTTCTTACGATCGGCATAATCATTGTGGGCATTGACGCCCATCGGGCCGGGGCGGTACAGCGCCAACACGGCGACGATGTCGGCGAAACCGGTGGGCTGCATGCGGCGAAGGAGATCGCGCATTGGGCCGCCGTCGAGTTGGAACACCCCGAGGGTGTCACCGCGGGACAGGAGTTCGTAGGTGGCAGCGTCATCGAGCGTCAGCGATTCCGGCACCACCTCGATACCGCGGTTGGCTCCGATGTTCTCCAGCGCATCACCGATGATCGTGAGATTGCGCAGGCCGAGGAAATCCATCTTCAACAGTCCGATGGCCTCGCATGACGGATAGTCCCACCCGGTGATGATCGCGCCGTCCTGTGGCCGTTTCCACAGCGGAATCACATCCGTCAGCGGCTCCGAACTCATGATCACCGCGCAGGCGTGCACGCCGGCGTTACGGATCAGACCCTCCAGTCCGCGGGCGGTTTCGTAGATAGTCCGAACATCGGGGTCGGTGTCGATCAACCCGCGTACCTCGGCGGCCTCCTTGAAGCGCTCATGGCTGGGGTCGGTGATCCCGGACAACGGGATGTCCTTGGCCATCACGGCCGGCGGTAGCGCCTTGGTGATCCGGTCGGCGATCGCAAATCCAGGCTGTCCGTAGTGAATTCGGGCAGAGTCCTTCAGTGCGGCCTTGGTCTTGATCGTACCGAAGGTGATGACCTGGGCGACCCGATCGCTCCCCCACCTCTCGGCGGCGTAGCGCACCATCTCCCCGCGGCGACGATCATCGAAGTCGATATCGATATCGGGCATTGACGCCCGTTCCGGGTTGAGGAATCGCTCGAACAGCAGACCGTGTTCGATGGGATCGATGTCGGTGATCCGCAGCGCGTAGGCCACCAGCGATCCAGCAGCCGACCCGCGGCCCGGGCCCACCCGGATGTTGACCGACCGCGCGTAGTTGATCAGGTCGGCGACGATAAGGAAGTACGACGGATATCCCTTGTCACAGATGACACTGATTTCATAGGCGGCGCGTTCGGCGTACTCACTGGGCACACCGGCGGGAAAACGCTGCGCCAATCCGGCGTCGACCTCGTGACGCAGCCAACTCGCCTGGGTCTGTCCTTCGGGCACCGGGAACACCGGCATCCGGTCCCTCGGGGTCCACACATCGGCGTAGGAGTCCACTCGCTCGGCGATCAGCAGCGTGGAGTCACATGCCTGCGGAATCTCCGCATCCCACAGCGCGCGCATCTCGGCCGCCGACTTCAGGTAATAGCCGTCGCCGTCGAATTTGAACCGGTTCGGATCCGAGAGCGTCTTGCCGGTCTGCACGCACAGCAGCGCCTCGTGATTGTGCGCGGCGTCGCGGGTGACGTAGTGGCAATCATTGGTGGCCAACGGTGGGATGCCGAGTTTGCGGCCTACCTCCACCAGTCCCTCGCGGACTCGGCGTTCGATCGACAGTCCGTGGTCCATCAATTCGAGGAAATAGTTCTCAGCACCGAAGATCTCCCGCCACTTGGCGGCTGATTCCAGCGCCTCGCTGTGCTGGCCTAATCGCAGCCGGGTCTGGACCTCCCCGGACGGGCAACCGGTGGTGGCAATGATGCCCTCGGCGTGCTCGGCGATGATCTCGGCATCCATCCGCGACCACTTGCCGAGTTGGCCCTCGAAGGACGCCCGGGAGGTGAGCCGGAACAGGTTGCGGAGGCCGGTGGCATTCTCCGCGACCATGGTCAGGTGCGTATAGGAGCCGCTGCCGGAGACGTCGTCGGACTTCTGCCCCGGGTCGCCCCAGAGAATGCGGCGGCTGTCGAAACGGGAGCCGGGCGCAACGTAGGCCTCCACGCCGATGATCGGCTTGATGCCGACCTGGGTCGCGGCGTGGAAGAACTCGCTGGCGCCGAACATGTTCCCGTGGTCGGTCATTCCGATCGCGGGCATCTCCAGGCGCTGGGCCTCGGCCAGCATCGGCGTGATCTTCGCGGCGCCGTCGAGCAGGGAATACTCGGTGTGGTTGTGCAGGTGCACGAACGATCCGCCGCGTTGAGTGCCTGCGCTGGGAGCCGACGGACTATTCATAGGCCCGTCAGTCTAGGACCGTCGGGGGACGGCACCGGGCGTGTCGGCGCACGTGTCGGCGGCGGCGCCGGCGCGGATCTGGGGCGAACCCCGGGTTTGGCTGGTCAGCGCTTTTCGCCGAGCATCTTGGCGATCTCCTTGGCCTGTTCAGGGGT
>CAMDFY010000202.1 GCA_945897705.1 Bifidobacterium breve | reverse complement strand
ACCGGCATGCCGACCGGGCCCGCGCTGACCAGGTTGGCGCCGTCGGGGGCCCCGGGTATGGGGCCGCTGCAGCCGTAGTCGCCATTGGTGGAGTCGAGAATGCAGACCACCCCTGCCGGCCCGGCAAAGGCGAACCATTTGCCGCTGTTGACGGTGTAATCAACCGGGTTCACTGGCATGTACGCGAAGACGTCCGGGATCGGTGGCGGCGGCGGGGCCACCGGGTCGGCGGCAGCCGGGGATGCCCCGGTCAGGACGCCGGCCGCGACGACGGAGCTAAGCAGGATCCCGCGCAACATCACCTCACTGTACTGCGCCGCATGGCGCGGGGCCCAGTTCTGCACAGTGTCCTCACTCCCTGAAAGCCCCGCGCGCGCGTTCCCCGCATGATGGTCGCCATGGCGCTGAATTACACGTATCGGGCCGAATGGGATCCCGCGCGGCTCGAATATTTCGCGCGATGTTTGGAATTCCCCGGCCGCTATGCCGAAGCGTTCACGGCCCACGAGGCCATCGCCGCACTGGAGGCAATCATCACCGACACACTGGCCGAGATGGCCGAGTACGGCCAGACCGCCCCGGACTCCCTCACTGATCACCGCTACAGCGGGCGGTTCCTGGTCCGCACGTCGCGGTCACTACACGCCAGGCTCAGTGTCGAGGCCTGCGAGCAGCGGGTCTCGTTCAACCAGTGGGTAGTCGGCAAGCTCGCCGACCGCCCGCCCACTTTCGGACTAGACGACCTCTTCGGGTAGTAGTCTTCACGCCGTGCGGATCGCTGTGTCGGGTTCCCACTCGCTCGGCAAGTCCACCGTCGTCAACGACTGGGTGGCCGCGCACGACGGGTATCTCCGCGAGGAAGAGCCCTACCGCGCGCTCGGGCTCTTCGGCCCCTACGAGATCCTCTTCCGGGACTCCTCCACCCGCCTGCACAACGGAATTCAGCTGTACTACAACATCAGCCGCGTCCATCGCTACGCCACCAGCGCGGCCGATGTCATCTTCGACCGGGCGCCGGTGGACTATCTCGCCTATTCGCAATTCACCGCCGACTGCCATACCACCGACATCGACGACGAGTTCGTGGCGTCGATGGTGCCCGCGGTGCGCGAGTCCCTCGACCACCTCGACATCCTGGCGTTCGTACCCGGGTCGGCGCGTTGGCCGGTGGAGATGGAAGCCGACGGCATCCGTCCGGTCGATCTCATCTACCGCGACAGCGTGGATGAGATCTTCAAGCAGATCTACCGCGACGGACGCTTCGACGTCATGCCAGCCGGAGACGCCCCATTGCTCGTCGAACTCGAGGGCCCGCGCGAGCAGCGCCTCGACCAGTTACAGGCGGCGATCACCGAGCGAGAGAACCACCGATGACGGCCGGGGACGCGCACATCAGCCGCCGACGTCTGCTGCACCTGGCCGGCGCGGCCGGGGTGGTTGGCGTTGTCGGCGCCAGCGGACAAGCCCGCGCGACTCCCCCGCCGGCCTCAGCCGCCCTGCTGTGCCGTGATTCCTGGGGTGCGCGTCCGGCGCTGCCGGGTGGTCGGCCGCACACCATCACCCGGATGACGATTCACCACACCGCAGTCGCCCTCGGCGACAACAGCATCATCACCTCGCGGCTTCGCCAGCATCAGCGCTACCACCAGATCGACAGGGGGTGGGTGGACATCGCCTATCACGTGGGCGTCGACCGCGACGGGAACATCTTCGAACTGCGCCGGACCGCGATCGCCGGCGATACCGCCACGAACTACGACACCACCGGCCACTTCCTAGTCGTCTGCGAAGGCGACTTCAACGTGGAGCCGATCAGCGAGGCACAACTCAACGGGGCCGCACTCGCCTTCGCCTGGGCCACCCAGGAGTTCGGCATCACCTCCGCCACCTTGGCCAGCCACCAACAGGTCGCGGCGGCCACCTCCTGCCCCGGCACCAATCTGCAGAGCCACGTCGCCTCCGGTGATCTGCGTGGGCGGATCGACGACATGGTGACCGCCGGCCCGGTGCAACTCCAACCGGTGTGCGGGCCGCAGGCGGCCGCAGTGGTGGCCGCGATCGAGGCGGGCGGGTAGATCGAGCGCTCGCCGGGCCGTCCACCTGCCGACTCGGCCTTATCGCATCATGATGCGTTGATGTTATGATGCGTTTGTGCGAACTACCGTGGATTTACCCGATGAGTTGCATCGTCAAGTGCGTGCCATCGCCCGCGATACCCGCCGCACCTTCAGCGATACGGTGGCCGATCTGATGCAGCGCGGGCTGAACCCTGCCATTCCGGCAGCGGTGTCGCCCAGCCTGAGAACCGGCCTGCCGGTCGTCACCCTCGGCACCGTGATCACCACCGACGATGTCCGCGCCGTGGACGACGAGGAGTGACAACGCTCTTGGACGCCAACGTGCTGGTGGCCCTGATCGTGTCCGACCACGTTCACCATGACGCGGCGGAAAGCTGGTTCGCCGGTGTGGACGACTCGTTCGCCACCTGTCCGATCACCCAGGGAAGCCTCGTGCGACTCCTCATCAGAGGTGGGCAGAGCGCCGAGGACGCCCACGCGGTTGTGACGGCGCTGACCGAGAACTCGAGACACCAATTCTGGCCCGACAGTGTCTCTTTCACCGATTTCGCACTCCGAGGAGTCATCGGGCACCGTCAGGTGACCGACGCGTACCTCGCCCAGTTGGCGCGGGCCAACGGGGGCACCCTCGCCACCTTCGACCGCGGACTCGTCGCACTGCACCCCGACGTCGCCGAACTGGTGCCCGACTAGTTCGCCTTCATGATGCGCTCGGACACCGCGAGCATCACCTTCCTCGGCGTGTAGCGATAGGCACTGGCCAGCACCGAATTCTTCAGCCCCGACACCACCGTCGGCGTCGACTTATCGATGGCCGCCATCGCGGTGTCGACAACCTGCTGTGAGGTCTGCCGGCCGCTGGTCAGGAACTCCTCGCCGGTGCGCGCGAAGAACTCCGTCTCGGTCGCGCCCGGGCACAGCGCGAACACCCGCACACCGGTGGACTTGGTCTCCTGCCACAGCGCCTCGGTGAATGACAGCACGAATGCCTTGGTGGCGCCGTACACGGCCATACTCGGCGTGGGCTGAAAGGCCGCCGTCGAGGCGACGTTGATGACCATTCCCCGCTTGGCCTTGGTCATCGCGGGCAGGAATAACCCGGTGAGTTCGACCAGCGTTACGCAGTTCAACTGGATCTGTGCGGAGTTCTTCTCGACGTCCTGCGTGACGAAGTCGCCGTGCCCGCCGACGCCGGCGTTGTTGACCAGGATGTCGATCGTGCGCCCAAGGGTGCCGACCTTGGCCGCTAGTTCGGCCGCCGAACCCGGCACTGACAGATCAGCGGTGATGATGTCGATGGTCAGCCCGGGGTGCTGCTCCAGCAATCGGGTGCGCAACGCGGCGAGCTTGTCCTCGCGCCGCGCGACCAGGACCAGGTTGGCCTTGCGCTTGGCGAATGCGACGGCAAAATCCTCGCCGATTCCGCCGCTGGAACCGGTGATCAGCGCGGTCTGGTTCTCGAGATTCATGGACACTCCTCAAGTGGGCAGTCCCGTTCGCGCCGGGATGTTGACAACGTGAACTTTACCCATAGTGTTCACACTGTCAACATGGAGGGTGTGACGGTGCCGAAGAACGCCTACCACCACGGGGATCTGCGCAACGCGTTAGTCCTCACGGCCGTGCGCCTCATCGAAGACGACGGGATCGACGCGTTCAGTCTGCGCGCCGCCGCACGCGAGGTCGGAGTCTCAGCCAACGCCGCCTACCGGCACTTCAATGACAAGTCCGACCTGTTGACCGCTGTCGCCGCTCATGGATTCGAGAAGCTGGCCCAGCGGATGCGGCGCGCCATGAATGCCACCCGGGCCGGCAAGGACCCTGCGCAGTTGGCCGTCAACCGGTTCACCGCGACCGGTCGGGCCTACGTGCAGTTCGCCCTGGCCCATCCCGAACTTTTCGAGGTGATGTTCGGCCGAACCGGCGCCATGACCTTGGCGCCCGGGGACCCGTCCGGGGACGAGGCCGGCCCCTACGCCCTGCTCGGCAGCGCCCTCGACGACCTGGTGAGCAGTGGCATCCTCGCCGCGTCTCGTCGGCCGGGTGCCGAACTCAACGCCTGGGTCGCCGTGCACGGCTTCGCCCGCCTGTGCCTTGATGGAGCGGCGAAACTTCCGCCCGGCTCCACGCGGGCCGACGCACTGGAGGATCTCCTCAACTTCATCGTGGCTGGGATCTGCGGCTAGGCAGACCCGACCGGTGGGTTTCCTGCCCTAGGGTTGGCGGCTGTGAGCCTGGCACGTCGGGA
>CAMDFY010000201.1 GCA_945897705.1 Bifidobacterium breve | reverse complement strand
GGCCCAGGAGAATCAGGCCCAGGAGAATCAGGCCCAGGGCAATCTGGCCCGCCAGAATCTGGCCCCTCAGAAGCTGGCCCGGGGGTCGCTGACGCTTCATCGCGGACCGCTCGCGACAATCGGCGCCACCGCAACCCGGTGCCTGACTCGACTCCGGCCGGGATTGACGCCATCCGCCCCGACTCGAGCCTCGCCGGTGCCGCCCGCAAGGCCGCCGGGGCCGTCCGCGACGCGATCAGTGCGGTCGCCGAACAAGCCGCCGGACCGACTTCGGGTAGCGCGAGCGAATCAGCTGTCACCGACCCGCCGGTCGCCGACGGCGCCGCTGAGCAAGCCGCCCCGGCGGTCTCCGACGCACCCGCCAAGCCCGCCGGGCGTGCGCAGGCCGCTCGCCAACGCGGCTGACCCGCGCCGACGGCTTCTGGTCCGCGCGCAGTCAGACCAGTGGCAGAATCCGCAGCATGCGGATGTCGGCGAAGGCGGAATACGCCGTCCGCGCCATGACCCAACTGGCTACGGCCGAATCCGGCGTGGTGGTCAAGACCGACGACCTCGCCGCCGCCCAGGGCATTCCGGCCCAGTTTCTCGTCGACATCCTCGCCGACCTGCGCGCCGACCGCCTCGTGCGCAGCCATCGTGGCCGCGACGGCGGCTACGAACTGGCCCGGCCGGCCGAGACGATCAGCATCGCCGACGTGCTGCGCTGTATCGACGGACCCCTGGCCAGCGTTCGGGATATCGGCTTGGGTGACCTTCCCTATTCCGGTCCCACCGCGGCACTCACCGACGTGTGGCGCGCACTGCGGGCGAGCATGCGGGCGGTCCTGGAAGCCACCACCCTGGCCGACGTCGCCGCCGGCGCGCTGCCCGACCACGTCACGGCGATGGCGGCGGACTACCTCATCCAGGAAGACCATCGCGGGCGCCGCAGTGTTTGATGCGACGGGGGTTGACGCTCACGCAGCAGGGGGGACCGAGACCGGAGCGGCGCTGACCCGGGTAGAGATCCTCGGCGGGATCGGACCGAACTGGTTCGCCTCGGTGATGGGCACCGGAATCGTCGCCAACGCCGGCGCCACTCTCCCCGTCCATCTTCTGGGCCCCCTCCATATTCCGGGCCTCTACACCTTCACCCGCGTCATGTGGGTGATCGCCGCTCTGCTGCTGGTGGTGCTGCTGGCCGTGATCGGTGGCCATTGGCTGCGGCACCCGACTGCGGCGCGCAGCCACGCCCGCAACCCGCAAATGGCGCACTTCTACGGCGCGGCACCGATGGCACTGCTGACGGTGGCCTCCGGTGCGTTGTTGGTGGGCGGAGATCTGATCGGCGACCGCGCCGCGGTCGAACTGGCCTGGGCACTGTGGATGGTGGGCACCGTCGGCGGGCTCTTTACCGCCGTCAGCATCCCGTATCTGATGTTCACCCAGCACTCCGTGGAACCGGATGCCGCATTCGGCGGTTGGCTGATGCCGGTCGTCCCACCGATGGTCGCCGCCGCCACCGGCGCGCTGCTGATTCCGCACATGCCGGCCGGAGTCGGGCGCCAGACCATGTTCTACGGCTGCTACGCGCTGTTCGGGCTGAGCCTGGTGGCGGCGTTCATCATCATCTCGATGATTTGGAGCCGGCTCGCGCTCTACGGCGTCTCGGGCACCGCCCGGGTGCCGACGCTGTGGATCGTGCTGGGCCCGCTGGGCCAATCCATCACGGCCGCAGGGCTTCTCGGCCTCAACGCGAGGCTGGCCGTCGACCCCGATATCGCCGCGGCCATGAACATATTCGCGATTCTGTTCGGTGTGCCGGTATGGGGATTCGCAGTGCTATGGATCGCGCTGGCGACCGCGCTGACTGTGCGCACACTGCGGCGCGGCATGCCGTTCGCACTGACCTGGTGGAGCCTGACCTTCCCGGTGGGCACCTTCGTGACCGGCACCACCCAACTGGCCGTGCACACCGGATTGCCGGCGTTCGCCGTCGCGGCGCTGATCGCCTATCTCGGCTTGCTTGGCACCTGGCTGCTGGTGGCGGCCCGCACCGCGCGCGGCAGCCTGCACGGCACCCTGCTGGCGCCGACCACCCCGGCCGAACCGATCCGGGCGCGGAAGGATCCGGCGCGGTAGCCGGGGCCGGACAAGATCGACGGCGTGCCACAATCGCGACGTGCAGATTGGCATGAGCATGCCCGTGATGGAGCCCGACCTTGATGCGAGCGTGTTGCGCCGGTGGGCGCAGGCGATCGACGAGGGCCCGTTCTCGTCACTGTGCTGGGGCGAACGCATCGCCTTCGGCAATCCTGAGGCGCTGACACTCCTCGGGGCCCTGGCGGCCTGGACGCATCGGGTACCGCTGATCACCACCGTGGTGGTGCCGCAGTTGCATGACCCGGTGCTGCTGGCCAAATCACTGGCCACCGGCGACATGCTCTGCGGCGGCCGGCTTACCGTCGGCGTCGGGGTGGGCGGCCGTCAGGAGGACTACCTGGCCGTCGACGCGGACCCGTCGACTCAGACCATGCGCGAGATGGCACAGCGGGTCGAGATCATGAAGCGGGTGTGGTCGGGGGAGAAGATCACCGAATCGGTGCTGCCGGTCGGCCCGGCACCGGTGCACTCCGGGGGACCTCGACTGCTGGTCGGCACGATCGGACCCAAGACGCTGCGCAGTGCCGCACCGTGGGCCGACGGGCTGGCCGGCATCACACTGGATCTCGACGTCGCTAAACAGGACGAACTGTTCGAGGTCGGCCGTACCGCCTGGGCGCAGGCCGGCAAGCCGAAACCTCATCTGGCCACCTCGTTCTGGTTCGCCCTCGGCGGCCCGGCCGACTCCCGCGCTCAGATTCACCGCCACCTGCGGCACTACATGAACTGGATCCCGGGTGAGTTCGTCGACGCGATGGCGCCGCATACCGGTTTTGCCGGCACCGAGGACGATTTGGCCGACGTGCTGGGGCAGTTCGCCGCCATCGGCACCAGCGAGATTCACCTGATTCCGACCAGTACCGACCTCGATCAGCTACGGCGCGTGGCTGATGTGGTCGCAGACTTTGACCTAGGGAACAGACCATGACGCAGTCATATGGCAACTACCAGATCGAGATCTACTTCCAGGGCCTGGCCGGGGTGCTCCCCAGCCTGCCGATGTCCTTCGACGAACTCCAGTCCCGCGCGCAGCAGGCGCTGTCGCCGTCGGTCTGGTCCTACGTTTCCGGGGGTGCCGGCGACGAGCGCACCCAGCGCGCCAACGTCACCGCATTCGAGCAGTGGGGACTGATTCCCCGGATGCTCGTCGGCGCCACCGAACGCGATATGTCAGTCGAACTCTGGGGGCGACGCTGGCCTGCGATCTTCATGGCGCCCGTCGGCGTGATCGGCCTCTGTACGCCAGACCGGCATGGCGACATCGCGGCGGCCCGCGCCGCCGCGCGCACCGGCGTGCCGCTGTGCGTGTCGACGCTCACCATGGACCCAATGGAAGACGTCGCAGCCGAATTCGGCGCCACCCCAGGGCTTTTCCAGCTGTACACCCCCACCGATCGCGAACTCGCCGAAAGCCTGGTGCACCGCGCCGAGGCGGCCGGCTACGCCGGAATCGTGGTCACCCTCGACACCTGGATCCCCGGCTGGCGGCCCCGGGATCTGTCGACGGCGAACTTCCCCCAACTGCGCGGGCTGTGCCTGGCCAACTACATCAGCGATCCGGTGTTCCGCGCGAAAGTCGACGCCGACATCGACGCCGACCCGCGAGCCGCGGTCATGCACTGGGTCAGCATCTTTGGAAACTCGTTGACGTGGAACGACATTCCGTGGTTGCGCTCGATCACCTCGCTGCCGTTGATACTGAAGGGCATCTGTCATCCCGATGATGCGCGGCGTGCCATCGACGCCGGAGTGGACGGCATCTACTGCTCCAACCACGGCGGCCGTCAGGCCAATGGCGGGCTGCCCGCCATCGATTGCCTGCCCGATGTGGTGGCGGCGTGCGGCGATGTGCCCGTCCTGTTCGATTCCGGCATCCGCTCCGGGGCCGACGTGATCAAGGCCCTGGCCCTGGGCGCCAAAGCTGTCGGCATCGGCCGGCCGTACGCCTACGGGGCGGCACTGGCCGGCACCGACGGGATCGTGCACGTGCTGCGCTCGATCCTGGCCGAAGCCGACCTGATCATGGCCGTCGACGGTTATCCCACACTCAAGGATCTGACCCCGGAGGCATTGCGGCGCGTGCAACGATAAAACAATGCTGAAACCATCCATCGCGGTGAGCCGTCTCGCCGAGAAGCAGCGCACGTCACGGCGTCACCTCGACGAGTTGCTGGACAGCACGCCGTTGGCCACCGTGGCCC
>CAMDFY010000200.1 GCA_945897705.1 Bifidobacterium breve | reverse complement strand
CCCGCAGCCGGGAATTGCTCGGCCACCTGCCATCCCGTGAGCACATCGCGGTGGCGATCTGCGCCCCGGACATAGGGCCACTCGCCCGGGAGGGGATGCTCCGGCAGCGCGTCCAGAGCGGTGTAGAGCGCATGGATCGGGAAACCCTCGTAGGTCGGCGAATCCAACGACTTCTCGGCGGGACTGTCCACGCCGGGTCGACGACCGTTCCCGGCCATGACGCGGGCGACGGCATCGCGCCACCGGGTGCGTGCCTCTTCCAGTTCCACGGACACCGGCGGCTCCTGTTGTTGAGAGGCAGCCCGCGCCGCCTAAGTCTCAGGCTAAATGATCGCCGCACCCGCGGCGTCGCCGTGTCGGACCCTAGCCGCCGAGCCGTAGCCTTGACAGACGTGACTACCCGCCGCCTGAGCGTGCTGCGCAGCGTGGGTGCCGCGTTGGCCGTGACCGCCGGACAGATGAGTCGCACCCGGATCCTGATCACCGTCATCGCGATGGCGACCCTCATCGCCGTGGTGGTTTTGGTACCGCTGCCCAACGCGGTACAGATGCGGGACTGGGCCACCTCGGTCGGCCCCTGGTTCCCGCTGGCCTTCCTGGGAGCTCATGTTGTCGTCACGGTTCTCCCGTTTCCGCGGACGGCCTTCACCCTGGCGGCCGGATTGTTGTTCGGGCCGGCATTGGGGATCGCGATCGCCGTCACGGCCAGCACCTTGAGTGCGTTGACCGCACTGCTGCTCGTCCGGGCCCTGGGCTGGCGTCTCGATGCGGTCCTGCACCATCCCGGTGTCGAGGCACTCGATGCCCGGCTGCGTTCCCGTGGGTGGCCGGCTGTGCTGTCGATGCGGTTGATTCCGGCGGTGCCGTTCTCGGTGTTGAACTATGCCGCCGGCGCTTCTGCGGTGCGGGTGGTGCCCTATCTGGCGGCCACCATGGTGGGGCTGTTGCCGGGAACCTCGGCTGTCGTTATCCTCGGCGACGCGCTGACCGGACGCGTCAGCCCCCTGCTGATCCTCGTCTCAGTGTGCACGGCCACGCTGGGTATCGGTGGACTGGCGTACGAGAGACACCGTTACCGGCGAGAGCGCGAGCGGTGACCGCTCAGAGCAGCCCGAAGTGAAGGTCCGCATCCGGGATATCGCAGAGGTCGCGCAGAACGGCTCCCGGATTCTTGATGGCGCTGATCTCGGCCTGGGTCTGCGGGTTGGCAGCCAGATAACCGTCAATCATGCTTCGTCGCTGCGCGTCCGGCATGCCATTGGTGCTGCTCAGGAAAGCGTTCACATCGGGGTGGGTGAACAGGTAGCCGGCCATCGCGGTGGTCATCTGGGCCTCCACAGCCATGATGTCGGCGGCCGTGCAACCGGGGCCGTCGTAGGCGACCGCTGGTGCCGCAACCCCGACAAGGACGCCGCCCGCGCCAATGATCGACGCCGCAGTACGACGCGCCAGCAATGCCAGTGTCATGGGGGTGAGTGTCATGGGGCTCCCTGGGTTCGGTGTTTTCAGTTTTTGATCCTAGGCCAGCGCCCGGCGATCCTCCACTCGCGGCGAGCGGGCTCGTCACGGTAGTCTCAGCCCAACCCTAACGTGAGGACACCGACACATGAAGCGATCACGACAATCCCTGGCTCTGCTCGCCGCCGGCATCGGCACGGCGGCCGCCCTGTTCGGCGCACCGATCGCGGCCGCCGAAGAGTACGGCGGCGGCGGTGCCGACAATCCACTGCTGCCGAGTTGCGAGGTTGAGGGCGGTGGCGGCGCCACCGGCGGGCAGACCACCGACTGCGCGAGCCCGGGCAATTCCCAGATCACCGCCACGCCCAATGACCTCGGCGCCATCGCCGCGGAAACCAACCAGGGCTTCGGCGGATTCGGCGGTTGGTAAGCGCGACGGAGCAGCTACTCCCCCGGGGGGGCCTGAATCGGCTCGGGGGTCCCCGGGTCCAGGATCAGCGGGGCGGACGGATCTTTCTGCACCCCAGCGGCCGGAAGTGACCTGCGGGCCTCGGCCTCGGCCTTGGCGACCGCCTCAGCGATGTCTGGATCGGTCCGCGTGTTGAACCAATCCGCAACCTCGTCGGAGTCGTCCACGGGTGCTGGCGGGTCCGACTCGGGGGTCGGCTGGTAGCGGAACACGCCATCGGCGCCGGGAGCGCCCAGCAGCCTGGTGAAGCCTTCGAGGGCGGAGCCGAAGTCGCTGGGAATCAGCCACACCTTGTTCGCCTCTCCCTGGGCCATCTGCGGCAGGGTCTGCAAATACTGGTACGCCAGCATTTCCGGCGTGGGCCGGCCGGCTCGGATCGCCGCGAAGGTCTTCTCGATCGCCTTGGCCTCACCCTGGGCCTGCAGATACTGGGCGGCGCGTTCGCCCTGTGCCCGCAGTATGCGGGACTGCCGCTCGGCCTCCGCGGCCAGGATCGCGGCCTGTTTGGCGCCCTCGGCGGCCAGGATCTGCGCCTGCTTATGCCCCTCGGCCTGTTTGATCGATGCCTCCCGGGTGCCCTCGGCAGTCAGGATCACCGCCCGCTTCTCCCGGTCGGCGCGCATCTGTTTCTCCATCGAGTCCTGAATCGACGGCGGCGGATCAATGCTGCGCAGTTCCACCCGGGCCACCCGCAGACCCCATCGGTTGGTGGCCTCGTCGAGAACTCCGCGCAACTGGGCATTGATTTTGTCGCGACTGGTCAGGGTTTGTTCCAGGGTCATCCCGCCGACGACATTGCGCAGCGTGGTCGTGGTCAGCTGTTCCACTCCGACGATGTAGTTGTTGATCTGGTAGACCGCCGCCTGGGGGCTGGTGACCTGGAAGTAGACCACCGTGTCGATATTGACCGTGAGGTTGTCCTCGGTGATCACCGGTTGAGGCGGGAAGGAGACCACCCGCTCACGCAGATCCACCCGGGCTCGGATCCGATCGATGAACGGGATCAGCAGGGTGAGTTGGCCGGACACCGTCTTGCTGTAGCGGCCGAGTCGCTCGATCACCGCCGCCTCAGCCTGTGGGATCAGCGCGACCGACTTACCGACCACGATGACGGCAAAAATCACCAGCACCGAAAACAACACCAGACCGGTTATTGCGCCGTCCATACCGACTCCTTGTTCCCCCGGCGTGCCCGGGTTTGTAGTCAGGGGTTCTGCCAGACCACCGCGGTGGCACCGTCGATCTGCATGACCGTCACCTGTTCGCCGGGCTGATACACGTCGGCGTCGTTGTAGGCCCGGGCCGTCCAGACTTCCCCGTCCAGCTTGACTTGGCCGCGGTGACGACTGACCGGCTCAAGCACGAGCGCCTGCTTGCCTTCCAGCGCCTTCGCCGGCTCAGGCAACCCCGAACCACCGACGAACCGACGTCGCAGCACCGGACGCACGACCAGAAGCAAAAGTATCGAGACGACCAGGAACACCGCGCCGTCAGCCCACAGCGGAAACCCCAGCAGCCAACTGGCGCCGGCCGCGACCAATGCCCCGCCCGAGAGCATCAGCAGTGACAGGTCACCGGTGAGCGCCTCGGCACCGGCGAGCGCCAGTGCGGCAACGAGCCAGACCAACGCCTCCGACATAACGCCACGATACGCGCTTTTCGGTGCCCCCATGGGGTGCCGACCGGACCGGCTCGGAGCCACTACACTCACGAAGATTATGTGGTGCCCGAGTGTCTCGCTATCGGTGTGGACCAATGCCTGGCTGGCTGGCCACGCGGCACCCGACGACGTCCTTGACGCGCTAAACGCCTGGGCGCCACTGCATTCGGTCGCCGCCTACGATGCGGTCGCAGCCGGCCGAACCGGATTGCCGTGGCCCGATATGGACCCCGCCGGTGCGATGTCCCTGCTGCAGACGGTGCGCACCGCGGCCGGCCGAAATCCCGGGAGGCTGCCCGGGGCACCGCAGGTGATCGATGTCGCGTTTCCGGTGCCGGGTGACGTCCGGGGCCTGCCCGCCGGCACCCAATTCCAGCGTGACGCTCTCGATGCCGGCGAGGCAGTCCTGATCCGGGTGCCGGCCGGCGAAGCCATCGGCATAGTCCCGGTGTTTGAGTGCGGTGACGAGGACGAATCGGACATCCCAGAGATCCCCGTGCTGTCCTGGTCGGTCTACTCGTTGCCGGGCATCGCGGCGCCGGAGCAACTCGACCTCGGCGATGCCGAGTACGCGCTGCGATCGTCAGTCCGATCGGCCACCGAAGCGCTGGTCGGCCTGCAACCCGCACCCGGCGGCGGGAATCCGCGCGTCCTCGTCGAGGAACTTCTGCAAGCCGGTGGCCTGCACCGGGCGCCGGATCACGCGCCGGACCGGGCGTTGCGGGTACTGGCCACCGCAGCCCACGTCGACGCCATCATCGC
>CAMDFY010000199.1 GCA_945897705.1 Bifidobacterium breve | reverse complement strand
AACACCGCGATGGATCTCGGTCCCCTTCGTGCGCTGGTCAATTCGGCCGGGGTGGGCTGGGCGCAGCGCACCATCGGCAAGGACGGGGAATTCGCCTCGGCCCACGATCTCGACGCCTACCGCAAGGTCATCGCGATCAACCTGGTTGGCACGTTCGACTGCATCCGCCTGGCGGCCACCGCGATGAGTCGCCTCGAGCCCACGGCAACCGGTGAACGCGGCGCGATCGTCAACATGACCAGTGTCGCGGCATTCGACGGCCAGATCGGACAGGCGGCGTACTCGTCGTCCAAGGGCGGCGTCGTCGGACTGACGCTGCCGGTTGCCCGCGACCTGGCGGCCGTCGGGATCCGCGTCAACACTGTGGCACCGGGCCTGATCGACACACCCATCTACGGCGAGGGCGAACACGCCGAGGCCTTCAAGGCCAAGCTCGGTCAGTCGGTGCTTTTCCCGCACCGCCTCGGCAAGCCTGAGGAACTGGCCTCGATGGTCATCGAACTGATCACCAACTCCTACATGAACGCCGAGGTGATCCGGGTCGACGGTGGAATCAGGATGCCGCCCAAGTAGAAAGCCGGCGCTGGCAATCAATTGCCGGCCGCGCTGATGATGCGCGGCGTTGTCGCTGGCAAATGGTGCGCCCGAAGGGATTCGAGCATCCCGATGCAGGCCAATCCATGCGAGTCCGCGGACGTTTATATCGGGAAAGTGGCGTCGTCCTTTCCCTCATCCCGTGCGCCGCCGGCGGCAGTTGCTCATTGGCCGCTCTCGCCTATGAGTACGTCGATGACGCGGGGTGCGAAAAATATCCTCTTGTAAGCCTTTTCGTCGACGACATCCAGAATTCCGAGCTCCATGAGCTGGCTGATCAAGGCATTCGCGCGCCCGTAGGAGATACCCAGCCGCGCTTCGACCTGACGCACGGTGAACGACGGATTCGCGACGGCCAGATCAACTAGGGCACGTGCGTTCGCCGAGCGCAGGTTCGACCCACCAACGACGTCGGCCAGCTCAGCTTGCACCCTGACTAAGGCCCGCATCTGCGTGCGGGTCGACTCGGCAGAGGCTCGCAGTCCGGCAGCGAAGAACCCGATAAACGGATCCCAGTCTCCTCGGGTGCTCACCGCGAGAAGGTGGTCGTAGTAATCGGTGCGCCGTGCCTCAAACCATGGGGAAACCGTCAGCGTAGGCTCGGTGAGCACCCCGATGGCTTGTAGGTGCAACACGATTAACAGCCGCCCTAGCCGCCCGTTCCCGTCGATGAACGGGTGCAAGGTCTCTAGCTGATAGTGCGACATTGCAGTGGCCACGACTGGATCGACCCGGGCACGGTGGTCCTGCCGCATCCACCCGACGAGGCCATCGAGGCCTGCTTTGAGATGATCCCCGGGAGGAGAGGGAACGAAACGCGCCGCCGCCAAGGGGTTGCTGTGCGCCGCTCCGCCGGCCCGCTTGCCGATAACCACCTGGGTGTCTCGCAGCCGTCCCGAACCGCCGGCCACTGGTGTGCCCCGCATCAATATCCCGTGGAGATCCTCCAGGAAAGCCGTGGTAATCGGGCGGCCATCTCCGACCCATCCGAACCCGTAGTTGGCCATTCGCTCGTAATTCAGGATTTCAACGAGATCCAACGTCGCGGGTTCATCTGCGTCAGCAGTCAGCACCTGCCTGAGGGGGGCGTAGGTACCCTCCAGCGCAGAGGTAGCCTGCGCCTCGCGGCGTAGCGTCGGGGCCCGGAGCAATGTCGGGTCGGGGAGCTGGGCGGAGGTGCTGTCCAGCGCGGCAAGTCCTGCCCGTGCTTCTGCCACTGCGAGGATTGTCGAAGCGCTGATTGCCGGCATATCGTCGGGAAGGGGTGCTGGCACAAACGCCTTGCCCGGACTCCCGTCCGGTGCGGTCACATCCACCAGTGAGCCAGACGTTCCGTTTACGAACATTGCCAAGTCCACAATGTCTGACTATAGCCACTTGTCGGACATTGTGGACTCAACCGCCTGCACCGCTGGTACGAACACCCAACCGCCCACTGCCGTCGCGACAGTGGCGGGGCAGCTACCGGGCTTATCGGTGATATCGGCTGATCTCGTCGGCGTAGGCCCACGCCCAGAACACGCGCCAGCCTTCGCTCGGCGCTGAGCAAATCGGCGCAGGAAGTGGCTGATCGGTCGCCCGCGAAGAACTTTCATCGCACGTGCTGCAGCACTCCTATCGCACCTATCTGTTCGGTCTCGCGCTGGCTGGGATCGATGGCAAGGCCGTCGACACGGAACTGGTTTACATGGCCAGCCTCCTGCACGACCTCAATCTCGAGCATCCGACGCCAGGGCGTTGCTTTGCCGTGGTTGGCGCCGAGCGCGCTGAAGCATTCGCGTTGGAACACCGCGCGCCACCGGATCGGGCCAAGGCCATAGCGGCGGCCATCGCGGGTCATATAACGATCGGCGTCGCGGCCGATCTGGGCGATCCCGCCGGATTCGTCTCGGCCGGCGCGTTCGTCGATGTCGCCGGCGCGCGGTTACACGAGTTGAGACCCGAGTGGGTCGAGGAGGTGTTGCGACGGCATCCCCGTCTGAGCTTCCGCGACCATCTGCTGAATGCATTCCAGGCCGAGGCTGCTGCTGTTCCTCAGGGCCGAATCAGCTGGTGTCTTCGCTACGCCGGGTTCGGCCCACTCGTGCGACTGGCCCCGTTCGCGGAGTAACGATGTGGAATCCGCGATAGTCCCCGGACGTTTGTATCGGGAAAGTAGCGGAACGAAGTGCCCGATCGGGCGCGGGCGGTGCGCCGGAGGCAGACCCCCACACGATCAGGCGATGCGTTCAATCGTGCCGAGTTCATCCTGCAGCTTGTCCCGGGCGACTTCCGCGTCATACCGGGCCTGCATATTGATGAAGAACATGTCGCTGAGCCCCAAGGCACGCGACAGTCGCAGCGCAGTGTCAGCCGTGATCGCCCGTTTGCCGTGCACGATTTCGTTGATACGGCGGGGTGGCACGTCGATAGCCTTGGCGATCCGGTATTGAGTGATGCCCATCGGCTCGAGAAACTCCGTCATCAGGATCTCCCCGGGGTGGGTGGGTGCGAAGTCAGCCATATGCCTGCTCCTTCTAGTGGTAGTCGACGAACTCGACGTTCGACGCACCGCCGGCGCTCCAGGTGAAACAGATTCGCCATTGGTCGTTCACCCGCACGCTGTACTGACCGGCGCGGTCCCCGCTCAACTTCTCCAGCCGATTGCCGGGCGGCCCACGCAGATCGTTGATGGTTCCAGCAGCATCGATGAGTGCCAGCTTGTTGTACACGAGTCTGCTCAGTTCCGGACTGATCCTCTTGACGTAACGACGCTGCCAGATCGCCTCTGCGTCCTTGCCCCGGAACGAGCGGATCACCTGCCAACAATAACGTCCGCCGTTAGTAACGTCAACCGTTACTAAGCCCAATAGCTGGGTGGCCTACCCTGCACTACGAGCAGGTCGCCTTCCGTCGACGGGCAGATGGCTGGTCTCCGGCTTCGAGCCCGTTTAGCCGGCCTGTCCAGGCCGATCTGCAATTCGGCTGCTTACACCACCTCATGGGGGTCCCCCGCGCGGACAATTTCGCTCAACTGATGCGCATGTCGTCCCGTGATAGCCGGCACATCGGATCGAATTGATCGGCTACGACGCTAGGATCTGAACGCGGCTCAAGTCGGCTGTTTCACGTGCGACTTCGATGTCGTAGTGCTTCTGGAGGTTCAGCCAGTAAGTGTCAGACTGGCCGAACAGCTTCCCGAGACGCAACGACGTGTCGGGAGTGACAGCACGCTGACCCAGAACGATTTGATTGATGCGCCGCGGCGGTACGTCGATCAGATCAGCGAGCTTGCGCTGTGAAAGACCAAGGTCGGTGAGGTATTGATCGGCGAGAATCCGGCCGGGGTGGACCGGTGCAATATTCCTCATGGTGATATCCCTTTCCCTAGTGGTAGTCGACAATTTGAACGTTCTGCGGGCCGGCGGCGGTCCATACGAAGCAGATGCGATATTGGTCGTTGATGCGGATGCTGTGCTGGCCCTTGCGGTCACCAACCAAGGCTTCGAGACGGTTGCCGGGCGGCATTCTAAGATCACTGATCTGGTTGGCTGCGTTGAGCATCAGAAGCTTTTGGAGCGCTCGATCGCTGAGTTCCGAACTGTACTTCCTGACTCGGCGTCCGTTGAACAGCTTCTCGGTGTCCTTGTCGGCGAACGACTGGATCACAAGCCCAAGTGTACCGCGTAGCGTTACACGAGCACAAGTACATCCCGGGATTCGAGACGTTGGCGGTGGCTGCCTTGCGTGAGATCGTCACCCCGTCCTCGCGCAGATCGGCCAG
>CAMDFY010000198.1 GCA_945897705.1 Bifidobacterium breve | reverse complement strand
GATGATGTCGGAGCGCTCGACGAGGTCCAGGAAAAGTTCACGGCCACGGGCCTCGCGCAGGTTGAGCGTGACGGCCTTCTTGTTGCGGGCGTGCACGGTCCAGAAGACGTGATGCCCGTCGACCTCGGCTTGGCCCCAGATACGAATGGGATCGGGTGTGTCGGGCGGCTCGATCTTGATGACCTCGGCACCCATATCGCCGAGCAGGCGGGCGCCGAACGGCCCGGAGATCAGGGTGCCGACCTCGAGCACACGAATGCCGTCGAGGGCGCCG
Organism: Bifidobacterium breve; assembly: GCA_945897705.1. GTDB lineage: Bacteria > Actinomycetota > Actinomycetes > Mycobacteriales > Mycobacteriaceae > Mycobacterium > Mycobacterium aquicola. The sequence goes on along the minus strand of CAMDFY010000198.1, from coordinate 4,093 downwards.
GGTCCATTCATCGGCCGGTCCGTGAAAAATCATGCCGGTCAAGCCAATCGGTGATGATGCCGACGGCCTGCTTCAGCGTCTCGCGCTGATCGGGCCCCGCGTAGTAGTGATTGGCGCCCGGGATCTCGTGCATCTCCTTGTCGGGATTCCCGAGGGCCTCGAACAGCCGCCGAGTGTGGCTCGGTGTGCAGGCATCATCGGCGAGGTTGCCGATCACCAGAGTCGGCACCGTGACGTCGCGCGCACATGCCACTCCATCGCCGCGGGCATCGTCGTAACTCCACTGCGACAGCCAACTGCGAAGCGAGCAGAATCGTGCCAGCCCGATCGGCGAGTCGTTGACGACCCGCGGGTCACCGAGGTAGCAGGTTCCGGATTCGCGGTCATTAGGGTCGACGGTCGGATCCAGCCAGCGCGGATCAGCCATGGTGCCGTGTACGACGAAGCAGAACTCCTCGTCGCTGCGACCGGATGCTGTCAGTTCGGCGAGCTTCTCCTTGACCCACATGGTGATTCGGCGGTTGCGGTCGATCTGAGCCTGCCGGTAGTGCTGGAGGAACTCGGCTGTGTAAGGCGGCCGGTTTGGGTTGTCCGGGTTATAGAGATCGAGTTCAGGATCGCGCCGGGTGGGATCGGACTCGTCGAGGATGGAGGCATCGAGCCACTCGGTGAGCGTGCCGTGACGGCTGATGTGTGCTGCGAGCAGCATGATGCCGTCGGCGGGGATCAACCCGAGGGTCGTCAGGTCGGGGCCGTCGCCGGACGGACTGGCAGTGATGGTCGGGAACTGGGCCTGCTGCTGATAGAACAGCGATAACGACCCGCCGCCACTCCAGCCGGCCAGCACCACCGTGGAGTAGCCCAGGCGGTTGCGGGCGTCTTTGATGACTTCGCCGAGATCCTGAACCACCTTTTCCATCAGCAGTGCGGAGTCGCTGCCGCGGAACCGGCTGCCGGCGTAGATGACGTGATGACCGGCGCGGGCCAGGGCGGTGACCATCGGCAGGTAACCGCCGCCGGCGGCGGACGGATGCATAAACACCAGCACGGTGTGTCCTGTCGCCGGCCCGGCGGCTCCGGTGTCGGCCGGGTTGTCCGGTTTGAGCAGGTAACACTCCAGCGCCACCACCTCGGCCAGCCCGCCGTAGACGTCGCGGACGCCTGAATCGTTGCGGTAGGCAACCAGATACGGAATTCGCTCGTAGGGGTATGTCGTGACGTCGTCTGTGGTCACGAGTGCTGCGCGAGGTCGTGAGCCAGCACCTCGGCCGACGGCACCAGTCGCTGCCGGGTATCGACGGCGATCACCTTCCAGTCGATGGTGGAGAAGTCGTCGAACTTGCGCCGGGCGTGTTCGCGGGCTTTTTCCGGAGCGCCGTGGTGCACGCCCTGGGGGGCGTGGCTGATGAGTCCCGACGGCATCGGGATGCCGTAGAGCGAGCCGCCGTGGAAGAACGCGATCTCGTCGAAGTCGACGTTGCGGTGGTACCACGGGGTGCGTTCGGTACCCGGCACGCCTTCGGCCGGCTTGGGCAAGAAGTTGCACACGTACACACCGGTCGCCTCCATGAACAGGTGCACCATGGGCGGCAGGTGCACGCTGTTGGACATCACGACGTGGTAGTCCTCGATGTTGAAGGTGAAGGGGAAGTTGTCGCCCTGCCACCCCTCGACGTCGAGCGGATTGTGCTCATAGATCAGTGACGTCGTCTCGACGCCGTCGACTCCGCGGTGCATCAACCGCACCTCGTATTCGGTGCGGTCGTCGTCGTCGACGGGTTCCGGCTCGGGGATGGTGGCCAGTGACGGATCGAAAGGCCAGTGCCGGCCCAGCGGACCGGGTGGGGGAGTGCGGAAGTCGTCGGTGGCCTCGATCATCAGCCAGGTGCTTTCGCTCGATCTGTCCCCCGGGTCGCTTCGCTCCTGCGGCACCTGGCGCCACGTGCACGCCTTGGGCAGGTAGATCCAGTCCCCGGTGCGGTAGTCCAGCGGACCGAATTCGGTTTCCAGTCGCCCGGATCCCTGGTGGACGAAGCACAGCAGGTCGCCGTCGATGTAGCGGACATAAAAGGGCATGGCCTCGGCCCGACGACTCAGCGAGATTCGGCAGTCCGGGTTGGAGAACAGCAGCATCGGGGCGCCCGACGCGTCGGTGGCGTCGCCGGGTTTGAGCTGATCTGCCAGCACGTCCACCGGCCGCAGGGGGCCGACCGCCCGAAACCGGGTCGGGTCGTGTCGCCGGTACATGCTGGCGGTGCGCCCGGTGAACCCCCCGCGGCCCAATTCGTCGTCCTTGAGCCCGTTCAGATCGGCGTGCATACGCCGCGGCGTGGCGCCTTTGCGCAGGTGAACGAAGGATTCCATGGGCACTCCCGGGGTCGGTCAGCAGGAAAACTGAAGCCGACTTTAGTTTTTGGCGCGATTTCTGACAAGGAAGTCACGACTCGGTAACGACGCTGAATTTCGCTGCGTTCGCGTGACCGTGTTTTACTCGTCTCTGCAGTCGGACAAGCGGAATCACAGAAAGCTGGGTGGATTGGTGAGATCTGTCTTCGACAAGGTGCGCGGTTGGTCGCGCCGAGTTGCGGTCGCGGCGGTTGCTGCGGCAGCCCTGCCGGGCCTGGTGGGCCTGGTTGGGGAGTCGGCGACGGCGGGCGCGTTTTCGCGGCCCGGCCTGCCGGTGGAATACCTCGACGTGCCGTCGCCGAGCATGAACCGGACCGTGCGAGTGCAGTTCCAAAGCGGGGGCGAGAACTCGCCGAACGTCTGGCTGCTGGACGGCCTGCGGGCGCAGGAGGACTTCAACGGCTGGGACATCAACACCCAGGCGTTCGAGTGGTACCTCGATTCGGGCCTGTCGGTGTCGATGCCGGTGGGCGGACAGTCCAGCTTTTACGCCGATTGGTACCGGCCCGCCTGCGGCAAGGCCGGTTGTTCGACGTACAAGTGGGAGACCTTCCTGACCCAGGAAGCGCCTGCCTGGCTGCAGGCCAACCGCCAGGTCCGGCCGACCAACAACGCCGCGATCGGTCTGTCGATGGCCGGTTCGGCCTCGATGAGTCTGGCTGCGTGGCACCCGGGTCAGTTCATCTACGCAGGTTCGATGTCGGGCTTCCTCAATCCCTCCGAGGGCTGGTGGCCGGGCTTGATCAACCTGTCGATGGGTGACGCCGGCGGCTACAAGTCCAATGACATGTGGGGCCCGTCGAGCGACCCGGCGTGGCAGCGCAACGACCCGATGGTGCAAATCCCGCGCCTGGTGGCCAACAACACCCGTCTGTGGGTCTACTGCGGTAACGGCCAGCCCAACGAACTGGGCGGCGGCGATGTGCCGGCCACCTTCCTTGAGGGCCTGACGATCCGCACCAACCGCACCTTCCGGGACAACTACCTCGCGGCCGGCGGTCGCAACGGGGTATTCAACTTCCCGGACAACGGCACCCACAGCTGGGCCTACTGGGGACGCGAACTGCAGGCGATGAAGCCGGATCTGCAGCGGGTTCTGCTCGGCTAATCAGCGCAACGAAAAGCGGGCCATCGGCACTTCGCCGGTGGCCCGCTTTCGTTTGTCTCGCAAGTTGATTCAGCCGCCGACCCGGACCACCGCCCGGCCGGAGTAGCTGCCGGCCCGCACCTGGTCGATCACCGAGACCACGTCGGCCAACTCGACCTCATGGGTGACGTCGGCGAGATGCGGCGGCTTGAACACACCGGCAAGTTGCTTCCACAGCGCGCGCCGGGGGCCGATGGGCATCAGCACCGAGTCGATGCCCAGCAGGCTCACGCCGCGCAGGATGAACGGCATCACGGTGGTGTTCAGCGCCGCCCCTCCGGTCAGGCCACTGGCGGCCACCGCACCGCCGTAGTTCAGCGTGCTGAGTACGTCGGCCAGGGTGGCACCGCCCACACAGTCGACTGCGCCGGCCCAGCGGGTCTTGGCCAGCGGCCGGGGTTTGGCGTCGGGATCGGCGGGCAGGCGGCCGATCACCTCCGCGGCGCCCAGGGACTTCAGATGCTCGGCGGCCTCCGGCTTGCCGGTGGAGGCGACGACCTCATAACCGGCGGCGGCCAGCAGGTCGACGCTGACCGAACC
>CAMDFY010000197.1 GCA_945897705.1 Bifidobacterium breve | reverse complement strand
ACGCCCGGTTCGCGCCGATCCTGAACCTGTTCGGCGTGGACACCACCCTGCCGGCCGCCGGCGTCAACACCGGCACCGGGTTGAAGCTCAACACCGCCACCCTTGACGTGACGTGGGCCTACGACCTGTTTTCGGATTTCCCGGTCACCTTGAATCCGTTCTCGTTGGTCAACAGCTTGCTGACCTTCCTGCCGGTCAACCTGGCGGGTGGGGTCTCCCTCAAGGGACTTGACGCCACCGCGGCAGGTGTCAACGTGGCCAGCGTGCTGGGCATCATCAATCGGCTTTCCGGCGGGATCGCCGGCGTCGACGACGGCCAGGCCTTCTACGGCACGCTGCTGCCCAATGATCTGCCGATCCTGGAGCCACTGCGCCTGCCGTCGCGGCTGATCAATGCGGTCTTCGGGACTGATCTGGGAACCCCGTTCGCTGACGCGCTGCAACCGGCGTTCACGATCCTGGTCAATACCGGCTACTCCGATGTGGTGACGCCGGACGACATCGCGGCCGACCCCACCCTGGCTGACACCTACCAGCCCTACGACCGCACCTTCCTGACCTCGGCGACTCCGGAGCCGTTCCTGTCGGTGAATCCGCTGACCCCAGCGGAGTGGCTGCAGGTCCCCGGTGACGTGGTGCGTGCGCTGTTCGCCGGTTTCGGCGACGTGTTCTTCCCGTCGGCCCCGGCGACCCCGCCGGCGTCGGTGCTGCCCAGCCTCGCCCCGCCGGCGTCGGCCGCTCGGACCCTGGCCGCCGCCGAGGCGCAACCCGCCGTCGTAGCGGATGACGTGGCAGCGCCGGACTCAGCACCGGTGGCGGCACCGCGGACCGAGGCGCCGACCGCGGTGGTCTCGGCTCGCAAGGCCCGTGGTGCGGCGCTACGGGCACCGGCGGCAGTGAATGCCCCGGCGGCGGCAGCGGCTGCGGAGTCGCGTGACGACGCGGCCCAGGCAACGGCCGGTAAGACCAGGGACGCGGCCACGCCCAAGCGGGCTGCGCGGCCTACCGCCGCGACCGCGGCCGACTAATCGCAGACCGCACCCTGGGCGGCTGAGCCCACCAGCTTGCAGTACTTGGCCAGCACGCCGCGGGTGTAGCGCGGCGGTGGCGGAGTGAATCCGGCTCGGCGGGAATCGAATTCGGCTGGTTCGACGAGGATGTCGAGGGTTTGGTTCGCCACGTCGAGTCGAATCCGGTCACCGTCGGCGACAAAGGCGATCGGTCCGGCGTCGACGGCCTCCGGAGCGACATGGCCCACGCACAAGCCGGTGGTGCCGCCGGAGAACCGGCCGTCGGTGAGCAGCAGCACGTCCTTGCCTAGGCCGGCGCCCTTGATCGCACCGGTGATGGCCAGCATCTCGCGCATGCCCGGCCCACCCTTGGGGCCCTCGTAGCGGATCACCACCACGTCACCTTTGGCGATGGTGCCGTCCTCGAGGGCGTCCATGGCTGCGCGCTCACCGTCGAAAACCCTTGCGGTGCCTTCGAATACGTCCGAATCGAAGCCGGCCGACTTGACCACCGCGCCCTCAGGCGCTAGTGAGCCGTGCAGGATGGTAATACCCCCGGTCGGGTGGATCGGGTTGCTCAGCGCCCGCAGTACCTTGCCGTCGGGATCCGGCGGATTGATGTCGGCGAGGTTCTCCGCCATGGTCTTTCCGGTGACGGTCATGACGTCGCCATGCATCAGACCGGCATCGAGCAACGCCTTCATGATCACCGGCACGCCGCCGATGCGGTCGACGTCGCTCATCACGCTCGAGCCGAACGGCTTGACGTCGGCCAGGTGAGGCACTCGTGCGCCGACCCGGGTGAAGTCGGCCAGCGACAGTTCCACCTCGGCCTCATGAGCGATGGCTAGCAGATGCAGCACGGCGTTGGTGGAGCCGCCGAACGCCATCACCACCGCGATGGCGTTCTCAAACGCCTCCTTGCTGAGGATGTCGCGGGTGGTGATACCGCGTCGCAGCAACTCGACAACGGCTTGCCCACTGCGCCGCGCAAACCCGTCGCGGCGGCGGTCGGTGGCCGGCGGGGCGGCGCTTCCCGGCAGTGAAAGCCCCAGGGCTTCACCCGCGCTGGCCATGGTGTTGGCGGTGTACATCCCGCCGCAGGCACCTTCGCCGGGACAGATCGCCCGCTCAATGGCGTCGACGTCCTCTCGCGACATCAGGCCGCGCGCGCAGGCGCCGACGGCCTCGAACGCGTCGATGATGGTGACCTCGCGCTCGCTGCCGTCGCTCATCTTGGCCCAGCCCGGCAGGATCGAACCGGCGTAGACGAACACCGCGGCCAGATCCAGTCGCGCAGCGGCCATCATCATGCCCGGCAGCGACTTGTCGCAGCCGGCCAGCATCACCATCGCGTCCATTCGCTCGGCCTGCATCACGGTCTCGACGCTGTCGGCGATGACCTCCCGCGACACCAGCGAGAAGTGCATGCCCTCGTGCCCCATGGCGATGCCGTCCGAGACCGAGATGGTGCCGAACTTCATCGGGAAGCCACCGGCCTCGAACACACCCTCCTTGGCCGCATTCGACAGTCGGTCCAGCGAGAGGTTGCACGGAGTGATCTCGTTCCACGACGAGGCAATACCGATCTGGGGCTTGGCGAAATCCGCGTCACCCATCCCGACCGCGCGGAGCATGCCGCGGGCCGCGGTCTTCTCCAGTCCGTCGGTGACGTCGCGGCTGCGGGGCTTGATATCCGGGGTGTCGCTCACCCGGCCAGTATGTCCCGCAGGCGTCAGTGTGTCCCGCATGCGTCAGTGTGTCGCGGTCGGGGTCGCTGCCGTGACGCCGACTTCGATACCCCCAAGGGGTATCGGCTATGATCATCGCATGACTATCGCCCGCACTCGCAGCATCGCTGTCCTGGCCGCGTTCGCCGCCGCCGTCACGCTGTCCTCCTGCAGCACGTCCACAACGGATCGCGGCGCCGGTGTGACGTCGGCGACCGCCGCCGGAGAGGTGGCCGGGCACAACGCCGACGATGTGATGTTTGCGCAAATGATGATTCCGCATCACGAACAGGCAGTTCAACTCGCCGCACTGGTACCCGACCGGTCCACCAACCCCGAGGTGATCGCTCTCGCGGCGAAAATCTCCGCCGAGCAGCAACCCGAGATCGGCGCCATGAAGGCGCTACTACTGCAGTGGGAGGTCGACCCCAACACCTCCGCCCACGGCAGCGGCCACGACGGGATGGTGATGGAAGGCATGGTCGACGACGCCACGATGGTCAAACTGGACACCCTCAAGGGCGCCGAGTTCGACACGTTGTGGCTGCAGGCGATGATCAGCCATCATCGCGGTGCCATCGCGATGGCGGAGACCGAGATCGCCGACGGCAGCAGTGCCGACATGATCACCATGGCCACCACCATGGTCGCCACCCAGCAGGCCGAGATCGACCAGATGACGACGATCCTCGCGGGACTGGAGACCTAAATGGCACCGGAGCAACGCGGCTTTTCCGCCGACAAGGACAACTACGCCAAACGGTTGCGCCGCGTCGAGGGTCAGGTGCGTGGCATCGCCAAAATGATCGATGACGAGAAGTACTGCATCGACATCCTGACTCAGATCAGCGCCGTCAACAGTGCACTGCAGTCGGTGGCGTTGGGACTGCTCTCCGAACACCTCAACCACTGTGTGAGCCACGCCGTCGCCGAGGGCGGCGAGGAGGCGGATAAGAAACTTGCGGAGGCCTCGGCGGCGATCGCCCGGTTGGTGCGTTCCTGACCGCGTCGCCGATCTGCGCGTCTCGGCATGGTCTCGAACCGGTGTAGCGGGGTGTCGGACGCACGGGATCGGGGCCGGCCGTCGATACCGTAAATCGTGCCCGCTCAGACCGCGATGGTCGACGTCTGTGCCCCGACCCGCCCCGGACCCTGGACACCGCGGGTCATCCTCGCCCTCGCCGTCCTGGCGGCGGCGGCCTTCGTCTACGTGACCGCCGAGATCATGCCCATCGGTGCGCTGCCGGCGATCGCCGCCGACCTCGGCGTCAGTGAAGCCTCGGTAGGCCGACTGCTGGCCGGCTATGCCCTGGTGGCGGCGGTGGCCACGGTTCCCCTGGTGCGTTGGACAGCCGCGTGGCCCCGGCGTACGACCCTCCTGTTCACCCTGCTGAGCCTGGTCATTTCCCAACTGATCTCGGCGTTGGCACCGACCTTCACTGTGCTGGCTCTAGGGCGTGGACTGTGCGCGCTGACGCACGGGCTGATGTGGGCGGTGATCGCGCCGATCGGGGTGCGACTGGTTCCACCGGCCTACGCGGGCCGCGCCACCACCGCCGTGTTCGCGGGCACCGGTCTGGCACTGGTCGTCGGCAGTCCGCTGACCGCGATGATGAGTCAGGTGTGGGGCTGGCGGGAAGCGGTGGCCGCGATCACCGCCGCAGCACTGGC
>CAMDFY010000196.1 GCA_945897705.1 Bifidobacterium breve | reverse complement strand
CTGTTGCTGGTCGGCGACCCGGACCAGTTGGCCTCGGTGGAGGCCGGCGCGGTGCTGGCCGACTTGGTCGACGGACTGGCCGCTGCCGCCCACTCCCCGGTGGCCCGCTTGGTCACATCGCACCGCTTCGGCGAATCCATCGGCGCGCTGGCCGATGCGATCCGTGATGGCGACGCCGACGCCGCCGTTGGGGTGCTTGCGGCCGGTGGTGAACACATCGAATGGGTCGACGTTCACCAGCCCGCCCAGGTACTGCGCAAGGTACTTGTGCCGCATGCCCTTCGACTGCGTGAGGCTGCGGTGCTCGGCGATGCGGATGCGGCGCTGAAAACCCTTGAACAGCATCGACTGCTGTGCGCACACCGCCGCGGTCCCTACGGGGTGGCGTATTGGAATCGGCAGGTCGAACGCTGGCTGTCCGAACAGACCGACATGCCGCTGTGGGCGGACTGGTATGTGGGCCGACCGGTTCTGGTGACGGCTAACGACTACGGTCTGGGCCTCTATAACGGCGACACCGGTGTCGCGGTGCTGCGTGACGGCGGATTGCGGGCGGCGATGGCGACCTCGGCCGGCCCGGTTCAGTTCGCCACCGGCAGGCTGGCGGATGTGGAGACCATGCATGCCATGACGATTCATAAGAGCCAGGGCAGTCAGGCCGTTGAGATCACCGTGCTGCTGCCGCCGACCGACTCTCGGCTCCTGACCCGCGAACTGCTGTACACCGCGGTCACCCGGGCACGGGAAAAAGTGCGACTGGTCGGTTCTGCTGATCAGTTGCGGGCCGCGGTGACTCGCCGGGCCATCCGTGCCACCGGTCTGAGCCGCCGGTTGGCGGGCGGGCAGGGAGAACCGCAGTGAGTAATGACGCGGCGGGTAAGCGCTGGTATGACCCAGAGACGTTCCGCGCCGTGAGGAACTACGTCGGTGTGGTTGTCGCCGCGGCCGCCGCCGCCTTCGTGGCCACCGTGGTGTGGCGTTCACCGATCACCGGAGTCATGGTCCCGGCCATTCTTTTCCTCGGCGGCATCGGTGGTCTGGTGCGCACCTATCAGGTCTGGCGCGTCGAGGGATCGTGGTGGATCTGGCAGGCCGCCGGTTGGCTTCTGCTTTTGTTGACCCTGTTCTTCCTCGGCGTGCCGACGGCGGTGTGGTAGCCGACCGCCATACTCGTTTGGTGAGTCCACCACCCCAGCTACCACTGGCCGGTGTCCGGGTTGTCGAGATCTCCAGCTTTGTCGCGGTGCCCCTAGCCGGTATGACGCTGGCCCAACTCGGTGCCGACGTGACCCGCGTCGACCCGATCGGCGGAGCCGCGGACTACCACCGGTGGCCGCTGACCGCCGGCGGCGAGAGCATCTACTGGGCCGGGCTGAACAAGGGCAAGCAGTCGGTAGCGGTCGAGATGCGCAGCGAGCAGGGCCAGCAGCTCGTTCGGCAACTGATCGTCGACGCCGGAATTCTGATCACCAACGTCACCGGCCGGCAATGGCTATCCCACTCCGCGTTGAGCGCCCACCGTGCGGATCTGATTCACCTCGAGGTGCCGGGTCGACCCGATGGTTCCACCGCGGTGGACTACACCGTCAACGCCGCCACCGGGTTTCCGTTGGTCACGGGCCCGGCCGGATGGGACGGACCGGTCAACCACGTGATGCCGGCCTGGGATGTCAGCTGCGGACTGTATGCCGTTGTAGCGGTGCTGGCTGCGCTACGGCGGCGAGAGTCCACCGGTGCCGGAAGTGCCGTCAGGCTGCCGTTGGACGATGTTGCCCTAGCCACGGCGGCCAACCTCGGATTCCTCACCGAGGTCATGGTCAACGGCACCCGCCGGCCCCGGCTGGGCAATGCCATCTATGGACAGTACGGCCGGGACTTCATCAGCAGTGACGGCGTGGAATTCATGGTGGTGGCATTGACCGCACGCCACTTCGATGATCTCACCGAACTGACTGAGACGACCAAAGCCGTTGCTGCCGTGGCTGAAACGCTCCGCGCCGACTTCGCCGACGAAGGCCAACGCTACCGTCACCGCGACGTGCTGGACGGGCTCTTTCAGGCCTGGTTCGGCCGCCATACCGGTGAGGAGATCAGCGCTGCGCTGTCAGCGAGTTCGGTGCTGTGGGATCGCTACCAAACCTTCGCCGACGTCGCCCGGAGCCCGCGGGTGAGGGCCAATCCACTCTTCACCGAACTGGACCAGCCGCGGATCGGTACCCACCCTGCGCCGGGCCTGCCAATGTCGGTCGACGGCGCGCACAGCCCGGCCCGGAGTGCACCCGCCCTCGGCGAACACACCGCCGAGGTTTTGGCCGCGCGCCTCGGGATGGATGCCGATGAGATCGACACCCTGGTCGAATCGGGCGTGGTCGCAACGTGAACGACGGCCTGGTGAAACTGCTCGAGTTGAGTCCGCTGGACATGCCGGACGCATTCGCCGGTACACACAACGGACCATCCGGAAAGCGCGCCTACGGCGGGCTGCTGACGGCGCAGGCGTTGGCGGCCGCCGGCGGCACGGTCGGGCCTGGTTTTCGACCGACGAGTCTGCACGCGCAGTTCCTTCGCGGCGGCGATGCTGGTGCGCCGGTCCGCTACGACGTCGAACGCGTCTACGACGGGCGCACGGCGGCATCCCGGCGGGTGCGGGCCAGCCAGGACGGCCGGTTACTTGTCACCGTCACCACATCATTCGCCACGTCGGCACCGGGTCCTGCGCACGCCGAGCGGTGCGAGTGCGATGCCGACCCCGATGCGCTCCCGCGCACCGGACCGATCGGGCCCGCGCCTGCTTTACCGGCCGGGGAGGTCGACATCCGGATCCGCGATGAGCGCAGCGGGACCGATTTCGTCCGAAGGTTGTGGTGGCGGGTTACCGCGACATTGCCCGCCGACCCCCTGACACACGCCTGCGCCGCAGCTTTCGTCACCGACATCTACGGCGTCGACCCGATCCTGGCCGTGCATGGTCATTCCATGACCGACCGCAGTCATCACGCCGGAACCACCGACGCCTCGATCTGGTTCCATGACGACATCCACGCCGATCGGTGGAACCTTCTCGAGTCCCGTTCCCCGGCCGCGGGTCGGGGCAGAGGCGTGATGTTCGCGGGACTGTTCGACGCCGATGGGGTTCGGGTGGCGACGGTGGTCCACGAGGGTCAGGCCGTTACGCGCGGGGTTTAAAGCTCCGCCACTTCGCGTTCCAGCATCTCAGCCAGCCGCGCCTGTGCGGCCGCCCTACGGGTCGGCAGATGCTGCGACGGGAACAGAGTGTCCACCGGTTGGTACTCCTTGAGCGTGCGCCGGGCCACGGTGAGCTTGTGCACCTCGGTCGGCCCGTCGGCGATCGCCAGCGACTGCGCGGCCACCATCATCTTGACGAACGGCATCTCGTCGGACACCCCGAGCGATCCGTGCAGTTGCATGGCCCGCTGCACGACGTCGTGGAGCACCTTGGGCATGGCGACCTTGACGGCGGCGATGTCGCGGCGCACCTTTTGGTAATCGTGGTAGCGATCGATCTTCCACGCGGTGCGCAGCACCAGCAGCCGGAACTGCTCGATCTCGATCCAGCTGTCGGCGATCTTTTCCTGTGTCATCTGGAAGTCACCCAGCGGACCCTGTCGGGTCTGCCGTGACACCGCGCGTTCGCACATCATGTCGAACGCCTTGCGCGCCAATGCGATCGTGCGCATCGCGTGATGTACCCGGCCGCCGCCGAGGCGGGTCTGGGCAATCGCGAACGCCTGCCCCTCGCCGCCGAGTACATGATCGGCCGGCACCCGGACATCGTTGTAGCGGACGTAGCCGTGCGAGGCGTGCGCGGAGGATTCCCCACCGACACCGACGTTGCGGATGATCTCGATGCCAGGAGTCTCGGCGGGCACGATAAACAGCGACATCTTCTGGTGCGTGCGCGCCTCGGGATTGGTCACCGCCATCACGATGTAGAACGACGCGAACCTGGCGTTGGACGAGAACCACTTCTCGCCGTTGATCACCCAGTCATCTCCGTCGCGGGTTGCCGACGTGGTGAACAGACCCGGATCTGATCCGCCCTGCGGCTCGGTCATCGAATAGCAGGATGAGATCTCGCCATCGAGCAGCGGCTGCAAATAGCGCTGCTTTTGGTCGTCGGTACCGAATAAGGCGATGATCTCGGCATTACCCGAGTCAGGGGCCTGAGATCCGAAAACCGAAGGTGCCCAACGGGACCGGCCGACGATCTCATTCAGCAACGCCAGCTGAACCTGGCCGAAGCCCTGTCCGCCCAGATCCGGACTCAGATGCGCCGCCCACAGCCCCTGGTCTTTGACCTTTTGCTGCAGCGGTCGCAGCACGGCCATCAACTCGGGATTTTTCTTGTCGTAGGGGTCTAGCGGAGCCAGATCCAGTGGCTCCAGATCGGTCCGCATGAACTCCTCGACCCA
>CAMDFY010000195.1 GCA_945897705.1 Bifidobacterium breve | reverse complement strand
TCCTGGGCCGATCGCGCGGGATACTTCGTCGCCGGCAGTGGCAGTGGCGTGGTGCGCCCCGCAGGCGTGCCCGTCGGGGTCGCCACCTGTTGGGAGGTGATCTTCGATCGCGCGCTGCGCCAGTCGGTGCGCAACGGAGCCCAGCTGCTGACGGTGCCGACCAATAACGCCACTTTCGATCAAGCCATGAGCGAACAGCAGCTGGCATTCGCCAAACTCAGGGCCGTCGAACACGGTCGTTACCTGATCGTCGCGGGGACCACCGGCATCAGTGCCGCCATCGCCCCTGACGGCCGGGAAATGGCCCGGACCGCCTTCTTCAGCCCCGCCTATCTCGACGTCGAAGTCGGTCTGCGGTCCGCGCAAACCCCGGGCACCCGGTGGGCGGGACCGTTGCAATGGTTTCTGGTGGCCGTCGCGGTCGCCGCCATCGGTGCCGCGATAATGCAGAATGGTGGTTTCCTGCGCCAGCGGCGCAACCGGCGCCGGGCCGAGTGCCCCGACAGAGGAGTCGCATGACCACCCAGGGCAGGAGCCGGGGCAAGAAGGCCGCTGAGAAGCCCCCCGGGATCTCCGCCAAGGGGACCCTGGTGATCATCCCGACCTACAACGAGCTGGAAAACCTGCCCCTGATCGTCGGCCGGGTGCACAAGGCCAGACCCGACGTGCACGTGCTTATTGTCGATGATTCCAGCCCGGACGGCACCGGCGAACTCGCCGATGAACTGGCACTGGCCGACCGGGACCGGATTCATGTGCTGCACCGCACCGCCAAGGATGGCCTCGGCGCGGCTTACCTGGCTGGATTCGCCTGGGGACTGGCCCGCAAGTACAGCGTCCTGGTGGAGATGGACGCCGACGGGAGCCACGCCCCCGAACAGCTCTACCGGCTACTCGACGCGATCGACAACGGCGCCGATCTGGCGATCGGATCCCGCTACGTTGACGGTGGGACGGTCCGCAACTGGCCGTGGCGGAGGTTGGTGCTGTCCAAGACAGCCAACACCTACTCGCGGCTATTGCTGGGCGTCGGAATCCATGACATCACCGCCGGCTACCGGGCCTACCGGCGCGAGGCGCTGGAGAAGCTGGATCTGGCCACCGTCGACTCCAAGGGCTATTGCTTCCAGATCGACTTGACCTGGCGAACCATCAATAGCGGGTTCAGCGTGGTTGAGGTGCCCATCACATTCACCGAGCGCGAACTCGGCGTGTCGAAGATGAGTGGTTCCAACATCCGCGAAGCGATGACAAAGGTGGCCCGGTGGGGCATCAGTGGTCGGCTGGACCACGCCCGCGGCACGGGCCGCTAGTTACCCTCGGCGTTTGGTTTTGATCAGGTCGAGTCGCTCTTTGAGCAACTCGTCCAATTCTTCGATCGAGCGGCGCTCCAACAGCATGTCCCAGTGCGTCCGGGGCGGCTTGACCTTCTTCGGTTCGGGCAGATTGCCCTCGATGAGGGTGCCTTCAAGACCGTTGCGGCACTGCCAGTTACCGGGGATCTCGGCGTCGTCGGCGAACGGGACGTCGAATTCCTCACCGTTCTCGGTGCGGTAGCGCGCGACCTGACGCGGTGCCAGGTCGTGGTTACGGTCGGTCTCGTAGCTCACGGCCCCGAGCCGACTGCCTCTCAGGACACGATCAGCCATCGTCGATTCTCCTTGTATTCAGGCCGGACTCCGTACCGCAAGACCGCAGCGGCGCGGTAGCCGACTGCCCCCATCCTACCGGGCCGCGGCGCTGCCCGGTTTAGTCTCAGCACGTGACGCGTCGCACCCGCCCACAGCCGTGCCGCTGGTGTGGCCGTGAGGTTGCCGATCTCGGACTGGGCCGGCGACGCCAATACTGCCGTCAATCCTGCCGTCAGCGGGCGTACGAGCAGCGTTCCATGGTCAAGGGCACCCCGGTTCCGGCCGATGCTGTAGTGCTGTCGGTCGCCGAGGCCGCGGAACTGTCCGACCGCGTCTACCAGGTGCGCTGTGCGGCCGAGGACGTCGCCACCGCCGTCGACGAGGGGGCGCCGGCCGCGGACCTCAAAAAGCTGTGCGAGGAGTTGTTGCGGGCCGCTCAGGCGGCCGACGGTTGGCGCTGAATCGCCAGGTGAAGCCCGAAATCAACAGTCGAAGCCGGGATCAACAGTCGAAAAAGACTCCGATACCTGGTGGTGGGATGGTCACCTTGGTGCAGCCATAGGTCTCGATGCCGGCGTCGCTGTAGTAGACCCCACTCTGGCGCGCGTAGTTGACACACACCAGCGACGACACGTCCGTGCGGCAGCGGAAGTCGCCGAAGGACAGTGATCTGCCCGCAGCCAGGGGCGGACCTTGGCCGGCACCGAACCGCCCCGGGTCGCCGTGGGCGGAGCCCACCTGAACGGTGGCACCGTCGAAATCCACCCAGCCGCCTTTCCATACCCCGTAGACATCAGGGGGCTGTCGAGGCGGATCGGCCAGATCGACCAGGCACGCTAATGCCGGCGAACCGTGCCGCGCATCGGTCATGCAACTGGTGCCCGACGGTGTGGTGAACGCGACATCGTCGCCGAGTTCAGTGCTGACCCCGCCCCGCAATGCGACGCGGAATTCGGCGCTGTCGACCGGTCCGGCCGCTTCGACCCATCGGATCGCCTCGGCGATCGGCGCCCCGGCCTCCGGTGCTGGTGCTCCGGACGCCGGCGCCGTCGATGATGTCTGCGCTGAACCCGTCGTGGTCGCGGACGGTGATCCGGCGGCCCGCGACGGTGTAATCGGCGTCAGTTGGGCTCCGCGCTGCTCAGTTCCCGACAGTGCGGAACATCCCGCCAGCAGCACCGACGCGGCGAGCAGCACGGAAATCCGCATGCGGTCAGGTTAGTCGCCCGCACCGTTCTACCCCGCCAGGCGCGTCGGTGGTGGCGGCGTTCGCTACCGTCGGTGGCATGCATGAGGAGATCGTCCGAGTTACCACCACCGGCGGGGTGGTCGAGGGCTTCACCCTCGACGGGGTCAACCGGTGGCGTTCGATTCCCTATGCGCGTCCGCCGGTCGGCCCGCTGCGGTTCCGGGCGCCGCAACCTCCGCAGGCCTGGACCGGTGTGCTGCCCTGCCACAGCTTCGGTAGCTGTGCCCCGCAGCAGCGCCGCTACACGATGGTCTCGCCGGGTAGATATCAGCCGATGAGTGAGGACTGTCTCACCCTCAATGTCGTCACGCCGAAATGGTCCGGTCCGGCGCCGGACGACCAACCGCTACCGGTGATGTTCTTCATTCACGGTGGCGGTTACATCCTGGGCAGTTCGGCAACACCCATCTATGACGGAGCATCGCTGGTCCGTCGTGGGTGCGTCTATGTGTCGATCAACTACCGACTCGGCGCCCTGGGTTGTCTGGATCTGTCCTCGCTGGCAACGCCGGCCAGCCCGATCGACGACAACCTGTTCCTGCGCGACATCGTGATGGCGCTGCGTTGGGTGCGGGACAACATCGCGATGTTCGGGGGCGATCCAGACAATGTGACCATTTTCGGGGAAAGCGCCGGAGCGCACGCGGTCAGCACACTTCTGGCGGTTCCTGACGCGAAAGGGCTTTTCGCCCAGGCGATCGCGGAAAGTCCAGCCTCAGGAATGGTGAGTACGTCCGAGGTCGCCGCCGAGTTCGCCAGCCGGTTCGTCGACGAGCTCGGGGTCGCTCGGGACAACGCCGCACCAGCCCTGCTGCGGGCACGCCCGGCCGATCTCGTGCACGCCATGGACAAGGTGATGAACAAGAGCACCATGGTCATGATGGGCGCCGCTCCCGTCGGGCCCACGTGTGGCGAGGAATACCTGCCACTTGATCCGCTTGAGGCGATGAGAGCGGGTGTCGCGCAGAAGATCCCGCTGATCGTCGGAACGAATGCCGACGAGGGCAGGTTGTTCACCCGTTTCCTCAAGCTGCTGCCGACTACTGAACACGCGATCGAAAGGATGCTGGAACACACTCCGCCTGGAGTGCGCGAACGGGTCCTGGCCGGCTATCCGCACTATCCGCACCCGGATGCCTGCGTGCAGTTCGGTGGCGACATGATCTTCAACACGGCGGCCTGGCAGATCGCCGAGGCGCACGCCAAGCTCGCGCCTACCTTCGTGTATCGCTACGACTTCGCACCGCGAACATTGCACTGGACCGGCTTCGGTGCCACCCATGCGACCGAACTACTCGCGGTGTTCGGCATCTACCGGTCCCGGGTGGGCGCGGTGCTGACCGGCGGCGTGGACCAGCGCGCGGCGGTCAAGGTCAGCCATCAGGTCCAATCCCGCTGGAATCAGTTCGCCCATACCGGGGTGCCGGGCGACGACTGGCCGGTCTATAACCACATCGAACGTCCGGTCCTGGTCTTCGACCGGCATACCCACGTGGAGTACGACCCGCATCCGCACCGCCGCGAGGCCTGGGCGGACTTCTCGCTCGCGGATCGATAGGCG
>CAMDFY010000194.1 GCA_945897705.1 Bifidobacterium breve | reverse complement strand
TAGCCACCGGTGAGCGCTTTGCCGACGCACATGATGTCGGGGGTCACGCGCGCGTGGTCGGCGGCGAACATTTCCCCGGTGCGGCCGAAACCGGTCGCGATCTCGTCGAAGATCAGCAGCACGTCGTGGCGGTCGCAGATCGCCCGCAGGTCTGCCAGATAGCGGGGATCGTGGAACCGCATACCGCCGGCGCCCTGGACCACCGGTTCGACGATGACCGCGGCCAGGTCGTCGGCACGCGCGGCCAACTGTGCTTCAAAGGCGGCGACGTACTCGGTGTCATACGTCGTCGGAACCTGTCCGGCGAAGACCTGGGGGGTCAGTACGTCGTGCCACAGCGAGTGCATTCCGCCGTCGGGGTCGCACACGCTCATCGGGGTGAAGGTGTCACCGTGATAGCCGCCGCGCCAGGTCATCAGGCGGTGCTTGGAGTGCCGACCGATGCTGCGCCAGTACTGCAGCGCCATTTTCACCGCCACCTCGACGGCCACCGAGCCGGAGTCAGAGAAGAAAACGGTGTCCAGTCCGACCGGCGTGATGTCCACCAGGAGCCCGGCGAGCCGGGCGGCCGGCTCGTGGGTGAGCCCCCCGAACATCACGTGGTTGAGCACCGGCAACTGCCGGCTGATTGCCGCATCGAGGTCCGGGTGGCCGTGTCCGTGGATCGCCGTCCACCACGACGCCATCGCGTCGAGCACGCGAACGTGCGCGCCATCGGCGATCACGGTCAGCCAGGCACCCTGAGCGCACACCGCGACCACCGGGGGGACCGCGTCGGCGCCGAAGGCGCTGTAGGGATGCCAGACGTGTGCGGCATCGATAGCGCTGATCTGTTCCGGGGTCAGCGCCGACACACCGGCCAGCCTAATCCGACGGCACGGTCAGCCTGAGCCGACGCCCAGCCCCGACGCCCTGGCCCGGCACCGCGCCGCAGCGGTCTGCTATCGCCGAATTGGGTAGATTGACGGGCGATCATGTCGACATCAACCCTGTTCCGGCCGCCGCCGACGCCCATTGCGGAGCCGCCCGCGCCCGCCGTGGCTGCACCGGTGGCGTATCGACATGACCTCGACGGCCTGCGCGGTGTCGCGATCGCCTTGGTGGCCGCCTTCCACGTCTGGTTCGGGCGGGTCTCCGGCGGCGTCGACGTCTTTCTGGTGCTGTCGGGATATTTTTTCGGCAGTTCGCTGCTACGCACCGCACTGACGCCCGGCACCTCGCTGGCACCGTGGCCCCCGGTGAAACGGCTCGCACGTCGGCTTCTGCCTGCGTTGATCGTAGTGCTCGCCGCCTCCGCGATACTGACCGTCGCGGTGCAGCCCCAGACCCGCTGGGAGTCGTTCGCCGATCAGAGCCTGGCGAGCCTGGGTTACTTCCAGAATTGGGAACTGGCCGCGACGGCGTCGAACTACCTGAGCGCGGGCGAGGCGGTATCGCCGCTGCAGCACATCTGGTCGATGTCAGTGCAGGGCCAGTTCTACATCGCCCTGCTCGCCCTGGTGCTGATGCTTGCCGCAGTGGCGCGCAGGCCGCTGGGCGCGCGACTCCGACCGGTGTTCATCGTCCTGCTGAGCATTCTGGCCGTCGCCTCGTTCGGCTACGCGATCGCGGCCCACCACGCCGACCAGGCAACGGCCTACTACGACAGCTTCGCCCGCGCCTGGGAACTGCTTGTCGGCGTCCTGGCGGGCGCGCTGGTGTCCGCTGTCCGGTTGCCGATGTGGCTTCGGACCGTATTGGCAACCGTCGGACTGGCGGCGGTGCTGTCCTGCGGCGCGCTGATCGACGGCGTCACGCAGTTCCCCGGTCCCTGGGCGCTGGTGCCGGTAGGAGCGACGGTGCTGCTGATTCTGGCCGCGGCCAATCGCACGGGCGACCCGGCGACGCATGGCCGACTGCCCCTTCCCAGTCGGCTGCTGGCGACCGCGCCGCTGGTCGCGCTGGGCTCGATGGCGTACTCGCTCTATCTGTGGCACTGGCCGCTGCTGATCTTCTGGCTCGCCTACACCGGGGGTTCGCACGCCACCGCGCAGGACGGCGGGATCATTTTGCTGATCTCCGGCTTGCTGGCCTATCTGACCATGCGTTTCGTCGAAGAGCCACTGCGCGCGCGACGTACCGATGCCATCGCACCGGGCCGAGGATGGCGGCAGCGGTTGCCCCGGCCGACCATCGTCGCGGGGACCGCCGTCGTGCTGCTCGGAGTGGCGCTGACCGCCACATCCTTCAGTTGGCGGGAACACGTTCTGGACCAACGCGCCGACGCCGCGGCCCAACTGGCCGCGCTGGAGGCAACCGGATACCCGGGCGCGCACGCACTGCTCGACAACGCCCCGGTGCCCCCGCTGCCATTCCGGCCGGGTGTTTTGGAAGCGGCCGACGATCTGCCGAAGTCCACCAATGACGGCTGCATCAGCGATTTCGACAACGTCGGCATCATCAACTGCAGCTACGGCGACCTGTCGGCCACCCGGACCATCGCCCTGGCGGGCGGGTCACACGCCGAACACTGGATCACCGCCCTGGACATCCTGGGCACCGAGCACCACTTCAAAGTGGTCACCTACCTCAAGATGGGCTGCCCGCTGACCACCGAGCAGAAGCCGTTGGTGATGGGAGACAACCGGCCCTACCCCGAGTGCCGGGTATGGAACGAGCGGGTGATGGCTCGGCTGATCTCTGATCGCCCCGACTACGTGTTCACCACCTCGACGCGGCCATGGAACATCAAACCCGGTGATGTGATGCCGGGTACCTACGCCGGTATCTGGAAGACATTGACGGACAACAAGATTCCGATTCTGGCGATGCGGGACACGCCATGGCTGGTTCGCAACGGAAAGCCGTTCAGGCCGGCCGACTGCCTCGCCATGGGCGGAAACGCGGTGTCCTGTGGCGTCCAGCGCTCCCTGGTGCTCTCCGAGCGCAATCAGACCCTGGACTTCGTCAATCGATTCCCCTTGCTGAAGGTCCTCGACATGAGCGACGCGGTGTGCCGGGCCGACTATTGCCGGGCCGTCGAGGGCAACGTTCTCGTCTACCACGACGCCCATCACCTGTCGGCGACCTATATGCGCACCCTCACGCCCGAACTCGGGCGCCAGATCGGCGCCGCCACCGGCTGGTGGTGACAACCCCCGCGGGACACGCCGTCGGCCGATAGGGTCGTGCCATGGCAGGCGAACACGTACGGACCACCGTCTGGCCCGGATCCGTCTGGCCCGGAACCGCCTACCCACTCGGTGCCACCTACGACGGTGCGGGGACGAACTTCTCGGTGTTCTCCGAGGTCGCCGAAAGGGTGGAACTCTGCCTCATCGACAACGACGGCACCGAGACCCGGATCAACCTCGATGAGGTCGACGGATTTGTCTGGCATGCCTACCTGCCGACGATCACGCCCGGGCAGCGTTACGGGTTCCGGGTGTACGGGCCGTGGGATCCCGCGAACGGCGACCGGTGCGATCCCAGCAAGCTACTGCTCGACCCGTACGGCAAGTCCTTCCACGGAGACTTCGACTTCAGCCAGGCCCTGTATTCCTACGACCTCAACGCCGAAGATCCCGCCTCCGGGGGTACCCCGCCCATGGTCGACTCACTGGGCCACACCATGACCAGCGTGGTGATCAACCCTTTCTTCGACTGGGGTTCGGACCACCCACCGCGAATCCCCTACCACCAGACGATCATCTACGAGGCACATGTCAGGGGAATGACCCAAACACATCCGAGGATTCCCGAGGAACTGCGCGGCACCTATTCCGGACTTGCCCATCCGGCGGTAATCGAACACCTCAAATCGCTCAACGTCACCGCGATCGAATTGATGCCGATCCACCAGTTCATGCACGACGAGCGACTGCTGCAACTGGGCTTGCGAAACTACTGGGGCTACAACACTTTCGGCTTCTTCGCCCCGCATTACCAGTACGCGGCGACCCATAGTGCAGGATCGGCGGTGGCGGAGTTCAAGTCGATGGTGCGGTCATTCCACAACGCCGGGATCGAGGTGATTCTCGATGTTGTCTACAACCACACCGCCGAGGGCGACCACCTCGGCCCGACGATCAATTTCCGCGGCATCGACAACGCCGCCTACTATCGACTCCTCGACGGCGATCTGCGGCTCTACAAGGACTTCACCGGTACCGGCAACAGTCTCAACGCACGTCACCCGCACACCCTGCAACTGATCATGGACTCGCTGCGCTACTGGGTGCTGGAGATGCACGTCGACGGTTTCCGTTTCGACCTCGCCTCCACCCTGGCGCGGGAGTTCTATGACGTCGACCGACTCTCGGCCTTCTTCGATCTGGTTCAGCAGGATCCGGTGATCAGTCAGGTCAAGCTGATCGCCGAACCCTGGGATATCGGTGAGGGCGGCTATCAGGTCGGCAACTTTCCCGGGCTGTGGACGGAATGGAACGGCAAGTACCGCGACACCATGCGCGACTACTGGCG
>CAMDFY010000193.1 GCA_945897705.1 Bifidobacterium breve | reverse complement strand
ATGCCTGCCCGCGGTGTACAACGCCGCCAATGAGGAGGCCGCCGCGGCCTTCCTGGCCGGACGTATCAGCTTCGCGGCGATTGTGCGAACAATCGCTGACGTCTGCAGCGCTGCCGGCCAGTGGGCCGCCGAACCAGCTACCGTAGAGGAAGTTCTCCAGGCCCAACTCTGGGCTCGTCAACGCGCTCGCGACGTCATGGCCGTCGCCGCACAGGAGGTAGTACCGCTGCAATGATGTTCGCCGTCGGGATCGTGCTCTTCGCGCTGGCCATTCTGCTGTCGGTCGCGCTGCACGAATGCGGCCATATGTGGGCCGCTCGGGCCACCGGGATGAAGGTGCGCCGCTACTTCGTGGGCTTCGGACCCACGCTGTGGTCGACAACGCGGCCCAACAAGCTCGGATCCACCGAGTACGGCGTGAAGGCGATTCCGCTCGGTGGCTTCTGCGACATCGCGGGGATGACCTCCGTCGACCAGTTGGCACCCGAGGACGAGCAGTACGCGATGTACCGGCAGAAGACGTGGAAGCGGGTCGCGGTGCTCTTCGCCGGGCCGGCGATGAACTTCGTCATCGGCCTGGTGCTGGTGTATGGCATAGCCCTGGTGTGGGGCCTGCCCAACTTGCACCCCCCGACCTCGGCGATGGTCGGCGAGACCAGTTGCGTCAAAGCGGAGACCGTCCGCGGCGAACTGGGCACCTGCACCGGGATCGGGCCCGCAGCGCTGGCCGGTATCCAGGCCGGCGATGTGGTGGTCGCGGTGGGCGGCACGCCGGTGGCCTCTTTCGAGGAGATGGTGACCGAGGTGCGCAAGGCGTCGGGTCCGACTCCGTTCACCATTGAGCGTGGCACCGACGGTTCGACGACGGCCTTCGAGACGATCGTGGATGTCACGACCACCAAGCGCTGGGTGGCTCCGCCCGGCGGCGGCGACGCCACCGGTCCGGTCGATGTCGGGTCCATCGGCATCGCCGCCGCGCAGTTCGGTCCGACGCACTACAACCCGCTGTCGGCCGTCCCGGGCACCTTCGCGTTCACCGGCGACCTGGCTGTGTTGCTGGGCAAGTCACTGCTGGCGATACCGACCAAGGTCGGCGCACTGGTGCACGCCATCGGTGGGGGCGAACGCGATCCGGAAACCCCGATCAGTGTGGTAGGCGCGAGCATCATCGGTGGCGACACCGTCGACCAAGGGTTGTGGGTGGCGTTCTGGTTTTTCCTGGCGCAGTTGAACTTCGTGCTCGGAGCGATCAACCTCGTGCCATTGCTTCCCTTCGACGGCGGTCACATCGCCGTCGCCGTCTATGAGAAGATCCGCAACCTGATCCGCTCGGCTCGGGGCGTGATTCCCGCGGGACCGGTGGACTACACCAAGCTGATGCCCGCAACCTACGTGATCCTCGTCGTAGTGGTCGGCTACATGGCACTGACAGTGACCGCAGATCTGGTCAACCCGATCAGGTTGTTCCAGTAGGAGATTGAGATGAGCACCGGTTCCATCGGCCTCGGTATGCCGGCAGCACCCGCTCCAACGCTGGCGCCGCGGCGCAAGACCCGACAGTTGATGGTGCGCGACGTCGGGGTGGGCAGCGGCCATCCGATCTCGGTGCAGTCCATGTGCACCACCAAGACCCACGACGTCAACGCCACGCTGCAACAGATCGCGGAATTGACCGCCACCGGCTGCGACATCGTCCGAGTGGCGTGCCCTCGCCAGGAGGATGCCGACGCCCTCGCCGAGATCGCCCGCAAGAGCCAGATCCCGGTGATCGCCGATATTCACTTCCAGCCGAAGTACATCTTCGCGGCCATCGATGCCGGTTGCGCCGCGGTGCGGGTGAACCCGGGCAACATCAAGGAATTCGACGGCCGGGTCGGCGAGGTCGCCAAAGCTGCTGGGGCCGCTGGTATCCCGATCCGTATCGGCGTCAACGCAGGTTCACTCGACAAACGTTTCCTGGAGAAGTACGGCAAAGCCACCCCGGAGGCGCTCGTCGAGTCGGCGCTGTGGGAGGCATCGCTGTTCGAGGAGCACGGCTTCGGGAATATCAAAATCAGCGTCAAGCACAACGACCCGGTCATCATGGTCGCGGCGTATGAGTTGCTGGCCGAAAAGTCCGATTACCCACTGCATCTCGGCGTCACCGAGGCCGGTCCGGCGTTTCAGGGGACCATCAAATCGGCCGTCGCGTTCGGCGCACTGCTGTCCCGCGGAATCGGCGACACCATCCGGGTGTCGCTGTCGGCGCCGCCGGTGGAAGAGGTCAAGGTGGGTAACCAGATTTTGGAGTCGCTGAACCTGCGGCCCCGCGGGCTGGAGATCGTGTCGTGCCCGTCCTGCGGACGCGCCCAGGTCGACGTCTACACCCTGGCCAATGCGGTCAGTGCCGGACTTGAGGGCCTTGACGTGCCGTTGCGGGTGGCCGTCATGGGCTGCGTCGTCAATGGCCCCGGCGAGGCCCGTGAGGCCGACCTCGGGGTGGCCTCGGGCAACGGCAAGGGCCAGATCTTCGTCAAAGGTGAAGTGATCAAGACGGTGCCCGAGTCCATGATCGTCGAGACACTCATCGAGGAGGCCATGCGAATCGCCGACGACCTGCGCGCCGCGGATGTGGCTGCGGGCGGTTCCCCGGTGGTGACCGTAAGCTAAGGGGCACCTCTCCCCGCGGGGCAGCCCGCAGAAAGAACGGCCATGTCGGCACCACCCTTAGTGCGCCCGGTCGGTGGCCGAGGCGTTTCGCTGGTCCGCGACGCCGCCGCGGTGCGACGCGTGCTGGCCGCCGATCCGGTCGGTTCCTGCATGGTGGCGGCCCGGGTGGCTGACCACGGCGTCGATCCGGTGGGCATCGGCGGCGAACTGTGGACGATGGCCCGCGCGGAGGATTCGCTGTGTTACTCCGGCGCCAACCTGATACCCCTGCGTGGTTCTCGCGCCGAGCTGGTGGCCTTTGCCGATCGGGCGCTGAGCGGACCCCGTCGATGCTCGTCGCTGGTGGGCCGAGCCGACTTGGTGCTGACGATGTGGGATCGGCTGCGGCACGGTTGGGGCCCGGCGCGGGACGTTCGGGATCGCCAGCCGCTGATGGCGCTGGGGTCGCGCCCCCGGTGCGCCCTGGACCCCGGGGTGCGGCGGGTGCGGATCGAGGAACTCGATGCCTATCTGGTGGCCGCGGTCGACATGTTCATCGGCGAGGTCGGTATCGACCCGAGGGTGGGGGACGGCGGTCGCGGCTATCGACGGCGGGTGGCCGGGCTGATCGGGGCCGGGCGGGCTTTCGCGCGCTTTGAGCACGGCCGTGTGGTCTTCAAGGCCGAAATCGGTGCGCAGTCCCCGGCCGTCGGCCAGATCCAGGGAGTCTGGGTACACCCGGAATGGCGCGGTCGCGGACTCGGAACGGCCGGCACCGCGTCGGTCGCCGCGGCGGTGATCCAGACCGGGCGGGTGGCCAGCCTCTACGTCAACGGCTACAACACCATCGCCCGGGCTGCCTATGCCCGGGTCGGGTTCACCGAAGTGGGAACCTTCGCGACGGTTCTGCTCGACTGACCGGTCCGTCGCCCGGATGGATGGCAATCCCGCCAGCGTGCGCGTCGGCGCGCGACACGCCGCCTTACGTGAGACCTCAGCGCACGCTCGCGGGCAGTTCTGCGGTGCGCCTCCCGCGCTTTGAGGTGACAAACTCATAACATTTGCCCCAATGGCAACTTGCACCTCACTAATCACACGAGTCACAGGACTGTCCGCGGCGCTGGCACTCCTGGTAGCCGGAAGCCTGTCGGGCTGCACGCCCCGCCCGGACGGCCCGTCCCCGGCGGCCGCCCGGTTCTTCGCCGAACTGGGCCGCGGCAACACCGGGGCGGCCGCGCAGCTCAGTGACCTGCCCAGCGAGGCCCACGCCGCGCTCAACGAGGCGTTCTCGGGGCTGCAGGCCACACATCTGGATGCCAAGATCCTGGGCTCGCGCTACACCGAGGACACCGGCAGCGTGAACTACCGATTCACCTGGGAACTACCCAAGGAACGCAGCTGGACCTACGACGGCGTGCTGAACATGATCCGCGATGAGGGGGCGTGGCGGATCCGCTGGACCGCCAGCGCACTGCACCCCAAACTCGGGGAGAATCAGAGCTTCGAACTGCGAGCCGACCCTCCCCGGCGGCCGTCCGTTAACGAGATGAGCGGCACCGAAGTGCTGGTGCCCGGCAACACGTTCCGCTACCAACTCGACGCCGCCGGGGCCGGTGCTGCGCTGATGTCGACCGCGCGGGTGATCGCCGACATGGTCCGTCCGCTCGACGACACGCTCACCCCGCAGCGGCTGGCCGAGCAGGCTAGTTCCTCGGTCGGGCCGCTGGATCTGATCACCCTGAAACCCGCCGACCATGACCGGGTGGCCCCGGTGTTGGAAGGACTGCCGGGGGTGATCGTCACTCCGCTGGCCGACATGCTGCCCACCAGCGCGGACTTCGCGCCGGCCGT
>CAMDFY010000192.1 GCA_945897705.1 Bifidobacterium breve | reverse complement strand
AGTTCTGCATCTTCGGCCTCGTGATCGCCAGCGACGGTCACGGCAGCCAGGATTCCGCTGCCCTTGGCGGCCGCCAGCAGATCGTCGGCGATCTCCTCGGCGAGCGATTCGTCCTCGAGCAACTCATCGGCCGCGTCCCCAGCCGACTCAGGGTCACGCCTGCCCTGCAGGGTCGCCGGATCCTCGCGACCCTTCGGAGCCAACAGCATGTACACGACGGCACCGATGAACACGAACGTCGCGGTGAACACATTGATCCGAATACCGGCGACGAGGGTCGCGGTGTCGTCACGCATCAGCTCGATCCAGAACCGTCCAACGCAGTACGAGGCCACATAGAGCGCGAACAGCCGGCCGTGACCGAGCCGGTACCTGCGGTCGATATAGAGCAGGAACACGAACACCAGCAGGTTCCACAAGAGCTCGTACAGGAAAGTCGGGTGGACGACGGCCGCCACCTGCCCGGTCGACACACCGTCAAGTGAGTGCACGTCGACGACGCCCGAAGAATCACGGCGATAGAAGATCTCCATGCCCCACGGGACGGTGGTCTCTCGGCCGTAGAGTTCCTGGTTGAAGTAGTTGCCCAACCGGCCTATCGCCTGCGCCAGCACGATGCCCGGAGCGACGGCGTCACCGAAGGCCGGCAGCGGAATCCCTCTGCGGCGGCAGGCAATCCACGCACCGACAGCACCGAGGGCGACGGCACCCCAGATGCCCAGACCGCCCTCCCAGATCCGTAGCGCGGCACCAAGTCCGGCGCCACCCTCACCGAAGTATGTTGTCCAGTCGGTGAGGACGTGATAGAGCCGCCCACCGATCAGTCCGAACGGCACCGCCCACAGGGCGACGTCGTAGACGACGCCGCGCTCGCCGCCCCGCGCCGCCCATCGACGGTCACCAATGACCAGGGCGGCGATGATGCCGGCGATGATGCACAGCGCGTAGGCCCGAACCGGAAAAGGTCCGAGGTACCACACACCCTGGGCAGGGCTCGGGAAATAGGCGAGCACCGTTGTCGTCACGTCGCAGGCACCTTTTCCCGCACCCCCGCAGCCAGTTCGCCGGTCAGCGTGCGCACCGCGCTGACGCCGTCGACCCCGTTGCCGCCCAGTGCGGACACCAGTGCCGAGCCGACGATCACCCCGTCGGCGTACTCGGCGATCTCGGCGGCCTGCGCACCGGAACGCACCCCGAGGCCCACCCCGACCGCGATGTCGGAGATCGCCTTGACTCTGCGCACCAACTCCGGAGCAGCAACCGACACTGCGTCACGGGCACCGGTAACACCCATGGTCGAGGCGGCGTAGACAAAACCTCGGGACGCCTCGACGGTGCGCGCCAATCTTTCCGGCGTCGACGACGGCGCAACCAGGAAGATCCGGTCCAGGTCATGCCGTTCCGATGCCGCCAGCCATGCTTCGGCCTCGTCCGGAATGAGATCCGGGGTGATCATGCCCAATCCCCCGGCGGCAGCCAGGTCCCGGGCGAAGGCGTCGATGCCGTAGTGCAGCACGGGATTCCAGTAGGTCATTACCACCGCGTTGCCGCCGGCGGCACTGATGGCCTCGACGGCACGCAGGGTGTCGCTGACCCGGACGCCGGCCTGTAGAGCGCTGTCGGTGGCAGTCGCGATCACCGGGCCGTCCATTCCCGGATCGGAGTACGGAACACCGACTTCGATGATGTCGCACTGGGTCTGGCTCATCGCCACCATCGCGTCAATCGAGGTCGAAACGTCGGGGTAACCGGTCGGCAGGTACCCGATCAGCGCCGCGCGGCCCTCGGCACGGCAGGCGTCGAAAATCGGCCCCAGCCGACTCGGCGGGCTGTGTTTAATCGTCACGCGACACCGGGCTTCCTGATCACGTCGCACCGGGCTTCGCGCCGTCGAGGAGACCGAACCACCGCGCGGCGGTCTCCACGTCTTTATCTCCGCGACCGGACAGATTAATCAGAATGATCGACTCCGGTCCGAGTTCAGCCGCGAGATCGACCACGCCGGCGATCGCGTGCGCGGTCTCGATGGCCGGGATGATGCCCTCAAGTCGACACAGCAGTTTGAAGGCGTCCATCGCCTCGGTGTCGGTGATCGGCCGGTATTCGGTGCGACCGGCCTCCTTCAGGAAAGCGTGCTCGGGCCCGACACCCGGATAGTCCAATCCGGCGGAAATGGAATGAGATTCGATGGTCTGCCCGTCGTCGTTCTGCATGACGTAGGAGTACGACCCCTGGAAGGCGCCCGGTGTTCCGCCGGAGAACGTCGCGGCGTGTCGGCCGGTCTCCACACCGTCACCGCCGGCCTCGTAGCCGATCAGTCGTACCCCAGGATCATCGATGAAGGCATGGAAGATGCCGATCGCATTGGATCCCCCGCCGACACACGCGGTCACCGCATCCGGCAAGCGGCCGGTCCGATCCAGGATCTGGGCGCGAGCCTCCATCCCGATGACACGCTGAAAGTCACGCACCATCAACGGAAACGGGTGCGGTCCCGCAGCGGTTCCGAAGCAGTAATAGGTGTCGTCGGCGTTGGCCACCCAATCCCGGAAGGCCTCGTTAACAGCATCCTTGAGGGTCTTCGATCCGGACTGCACGGCGACCACCTCGGCGCCGAGTAGTCGCATCCGCGCGACGTTGAGCGCTTGGCGGGCGGTGTCCACCGCTCCCATGTAGATCACGCAATCCAAACCCAGTAGGGCGCACGCGGTCGCGGTCGCCACGCCATGCTGGCCGGCCCCGGTCTCGGCGATGACACGGGTCTTTCCCATCTGCCGCGCCAGAAGTGCCTGGCCGAGAACGTTGTTGATCTTGTGCGAACCGGTGTGGTTGAGATCTTCACGCTTGAGGAAGATCCGGGCACCGCCGACGTAAGCCCCCAGGCGGGTGGCCTCATACAGCGGCGAGGGTCGCCCGGCGTAATGGGTCTGCAGGGAATCGAGTTCGTCGAGGAACCTCTGGTCGGTTCGGGCCTTCTCATAGGCCGCGGTGACCTCTTCGATGACGGCCATCAGAGCCTCCGCGACATACCGGCCGCCGAAGACCCCGAAGTGGCCGCGCGCGTCCGGATCGTGGATCGTGGACTCGGCGACGGCCGCACTGGTGCGGGGCAGGTCGGGCGTGGTGGTGTCAGCCATATCGGGACTCGTCGATCTGACTCAGCGAACCGGTTTCGGGCATGACGGGTGCGCTCCGGCGGTCACCAGATCCGCCACCGCGCCCCGCGGATCGCCGCTGGTGACGAGGCCCTCGCCGACCAGGACCGCGTCGGCGCCGGCCCCGGCGTAGGCCAGCAGGTCCGCCGGGCCGCGTACCCCGGACTCGGCGATCCGGATGATGTCCGAGGGCAGGCCGGGCGCGATCCGGCCGAAGCAGTTGCGGTCCACGTCGAGGGTCTTGAGGTTGCGGGCATTGACCCCGATCACCTTGGCGCCGGCTTGCAGCGCGCGGTCGGCTTCCTCTTCGGTGTGCACCTCCACCAACGCGGTCATTCCCAGCGACTCGGT
This sequence comes from Bifidobacterium breve, assembly GCA_945897705.1. GTDB lineage: Bacteria > Actinomycetota > Actinomycetes > Mycobacteriales > Mycobacteriaceae > Mycobacterium > Mycobacterium aquicola. The sequence continues at coordinate 983 of CAMDFY010000192.1, read as the reverse complement.
GCGGTCGAGCATCGACACCAGTGCCGACTGGCCCAGTGCGGCGACGATCAGCAGAAGCATGTCCGCGCCGTGGGCGCGAGCCTCATGGATCTGGTAGGGCCGAACGATGAAGTCCTTGCGGAGCACCGGGATGCTGACGGCGGCGCGGACCGCGTCCAGATCGGCGAGCGAACCCTTGAACCTGCGTTCTTCCGTCAGCACGCTGATCACTCGGGCGCCACCGCTCTGGTAGGCCCTGGCCAGTTCCGCCGGATCGTCGATCGCGGCGAGTTGGCCGCGGGAGGGGCTGGCCCGCTTGACTTCTGCGATCACGCCGATTCCGGGTGCACGCAACGCCGCGAGGACGTCACGCGGCGCGGGTGCCGCCTCGGCTGCCGCCTTGACGTCGGCCATGCTCACCAGTGCTTCACGCGCGGCGACATCAGCACAGACTCCTTCAAGAATGGAGTCGAGTACTGTTGCCGAACTCATGACAGCCGGGTCCCCTCTGGCGGTGTCTGACGAACTGGTGGGCGTGGGTGAAAGGGTAACCGCTGCGTGAGCATCCCCCGTCACCGACCCTCGGTGCCCCGGTCGGCCACCGGGGCGGTCGGCGCGTCCGGGTCCGTAGGGTCCCGGCCCACGTCGAGAGCGTCCCACATGCCTCGTTCGGACATCTCGGCCACGCCGATGCCCTGCCCCGCACCCGCGGCTCCCGCGTATTTGGCGGCCCGACGCGGCTCCGATGTCGCCGCACGCATCATCAGGACCGCCGCGATGAGCGAGCAGATCGCGGCCGCCACGGTGAGCGCGGCGCCGGTGAGATGGCGCTGACTGGCGACGAGGTCCATCACCGGCACGTCGGCCAGTTCCGCACCACGCGGAGCGACATCGGGCATCACCATCAGGCTGACGCCCAAATAGGCCAGCAGCACGCACACCGTCGCCACGAGAATCGCCAGTGCCCGCAGCAGCCACCCCCGGACCGCCAGTCCGGCCAGGGC
>CAMDFY010000191.1 GCA_945897705.1 Bifidobacterium breve | reverse complement strand
TCGACGCGGCCACTCGAGGGCTTCGCTGTCGGCCCGGGCGGCTGCCCGGGCTCGTCTGTCTTTGGTGTGAATGACGGCCGTTAACGGTCCGCGCCGTACCGCAGGCAGCGGTAGTCGCGCACGTCTGAAGTCTCATTCCGGGTGCCCGTTGCCGGGCATCGATCTTGAGTATCCCACACCGTGGGCCCGGCCGGGAGCCTGCGCCGGGGAATGGTCTCAGCCGGCCGGGAACCAGAGGGCGATTTCGCGGGCGGCCGACTCGGGCGAGTCCGAGCCGTGCACCAGGTTGAACTGCGTCTCCAGGCCCAGATCACCGCGGATGGTGCCGGGACTGGCCTTCTCCACCGGATCGGTCCCGCCCGCGAGCTGGCGGAACGCGGCCACCGCGCGGGGCCCCTGCAGAACTGCGGCGAGCACCGGACCCGAGGTGATGAACTCCAGCAGCGAGGCAAAGAACGGCTTGTCAGCGTGCTCGGCGTAGTGGGCCCGGGCCAGCACGTCGTCAACATTCTTGAGCTCGAGCGCGACGATGGTCAGGCCCTTGCGTTCGATCCGGCCGATGATGTCACCGACCAGCCCCCGCTGCACGCCGTCGGGTTTGATCAGCATCAGGGTGCGTTCCGTCACGGCCCAGAGCGTACCTGCTCAGTCGTTCGGCCTTTGCTGGCCCGGCAGTAGGCCCAACCGCTCGCGACGTAGCACCTCGGCGCGCAGGTACGCGATGACGCCCCACACGACACCGAAGAGCAGGCCCATGAACCCGATCGCCGGGTAGATCAAGAATCCGGCAACAAGTAGCAGTTGCGCCCCGAGGTTCACCCAGATGGCCCAGGGCCGGCCCTGTATCCCGGCCAGCACCACCAGGAGAACGGCGAATCCCACCAGATATGAGGTCGACCACGGTGTCAGTCCACCTCCGACGGCCTTGACCACGGGCAGCGCCAGCAGCACGGTGATCGTCTCCAGGATCAGGGTGCCGGCCATCACGCCGCGGAAGCTCTTCCAGGGATCCGGGGCCGCGCCAGCGGATGTGGGCGGGCCGGTCACAGCGGGTCCTTCCGAAACAGGGTGCGCGCCGCGCCCGCGGTCGCCACCGAACCTGTGACCACAATGCCGGACCCGGAGTATCCCTCTGACCCGTCCTCCACCAGGGCCGTCGCCACCTCGAGTGCGTCGGGCAACGTCGATGCGCGCAGCACCCGATCCGGGCCGAACACCTCCTCGGCACGCAGCGCCAGGGACTCGACGTCCAACGCGCGTGGCGAGCCGTTGTCGGTGACCACCACCATGTTGAACACGGGTTCTAGTGCGAGCAGCATTCCGTCGACGTCCTTGCCCTCGAGCACGGCGAGCACGCCGACCAGAAAACGGAATTCGAACTCTTCTGTCAGAGCTGTCGCCAGGGCGGTCGCCCCGGCCGGGTTATGCGCCGCGTCGATGAACACCGCCGGGGAATTGCGCATCCGCTCAAGACGGCCCGGGCTGACCGCCGCGGCGAAACCGGCACGCACCGCCTCGACGTCGAGTTGGCGGTCCGGACCGGCGCCGAAGAACGCCTCGACGGCCGCCAGTGCCATCGCAGCGTTGTCAGCCTGGTGTTCGCCGTGCAGCGGCAGGAATACGTCGGTGTACACCCCGCCGAGGCCCTGCAGGTCGAGCAGTTGGCCGCCGACCGCGACCCGGCGGCTCACCACGGCGAATTCGCAGTCCTGCCGCGCCACGGCGGCATCGCTGCGCATCGCTTGCGTCAACAGCACCTCCATCGCTTCGGGCATCTGACGGCCAATGATCGCAACGGTGTCGACGAGTACGAGATCCCCACGCGGCGCAGAGATCACACCGGCTTTCTCGGCGGCGATCTCGGCGATGGTCTCGCCCAGGTACTCAGTGTGGTCCAGACCTATCGGCGTGATGACCACGACCGGCGCGTCGATGACGTTGGTGGCGTCCCAGCGTCCGCCCATACCGACCTCAACTATCGCAATGTCAACCGGTGCGTCGGCGAACGCGGCGAACGCCATCGCGGTGACGACCTCAAACTTGCTCATCGCCGGGCCGACCTCCCCGAGCTCACCGGACTGCGACTGGGCATCCACCAGGTGAACGAACGGCTCGATTTCACAATAGGTTTCGACATAGCGCGCCGGGCTGATCGGTTGATTATCGATGGCGATGCGCTCAATCGCCGACTGCATGTGTGGGCTGGTGGTACGTCCGGTCCGGCGGTCCAACGCGGTCAACAGGGCGTCGATCATTCGCGCCACTGAGGTCTTGCCGTTGGTGCCGGCGACATGGATGCACGGATAGCTGCGCTGCGGCGCGCCGAGCAAGTCCATCAGCGCACCGATGCGGGCGGTGCTCGGTTCGAGTCGGGTTTCCCCCCAGCGTTGGTCGAGGAGATGTTCGACCTGGAGGAGTTCGGCGATATCGGCGGGCGTCGGAGTCTGGGTGCTCATGCGAGCGAAGCCAGGCGTGCGCCGATCCGGGCGGTTTCCTCGCGGGCGATCTGCTGGCGGCTGCGGATCTTTTCGACGACGTCGCCCGGGGCCTTGGCCAGGAACGCCTGATTATCGAGTTTGGCTGTGGTCGCGGCGAGTTCCTTCTGCGCGGCGGCGAGATCCTTCTCCAGTCGGCGACGTTCGGCATCGAAGTCGACGCTGCCCGAGGTATCCAGTTCGACATCAACGGTTCCTGTGGACAGTCGAACCTCGACGCTGGCAGTCGGAGTGAATTCAGCCGCCGGATCGGTCAACCAGGACAGCGCAGTCACCGCACCGACCTGACCGGTTAGTCCGGCCGCGTCGACGCCGCCGAGTCGGGCCGGCACCTTCTGCCGATCCGCGAGCCCCTGATCGCTGCGGAATCTGCGTACCTCGGTGACGAGTTTCTGCACATCGCTGATCCGTTGAGCGGCAACGGGATCTGACTCAATACCGGAGGGTGCCGGCCACGGCGCAACGACCAGCGATTCCGCACCGGTCAGCTGTTTCCACAGCACCTCCGTGACGAAGGGCATCACCGGGTGTAGCAGCTTGAGCAGCACATCCAGTACCGCAGCCAGAACCGCGGTGGTGCCTCCCAGCCCATCTGCCAGTTGCACTTTGGCAAGTTCGAGGTACCAATCGCAGAACTCGTCCCAGGCGAAGTGGTACAGCGACTCACACGCCCGGCCGAACTCGTACTCGTCAAGCGCTGAATCCACTTCTGCGCGAACCTCTTCGGCCCGGCCCAGGATCCAGCGATCGGCGTCGGTCAATTCACTCGCATCCGGCAACGGTGCCGGGGCAGCCCCGTTCATCAACGCAAACCGCGTGGCGTTGAACAGCTTGGTGGCGAAGTTGCGCGATGCGCGGGCGTGGTCTTCGCCGATGGACAGGTCACCGCCCGGACTGGCGCCACGGGCCAGGGTGAAGCGCAGCGCGTCGGCGCCGAACAACTCCACCCAGTCCAATGGGTCGATCCCGTTGCCCCGGGACTTGCTCATCTTGCGGCCGTGCTCGTCACGGATAAGACCATGCAGAAAGACGTTCGAGAACGGCATCTGCGGACCGCGCCGGCCGCCGTTGGTGATGGCGTCGTCGTGCGCGACGAAGGTACCGAACATCACCATTCGGGCTACCCAGAAGAACAGGATGTCGTAGCCGGTGACCAAGACGCTTGTCGGATAAAACTTCTCGAGATCCGGTGTGCGATCCGGCCAACCCATGGTCGAGAACGGCCACAGCGCAGACGAGAACCACGTGTCGAGCACATCCGGGTCCTGTTCCCAGCCCTCGGGCGGTGTCTCATCGGGGCCCACACACACCCGTTGCCCGTCCGGGCCGTGCCAGATCGGAATCCGGTGCCCCCACCACAGCTGACGGGATATGCACCAGTCGTGCATGTCGTCGACCCAGGCGAACCAGCGCGGCTCCAGGCTCTTGGGGTGAATGACGATATCGCCACCGCGCACCGCGTCCCCGGCGGCCTTGGCCAGCGAGTCGACCTTGACCCACCATTGCAGACTCAACCGTGGCTCGATCGGCTCGCCGCTGCGTTCGGAATGCCCGACACTGTGCAGATAGGGACGCTTCTCGGCGACGATCCGACCCTGCTCGGCAAGCGCCTCACGGACCTTGACCCGGGCTTCGAAGCGGTCCATCCCGTCAAACGTCGTCCCGGTTTCGGCGATTCGGCCCCTGGTGTCCATGATCGAGGGCATCGGCAGGTTGTGCCGCATACCGATGTCGAAGTCGTTCGGATCGTGGGCCGGCGTGACTTTGACTGCGCCGGTGCCGAATTCGGGGTCGACGTGTGTGTCGGCGACGATCACGATCTCGCGATCCTGGAATGGATGCGGCACGGTGGTGCCCACCAGGTGCCGGTAGCGGTCATCGTCGGGGTGCACCGCGATCGCGGTATCACCGAGCATGGTCTCGATCCGGGTGGTCGCCACCACGATGTGCGGTGCCGAATCATCAAGGGAGCCGTACCGGAATGACACCAGTTCGCCCT